>JAEUQN010000010.1 GCA_016789725.1 Blastocatellia bacterium | reverse complement strand
TGTTTCTGAGAAACACATAGTAAAAAAATTTCTTTATGAAAAAGGAAGAGGAACATATCCCACATATTCACCCACCTTGAAAGACTACGAAAAAGAGAATTTGGAAAGTACCTTAAAAGTTCAAATATACCTGCTCGAACCTCAAGCGATAGCGGCTCCCGTTCAGCTTGTACCCAACGATGAATTATTATCAAATGGCGGTCATCTAGCAGGTGTGCTTGATAGACTGAGAGATCAGTATCCAGAAAGATTTGATGTGGTAAATGAAGCTTTAGGGGCGTGGTTACCAGAGTTCGATCAAATCCTATTTGAAACCCCAGCGTCAGGACAACGGGCCTTCTCGCTAAGAACAAGAAATGGTCATCACAAAATTCCTGCGACTGAACTATCACAAGGCACGCTGCTTGCCCTTGCCCTGTTAACTCTTGCCTATTTGCCTGATCCTCCTTTAATCATTGGCCTTGAAGAACCTGACCGGGGCATCCATCCTCGTCTTCTCCGCGATGTGCAAGATGCCCTCTATCGCTTGGCCTATCCCGAAGAGTATGGTGAAGACCGAGAACCTGTGCAGGTCATCGTAACGACGCATTCTCCGTACTTTCTTGATCTCTTCCGTGATCATCCTGAAGAAGTCGTGCTGGCCAACAAAACAGACGAAGGAACCAAATTTGAACGGCTGAGCGACCAGCCAAACCTCGATGAGATTCTGGAAGACTCGCATCTCGGCGAAGTTTGGTACACAGGCATTTTGGGCGGAGTTCCGGCACACGCATGAAAGTAGCAATCTTCAGCGAATCACCGGCGGACGAGGCGGCGATTCGCGTTTTCATCAATGCTGTCCTCAATGTTACAACGGATGAAATTGGGTTGCCTTCGTTGCAAGGACGCGGCTGGCCGGGCGTTAAGGCCAGTCATCAGGCAGTGATGACGCATTTGCATTACCGAACGGATGCGGAAGCGTTAGTGATTGTGGCTGATTTAGATGACTCGGTCATTCATCAAACAGCGCACGAACAAACACCGGATCGCAAATGCCGACTCTGTTTTTTGCGTGAGAGCGTGCAAGAAACTCAAAGCAAGCTGCGGGCAAGAGCCGGGCTTGCGCCCCTGAAAATCGCGCTCGGACTCGCGCTGCCAGCCATTGAAGCTTGGTATTTGTGCGGGAAGGAAGCGCACGCGACAGAGGCCGCTTGTATGCAAGACAAGAACAAACGGACGCCTGAATACAAAAACAAACTCAAGGAGTTGGTCTATGGAACCAGTCGCCCGTCGCTGCAATTGGAAACGCAACACGCCATTACAGAAGCCCAACGATTAGTACAAGACATAGCCTTGTTGGAACAAAATTTTCCGCTCGGCTTCGGCACACTCCTACGAGATTTGCGAAGCTGGTGATTCATCGTCGGCTGCTTACCGCTCGCCCGATGCTGCCTGCCGGATGCCACGACAAAAATTCCACTTCTGTAACGTTTTTGCGCGCCTGCAATTCAATGCTCAGCGCGGCCAGCACGTAAATCTGCGCCAGCACGCTGGTGCGCGGCTCCAATTCAAATGGCGAGCCTTCGCGCGCGACACCGACGTACAAAAACTCGTGGCATTCGCGCGCAATCCACGAAGCGCGATTGCCGGACACGCCGATAATCTTTGCGCCATTTTGCTTGAGCATTTGGACGGCGGCTTTCATCTCAGAGGTTTCGCCGCTGTTGGAAATCACGATCACCACATCACCGCGCGCGACTTGTCCGGCGCTGCCATGCACGCATTCCGTGCCGTGCAGAAAGTAGGCAGGCGTACCAGTGCTGGCAAACAGCGCGGCGATGTAATTGGCGACGTATTCAGATTTGCCAATGCCCGTCAAATGAACACGTCCGCCATACGCTTCGGACGAATTGATCAGATCCGCGACACAGGAAAAGTAATCAGGCGTGATTTGTTGACGAAGGAAGTTGAGTTCTGCAACAGCGGTGTCGAGAAACTCCGGGACTGCGTTCTCGTAAGGCGATGTAATCATAACTTCATCGTAAAGGGACAAGGATTATGACGACATCGCCTGACAAAACGCAAACGGCCAAATGGCTAGGCCAATGCTACTTTCTTTGCTTCAAGGCTTGCTGAATCGCGGCTTCGGCCATCGGAGCCATAATCTTATAGCCTGCGGCATTCGGATGCAGCCCGTCATTCGCCAGCTCAGCCTTGAGAAAACCTTTGTCATCCAGCATCGCGCTGAAGTAATCCAGATAGACGTGGCCGTTCTTCGCGCAATAATTTTTCATCCATTCGTTGAGTTTCAGGATTGCTGCCGGTGGACGCCCCGGCGTCATTTTGCGCGAGCCGTAATCGTGAACAGGCAGCACCGAAGAGAACACCACGCTGATGCCGTTGGCTTTGGCCAGTTCCGCCATCGAAGAGTAATTGTCTTCGATCATTTCCACCGTCATCGGACCCGTGTTTCCCGCAATGTCGTTCGTGCCGGCGAGGATGACAACGACTTTGGGTTTGTTGGCAATCACATCGGGACGGAAGCGAATCAACATTTGCGGCGTGGTTTGCCCGCTGATGCCCCGATTGACGTATGGTTTCTTGGGGAAATATTCGGCAAGCCGCCAGCCATCCGTAATCGAATCGCCCATAAATACGACGCGATCTTCGTCGCTGGCGGGCGGTGCAAGATTGGCATTGGCTTCGTGGTAGCGACGCAGATTGGGCCAGTCATTCAAAGGGTTTCGCATTTGTTCGATTTGTCTTTTGAGAGATTCTACGGAATCCGATGATTGCGCCTGCGCCCCAACCGGCAAGGCAAACAAAAACAGAATAGGAGCGAGCAAAAAGGTTTTCATTGGTCAATCCTCAACAATGGAATAATTTGTGGTGATGAATTGCGGCAAGCATTTGCCAGCCTCCAAAAACTATCACGAAAGAAATGTTTCAGATAGTGCCGCGTGGGGCTGGTCACAAAATAGAAAGTTCAGACGCAACGCTGGAAAATACTATTGATTGACGGGCATCGGGACAATCCATATAATCCACCTCGCCTTGGACTTCGCTGAAGGATTGCCCACCCCGAAATGCTCAGCGAGATCGTTTGCCAGACAACCCTACCGCATTGACTACTTGGTTTTCCCGTAAACACTGTTCCCCAATTCTGTTTTGTGCATGGAATCCGGCTACCTGCATGCGAATTATGCGCGATCCTTTGCGACGCTCGGCACACCGTACTATCTGCCGGAGGCGCAGAGTTGGATTTTGAAACGCCCGATCCCAGGCTCAAGACACTGGGATGCGATGGGAGGTTATCCATTCTTCGCGTGCAAGGATTGGTCAAAAGTCGAACCAGACCTAACGCAGTTGCAACAAGACATCGTGAGCTTGACGCTGGTGACAGATCCGTTGGGCAATTGCACCCTGACGGATTTGCAACCAGCATTCCCAGACCTGCTACAACCATACAAAGAGCATTTCATTATTGACCTTAAACGCCCACAAACTATTAGTGCTCATCACCGTCGCAATGTGCGGCAGGCCTTAACTCAAGTGACCGTCGAGCAGTGCAGCCCCGATACCGCTTTTGAAACCTGGGTAAAGCTTTATGATTATTTGATTGAGCGTCATCAGATCACTGGCCTTGCTGCTTTTTCGCGCGCCTCTTTTGCGATGCAATGGCAGGTGCCAGGCTTAACGATTTTGCGCGCCATTCATCAAGGCGAAACTGTCGGGATGACACTTTGGTTCAGCGATGAAGAGCGTGCGTATTACCATCTTGCGGCGTATGCGCCGCGCGGATATGAACTCAAAGCGTCGTACGCTTTATTTCACTGTGCAATGGAACATTTCGCCAGCGCAGGCACACGTTGGATCGCCCTCGGCGCAGGTGCAGGCGCGCACAATGACGGCTCCGATGGCCTGACGCGATTCAAGCGCGGATGGGCCAACGAAACGCGAACCGTATATCTATGCGGTCGCATCTTCAAACAACAGACCTATGCCTCCTTGGCAGGTACGCAGACAGCAACTTCATTTTTTCCTGCGTATCGTCACCCTGCAATCACGCCCACCCTCACCAGAAGCTACGCCGCGTGACAACATCAATGGAGAGAAAGAATCGAAGTCAGTCCCCTTAGGTCAGACATAAACTTGAAACAACAATTATCGCAATTAGCTCTCTTTGGCGGGCCGCCCCGCTTTTATGAACCGCTGCACGTCGGTTGTCCCAATGTGCCGCAGGCCGAGGCGCGCAATCAATTTTTACAAAGCGTTTCCGACATCCTGGATCGGCGCTGGCTCACCAATCACGGGCCAGTAGTAGCAGAGTTTGAGCGCGCGCTGGCACAAAAATTGGGCGTACGAAACGTCATCACCGTTTGTAACGCCACACAAGGGTTGCAGGTCGTCGCCAAAGCCTGCGGCTTGACCGGCGAAGTGATCGTGCCAGCCTTCACCTTTGTGGCAACAGCGCACGCCTTGAGTTGGATTGGGCTGGAACCTGTTTTCGCAGACGTTGATCCTCATCGCCACACGATTGACCCCGATCATCTTGAAGCACTTATTACGCCACGCACCAGCGCGATTGTGGCGACGCATTTGTGGGGCAATGCCTGCCCAACAGAAAGATTAGCCCAGATCGCGCGCGAGTATCGGTTGCAATTGATTTACGACGCGGCCCACGCGTTCGGTGGTTCGCATCAAGGTCAGGTGATCGGTTCCTTTGGGCGCGCCGAAGTCTTCAGCTTTCACGCAACAAAGTTCATCAACTCGTTTGAGGGCGGCGCAATTACAACCAATGATGACGAGTTGGCGCAAAAAATGCGGCAGATGACCTGCTTTGGGTTTGATGGCATAGATCACGTCGCCAGCGTGGGAACCAATGCCAAAATGAGTGAAGTGGCAGCGGCAATGGGTCTGTCAAGTTTGAGCATGATGGCCGATATCACTGCCGCCAATCAGCTTAATTATGAAGCCTACTGCCTGCGTCTGGCCGGGCTGCCGGGGGTTCGATTGTTGCCCTTCGATGAAGCGGGCAATTATCAATACGCCATCGCTGAAGTGCGCGGCAAAGGGCTTTCCAGAGATCAATTGTTAGAAGTGTTGTGGGCCGAAGGCATCCGCGCGCGCCGCTACTTTTATCCCGGATGTCATCGAATGGAGCCGTATGCCTCGCGCGCCGAGGTGCCATCATTGCCGGTCTCAGAACGATTGGCGGAGACTGTACTCGCATTGCCCACAGGCACAGCAGTAACGCCGACCGAGATTGCAGCGATTTGCTCCATCGTTCGCCTGGCAATGGGAAATGCAGAGGAAGTAAAGCAACGCCTGGCTCGCACTCATCAGGCCGCTGCCGCATAAACATTTATCTCAGAACCAGCTTATAAGGTGACCGAGTTCACGATGGAGTTTTTATGGAATTAAGCAAAGTAGATGAAACCGTGACGCAATTGTTAGGCGAGGTCTTACAGATGCCAACGACTCAAATCACCGACGAATTAACGATGAGCGAAGTGGAGACGTGGGACTCCCTGACGCATATGGAATTCATCGCCATGTTGGAAACGAGCATCAACACTCCGCTCACATTTGAAGAAATCGTCGCGATGAAAAATGTTCGCGCCATCAAACAAATCCTGCGCGCCAAACTAGCGAATTAAGATGGAACTGCAAGGCAAAAAAGTGATCGTCACAGGCGGCGTGCGCGGCCTGGGTCGAGCGGTCGTCGAAAAGCTACTGCTCCAAGGCGCACAAGTGGCCGTTTTTGATTTGGATGAGTGTGGGTTGAGCGAAGTACGCGAACGGCATCCCAGCGTAGAGTGTATCGTCTGCGATGTCTCCAACTATGAACACGTCGTCGCCGCCACCAATCACTATCACCAATGCTTTGGCGCAGCCGACGTCCTCATCAACAACGCGGGCATCATTTACAGCGCGCCTCTTTTTAAGCTGACAGCGGATGGGCTTGAACGCCACGACGTGCACAAATGGAATGATGTTCTGGCCGCAGATTTAAACTCCGTGTTTTATATGACGCTCTGCATCGCGGAGAAAATGATAACCACACGAACGCGCGGAGTCATCGTCAACATCAGTTCCGTGGCTGCCGCAGGCAACGCCGGGCAATCCGCGTACTCCGCCGCCAAAGCCGGTGTCAATGCGCTGACCGCCACGTGGACCAAAGAACTCAGTCCGCTGGGCATTCGCGTCGCAGGCGTTGCGCCCGGTTTCACCGAAACTGAATCCACCAAACAAGCCCTGAGCGAAGCTCTGCTGCGCGACGTGACTAAACGAATTCCCTTGCGACGTTTGGGCCGCGCGGAGGAAATTGCCGACGGTGTGCTGAGCGTCATTACCAACGATTTTTTCAATGGCAAAACGCTGGAGCTAGACGGTGGGTTGATTCTTTGAAGTTAAGAACAAACAACCATGTACCACTACAATCTGGGCCTTAAATTTCAAGCCATCGCCCAACAACACGCGGCAAAATCCGCGCTGTGGTTTGATGAAAACAACGCGGTGAGTTATGCAGAACTGAACGCGCTGTCGAATCAAGTCGCGCGATATTTACTGGCGCAAGGCGTCGTTACCAACGATGTCATTTGTCTTTACGGGACAAAATCGCTGCTCACGTTCGCGTGTATGCTCGCCTGTCTGAAGATCGGCGCAATCTATGCGATCCTCGATCCCGACAGTCCACCCGAACGCTTGCACAAAATCATCGCCACGTGTGAACCGAAGCTGGTTATCAACAGCGAGCTCAGCAGCGAATTCTCAATCTATGACGACGGCAATTTGCCGCACACGCCACAAATCACCAGCGCACATCCCGCGTACATCATGTACACATCCGGCTCGACGGGGTTCCCCAAGGGCGCAGTGATGACGCACGCCAATGTGCTGAACCTGATTGCGTGGAGTCAGACAACATTCGATCTTGTTTCGTCAGACGTTTTGACCAACGTCAACCCTTTGTATTTTGACAACTCAGTCTTTGATTTTTACTCCGCCTTGTTCACAGGTGCGTGCCTCGTGCCATTTACCAAAACCGAAGTGCGCGATCCGAAACACTTAGTAGAAAAAGTTGCGGCGGCGAATTGCACATTGTGGTTTTCGGTCCCGTCATTATTGCTCTTTTTGCAAACGATGAAAGCGACGGATGGTCACAACCTGCGCTCGATTCGACGCTTCGTGTTTGGTGGCGAGGGGTATCCGAAAGCGAAGTTGAAGCAGCTTTACGAGGCCTATCCAAACAGCGAGTTTTTCAATGTTTACGGTCCCACGGAATGCACCTGCATTTGCTCCAGCTATCAATTGAGCGCGTCGGATTTTGTCGAACTGCAAGGGTTGCCACCTCTTGGACAAATCGCCAACAACTTCGCATATTTGATTTTGGATGCAAACGGTCAGCACGTGCCGCCAGGAGAAGCAGGCGAGCTATGCTTACTGGGGCCAAACGTCGGGCGCGGCTATTACAACGATCCTGAACGCACGGCAGCCAGCTTTGTGCAGAATCCATACAACAACAAGTATCAAGAAATAATGTACAAAACCGGCGATCTGGTGCGATTGAATCCGGCAGATGGAAAACTCTACATTTCCGGTCGCAAAGACAATCAAATCAAACACCAGGGCTATCGCATTGAGTTGGAAGAAATCGAAGCCGCACTCGCGTGTCTCGACTACATTGCCGAAGCCGCCGCATTACACAGCAATCACAACGGTCTGAGCCGCATCAATGCGGTCATTGCTGTGCGCGAGGATTGCAGCGACGAACAGATTCGCACCGACCTGAAACGCTATCTTCCAGCTTACATGATCCCATCTGTGTTTTATCGCGAAACATTCTTGCCCAAAAACGCGAATGGCAAAGTGGATCGCCGTCAATTAACAGAAAAATATCTGGCGGCCAAACAGCACGTAGCGGCGAATTCATTCGCTGGTGCGGCCAAACAGGGCGAATGAATTCACCATTACGTGCAATTCCCAAGGTTAACCTCCATGAGCAAAGTCATCATCTTCGGCATCGGCAAAATCGCGGACGAAGCGTATTTTTACCTGACACACGACAGCCCACACGAAATCGTCGCGTTCACGGTTGATGCTGCGTTTTGCACCAAAACAGAAATGTTCGGTCGCCCGGTGATTCCGTTCGAGGAGATTCAGAAGAAGTATCCGCCGAGCGAGTTTCAGATGTTTGTGGCGGTTGGCTATCACGACCTCAATCGCTTTCGCGCGCGCAAATATGCCGAAGCCAAAGCGAAAGGCTACACGCTCATCAGCTACGTGAATTCGCGCGCCTCGAACTTTGGTCGCGCAGAAATCGGCGACAATTGCTTCATTCTGGAAAACTCGGTGATTCAACCCTGCGCGCGCGTTGGCAACAACGTATTCATCTGGAGCGGCAATCACATCGGTCATCACGCGACGGTCGAAGATCACTGCTACATCGCCGGACAAGTCGTGATTTCTGGCAGCACGGTGATTGAGCCGTACTGCTTTCTCGGCGTGAATTCCACGATTGCACACGAACTCAGAATCGGGCGCGAAAGCTTTATTGGCGCGGGTTCGCTGATTACCAAATCGGTCGAACCCAAAAGCGTGTACATCACGCCCGGCACTCCGAAATATCGGTTGGATTCCGAGATGTTCCTCAAACTCACCAAAATGCAATAACCCTGGTACGCCATATGAAACGTAAAGACGCAGAGTTCTATGTTTGTCCTGTCACGCACAGCCCGCTGACCTTGAGCGAGCCGTTGGAAGCGAATGGCGAGATTGTCGCGGGGATGCTCAAATCACGCGCAGGCCATCTGTATCACATCAAACAAGGCGTGCCCGATTTCACTTATCCCGCGCAACTCGCAGACGCAGACGCGCAGGCTCGTTCGTTTTATGACGGGCGCGCTGAAGCTTACGATCAATTCCTGCACCTCACCTTTTTCACGCACAACGAAGATGAGCGAAATGTACGCAACAACTTCATCGCGGCACTGAATGTACAGCCCTCTTCGCGCGTGCTGGAAATTTCGTGCGGGACCGGACGCGATTCCGAATTGATTGCGCAAAAGCTGGGGCCGGAGGGACAGCTTTATTTGCAGGACATTTCGCCTGCGATGTTGGCGCGGGCGCAGGAGCGATTGGCGGGGCAACGCGTACCGATTGCCTTTGATCTCTCGAACGCCTGCTACCTTCCATATCCTGATCATTATTTCGATGCCGTGTACAGCTTTGGCGGGATTGGCGAATTCTCTGACATCAAACGCAGCCTGGCTGAAATCGTGCGCGTCTGTAAAGTTGGCGCGAAAGTCGTGGTAGGTGATGAAAGCATGCCGCCGTGGTTACGCGACACTGAGTTTGCCAAAATTCTAATTACCACAAACAAACAATTCCTCGCGCCTGTGCCGTTGGAAGCAATGCCAATCGAAGCACGTGACGTGTGTTTGAAGTGGGTCATCGGCGGCGTCTTTTATCTGATCGAATTCACCGTTGGCGAAGGTGAACCACAGGGCAATTTTGATTTTGAGATTCCCGGTGCCAAAGGCGGCACTTATCGCACACGCTACGCCGGCCAATTAGAAGGCGTCACGCCCGAAACCAAACAACTGGCCGAACAGGCGCGCGCAAAACAGGGCGTCAGCATGCATAAGTGGTTGGATGAAATCGTGCGCGAGGCCGCATTGAAAGGCTTGGCAGACAAATCATGAAATGGCAAAAGCGCGGCTTGATCTTCGCGCCTCACAATTCGGATTGGATGAAAACGCATGCACAAGTGCCGACGCCGCTGGCGTGCGAAGGCTTCATTCGTGTGTACTTTTCCTCCCGCCCGGAACGCTCGCTGAGCTTAACGTCTTTCGTAGATGTAGACGAAAACGATCCGACAGAAATTCTGCGCGTGAATCCCAATCCGATTCTTGCTGTTGGTCGTCCCGGCACATTTGACGAACACGGGATTATGCCGAGTTGCGCGGTCAGAGATGGCGACAAAGTGTTGCTGTACTACAGCGGTTGGTCACGCGGCACAACCGTTCCGTACACCAATTCCACGGGCCTTGCGATCAGCGAAGACGGCGGCACGACGTTTCAGAAAATCAGCGCCGGGCCGTTACTGAGCAAAAGCCTGCACGACCCGTTTTCCGCGACTTCGCCGATGGTGCTAAAAGAGGGCAGCAATTGGTATATGTGGTACTGCTCTGGCACCGATTGGCTGAAGATCAACGACAAGTACGAACACACCTACGACATCAAATTCGCGCACTCACGTGACGGCATTCAGTGGACGCCGCAGCCGCGCCCAGCGATTCGCCAACAACGCCCGGATGAAGCGATCACACGGCCTTACGTGCTGAAGCGATCAGACGGTTATCACATGTGGTTTTGCTATCGCGGCAGTCACAGCTTTCGTGATGGCGCAGACGCGTATCGCATCGGATACGCCTACTCAAAGGATTTGGAACACTGGCAACGCGATGATGCGCAGGCCGGAATCCATTTGTCTGAAACGGGCTGGGATTCTGGCATGCTGGCCTATCCGGCACTGCTGCAACACAAGCAGCGCACGCTAATGTTTTATAACGGCAATGGCTTTGGCGCAGAAGGTTTCGGCTATGCTGTGGCAGAGGAGAAGTAACGAATGCAACCACAACCATCCCTGGTTTTGATGATAGACGATTTAAAGCTCAGACCACTGGAACTCAACGACCTTGACTTGATCTGGCCGGACATTTCCGACCCGGAAATCTCGAAATACATGGCGTGGGAAGCGCACACCGACAAAGCGCAAACGCTGGCGTTTTTGCAGGGCGAAATCACGCGGCGCGAATCCGGCCAGGGAATGACGTGGGGCATTTTCAAGGACGGCGCATTTTGCGGCATTGTCAGCCTGATCGCACTCACACGCAGCCATCGCGCGTTGACCTACAACAAAGCCGAACTGGCTTACTGGCTCGGTCGTGCGCATCAGGGACAAGGCATCATGACCGCAGCCGTCCAGCGCGTGATGCAATTCGCCTTTCAGGAATTAGGGCTGCACAAACTCTGCGTAAGTCATTTCGGCGTGAATGAGGCATCACAGCGATTGATCCAGCGTTGCGGGTTTCGTTATGTCGGCGAACAAATCGAAGAGTTTCAGAAAGACGGCATCTGGCACAGCCATCATTTATACGAATTGCTCGACCGCGAATTCCGTGCGGCGCAAGCAAACCAAAGATAACGCCCCAGACAAAACGAGGAACTGAATGAGTCATCAAGTTGGAGAATTTGAACTGCAAAAATTCGCATCCCGCAAGCCTGATTATTACGACGGGCTACAACAAATCTTATCGTTGGGATTTGAGCCTACCGATTACATCCACTACTTCCCCGCCTTCGCTGGCCCGCTGACATTGGCGCGTTATATTTCGCTGTACGAAGCCTACAAAATGACGTTGGGCGTGGCTGGACATATTGCCGAGATTGGCGTGTACAAAGGCTCGGTTAGCTTGTTCTATGCAAAGTTGACACAGCTTTTTGAGCCGCACGCATTGACGCTCGTCCACGGCTTCGATTGGTTTCAGGGAGCTAAAACGACGGACGAAGAAAAGTATGTTTCGGCAGGCGAATGCACCGGGGATTATGGTCGCTTGATGGGGCTGATTCGTGCGCAAAAGCTGGACAATATTGTTCACATTCACAATCTGGATGTGACACAGGATTTAGAGCAATTTTTCGCTGAGCATTCGCATTTACAATTCAAGCTCATCTTTTCGGATTGCGGTTTGTACGACGTTGTCAGTTCCACGCTGAAGCATTTCTGGCCGCGTCTGACCAGCGGTGGCGTGATGGTGTTTGATCAATACAATCACGAAGTCGCACCCGGCGAAACGCGCGCGATTCGGGAATTTATGCCGGATGCCAAAATCAAAACATTCCAATTTGGCTGGATGCCGACGGCCTATGTAGTGAAGCCTTAATTGGCTTCACTACCCGCAACGTTTTTCCAATTCTTCCAGCAAATATTCGCTGAGCGGTTGAATCCATCCCATTTGCCCGAACAAGACGGAATTGCGCGCCAGGATTTCCTGCTTGATGTGCTCGCGCCGATCCGCACAACCCGCAATCTCGGTGGCTAAGCGCACATAATCCGCTTCATCTTTGGCGACGCAATCGAACAAGCCGATTTGGTTGTAATGCGCATACGTACCGCGCTGGCGCAGGAATTCGCCGGGCAACGTGATGATCGGTGTCCCCACAGACAGAGCTTCCAGCGCGGTCGTTCCGCCATTGAAGCCTACCGTATCCAGCATCACATTGCTCAGTCGTAGCACTTCTGCCAAATCCAGCAACGACATATAGGGCAAGTATCGAATGCGCTCTACAACATCAGGAATCGTGCGGGCAAATCGTTGTTTCAGGCGCGCCCACAGCTCCGTTTGGTGATTGACGACAAACACCAATTCGCCCGCTGGATCGCGCCGCAACACCTCGCCAAACAGAGCATCATTGGCAGGGTGAATCTTGAATGGCGTCATTGGGCATAAGTAGATATGCGCCTGTTCTGACATCCCAAAATCGGCGCGTGTTTTTGTCTGCGGCATTTTTGGCGCAGGAGAAAAACACACCGGACGCACCGACATCTGAATCAGGTGTTCACGGTAATGATCCTGCGCCTGCGGCAATTCGTCATACGAAGATGAAAGAAAATAATCCACATTGGGAACGCCACTCGTGATCGGATGCCCACCCATCACCAATTGAATCGGAGCCAGCCGCGCAAATGATAGAAAATATGTCCAGGGGTCCATCCCCAAATCGGCATACAACAAAATGTCGAGTTTCGCGTCGGCGACTTGCCGCTTGGCGCTCACCCATTGTGTTGAGACGTTGACCACCCGATCTCCTTCGCGCAAACCTGGGAGAATCTCGCCCGATACTTCTCCTGGCGATAACACGGTTACCCGAAACCGATCTCGCGGCCAATTCGCAATAATACCCGCCATCACGCGATTTACGATATGTGCTGGCTTGCCAAAGCAATGCGAGATGAAACCAATATCAAGACGTCCATCCGTGTGGGTGGACATTGTTTTTGGCGCTAAGCAATGCGGCGCAACATCGCCCAGCGCCGGGCAGGATTTCAGCAATAAATCCCCTATGCGACTCAACAGATCAACTTCGTTTTCGCCCTGATAGGCCAGGAAAAACGGGGTCAATCCAATCTCTTCATCTGGCGATTCGATCCGCAAAGATTCGGTCATCAGCCCATCCAGATTGGCGATAAGCTGATCGCGCTCTTCTTTGATATGTGCGAGGGAATCGTAAAAAGCGGGAACGCAGAGCGCCTTGCGCAGCTTGATACCATCGAAAGGTCTGATGGCTTCAGCGTGCGCAAAATGCTGCCGCGCGACATCTGCCAATCCTTTTTCGTAGTATAGGCTGCCCAGATTTAGATGGCTTTCGCACAAATTCGGATTCAATTGCAACGCCGTTTCGTAAGCGGTGGTTGCGCCAGCAACATTTCCCTGACCACGTAAACTGAAACCTAAATTGTGCCACGCTTCGGCAGCATCAGGTCGCCGCCGGATCGCCTCTTGCGTAACGGCTTCCACTTCGGCAAAGCGATTGAGCTTGCATAAGGTGCGGGCCAGTCCGAGATAGGTATTCACTTCGCTGGGACGAAGCCGAATCGCCTGTGCCAAATGCCCGGCGGCCTGTTCGTAATGCCTCTCCTGAAATAACAAGAGTCCCAGATTATTCTGCGCTTCGTAAAAGTCAGGTTGGCAACGAAGCGCCTCTCGATAACATGGTTCAGCCTCCGCATTTTTCCCACTCGTGGTAAATAGTTCGCCCAGATTGTAATGCGCCATCGCATTGTCGGGATCAAGCTGCAAAGCTTTGCGATACGCTTGTTCGGCTTCATCCCATCGCCCCAACTCTTTTTGAATAAACCCCAACGAATTGCAGTACAGGCTGACACGCGGCGCGAGCTTGATGGCTTGTTGCACGTATTGAAGCGAGGTCGTGTATTCGCCTTGTCGAAACGCAATCAGAGCACGCAAATGCAACGCATCAGCGTGCTTTGATTCAAGCTGCAAAAGCGCGTCGCAGTTCGCCTGCGCCCGCGCCAAATCATCAGCCTCAAACGCTTGTCGTGCCGCACCCCACAACGAGGAGGCCGTTTCAACAGGCGATGTGACAAAAGGCAACGAAGTGGCGTCGGCACGACCACAACATTTTTTGAATTTCTTCTGGCTTCCGCAGGAACAAAGATCGTTGCGACCGGGCAACGCCGATTGAAGTTGAGGTTTCGTCAAATGAAGACTCCACGAGCTTGCTGATTAGCAGGGGGACAAGTAAAGAAAAGCGGGATAAAAAGCGGTAGTGAGGACGATGTGAATCATACGAACAGCCTCAATAGTCGCGGGCATTATACGCAGATCAAGCGAACCTTTACACAAAAATTCGCAGTCGGGCGACAAGTTCAGAACTTGCCGCCCGACGGGATTCGCCTACTTCAATGCCATTGATCCATTTGATCTACTTTCTGTCGCAGGATGTTTTCAGAACAGTTTTGCCACGGATGCTGAAGCTTTGTGCAGCGCGCGCTGGCGTCTTGCATATATTTTGCCTTGTCCGCCCCCCCGTGCTTTTCTTCCAATTTCGCCAGACGAACCGTGAAGATCATCGCATCCACTGCGGCAGGATTGGCATTGGGACGCGCGGAGGTCGCAGTCAAACGATCCAGATATTCAATGTGACCGCTCAGCGCCGCTTTGGCTGTCGCGTAACCTCCCTTGCGGTAGAGCGAATACGCTTGCTGGCTGATATGAGCGGTTTCGATGAGTTGCTGTTTGGCTGAGCCATTCTGCGCAGGCCACATCATCGCGGCTCCGACCATAAATACAACCACTGTTGCTACTGTAATTCGAACAAAAATTGATTTCATACGACCTTTATTTGAAAGGGTTTCGCTCCGGTGCATCTTCGTGCGAAACGGATTGTAAAAGCCCACGCACTACCAAATTCAGGGCTTGAATGCGATGCCGAATCCACACGCTCATGGGTTCGGGCCTGGCACCCAAACGGGCTTTGGGTTCCAGCGCAGTGCGACCGAGCGACAAGCGTTCGCAGCCCATTGCAATCGCGTCTTCGATCACGGCTTGCAGCAAGCGAAAGTAAATCGGCATCTCTGCGTTCGCCGCACTATCAAAACCAATGTAATAGCCGACAGCGGTCTTGCCATCTTTAAGCGTGGTGACGAAGCCGAGTGTTTCATCGTCTTTGCGAATTACGTTGCAGCGAAAGTCGTCCCCAAAGGTTGCGGCTAAGGCAGGAATAAAATCGGGCGAGAGCGTAATCAGCCGCAGCTTCTGGCGTTCGTGAACCTTACCATACAAGTCGTGAATCACCCCGCCGTTATTGATGATTTCATCCGTGTTCAGGCGTTCGACGCGGCCTCCGGCAGCCTCAACATCCTTTGTGATTTTCCGTGCAGTCTTGCGATAGCTTGAGGTCAAGCTTGCCAGATAATCCTCGTAGCTTTTCCAGGCGGACGAAATCCGCAATACCATATTCGGCTCGGTTTCCAGTTCGCGGTACGAAAAGCGTTTCAGGGCTTCGATGCCCGTTGTGTGTTCGGGCGGCACATCTTTCAGCATCACCAAATCTGTATCACCAAACAGGCGGTCAGCGCGGCGAATGCGGTACAACGCTTCAGCCACGGCAGGCCAGACTTCAGCGCGATCCACGTTCGGAGCGAAGCTCACACCGTGCATGCCCCAGGACAATAAATTGCCGCACACCAGCATTCGTTCTTCGAGCCGTTCAAGTGGTTTGGTGACAGCCTGTGCCGTTTTGCTTTTGGGCAATTTGGCGGCGCTGATCGTGACGACTTGCGCAGCAACAGTGGCGACGGGTTCGCGGCCCTGAAAAATCAAGGCATACCGTTGCCGCAAATTTTCCGGCCCGGCGGATTCCAACACGCGCAAATAAGGCCGCGACAAATACACTGATGAATCGTGTGTCACGGCGTCCCAGCGTGCGGCGTCGAGATATTCAATGCTGTCTGCCAGCGCGAAACCAAAGCCGCTCGGGCGATGGCGTTCGCGGTGACGTTCGTGAATTGCCTTGGCTTTATGAACAAGTTTTTTGATGGGCTTCAGTGAAGTCATAAATGATAAGCGACAAATGACACAAACTGACACGAATATCAAAAGCCATTCGCGTCAGTTCGTATCATTCGTAGCTAAAAATTACTGTAATGCAATCGTCATCTGATTCGCGGTCACAAGATTGCCGTTGGCATCGCGGACTTTGATAATGACGGGTGCGGTCGGACTGGCAACAGCATCTGCGGGGATCAGCACATTCAACTGGTCCAAGCCGTAAAATTGGCCTTGCGGCCCCGCAAAATCAACTCTGGCGACTTTGCCCCCAATGGTGACTTCGATACTTTCAGCCACATTGAGCAAGGTGCCGCCGCCCGCCAGCGCAATATCATTGGCCGCATTTGTATTCGGCGCGTAGCGAATGCCGGTGCCAAAGAGAATCAGGAAAATCTGATCATTGCGCCGATCAATCGTGATTGGGGTCACGCCGCCGCCCGCAAAACTGACTATCTGCTCGTCCGAAAATTGCGAGGTCCCCGCTGCAACGCGCGTGATATAGCCCGATGGCACGCCGGAGCCATTTTGCGCGGCAGTGAAAAAGGCCGGAGAAATGGGCGAAACTTCGATCTGACCGCGCGCCACTTCGCCTGCCGCATTTTTTACGACGACGCCTTTCGTACCGGCTACCGTCCCCGAAGGAATCAGATAGTTGAGCTGATTGGGCGAAACGAAAAACAATTGTGCAGCCACGCCATTCACTTCCACGCGAACACCACCAAGTTCGGTGGGCAGTGCTTGCCCGGCTGTGGCCAGGACGGTGCTGCTTGTCAAATTCACCCCAAACACAGAAGCAATCGTATCAGGAGCCATCGCGCCGCCGGACAGAAAACTTGCCCCATTCACAGTTGTCGCGCTGCCGTTGTAGTTACGCTGCCCTGTCACCTGCAAGGTGTAGCTGGCTGAACCAGAATTCGAGCCAACGCCAATGGTATATTTGCCTGCGGTGGGCATTTTCATTGGGCCGATTTGACGTGAGCCGGGACAGCCGGAACCGTATAAACACGGGACGGAAAGCGCAACGCGTTGGTTGCTGTTGTTGTATAAATACAACGATAAATCGGCGCTCGGCGTGCCGTAATTTAAATCAATTGTCACCCAATCGTTGGCTTCAGCCGTAAACGAATAAAAATCCTTTACGCTTTGGCCCGATACTGAATCATTCACGCCAGCATCTCCGGCGCTGACATTTCCGCTGATAAAAATAGGCAGAGTGATTTCATTGGCAGCGGCAATGCTGCTGTTCGGCTCACTTTCGCTCATCGCAGGCAATGGAGAATTGTTGAGAATCACGTTGATGTTTTCGACCGTTTGCCCGCCACTAACAGACACGAGCTTGGCGCTGGTGGAGGTGTCACTATTCGATTCTTCGCCGCCGCTGTAATACTCCGCCGGGCCGGGTAAATCTACAGGTGGATCAAGCGGGCCAACCGAGGAACCGCTAACCAAACCGGGGTGAATGGGTTCGACTTCGACCGTGTAATTTCCAGCCGGCAAACCAGAGATTTCAAAGTAGCCTTGATACGCGGAATCCAACGTGCCGCGACTCGCATTGGTACCTGTCCCTCGATATAAAAACCCTGAGACCGAAGTAGCCACGACAATGAGCGGATCATCCACCCGACGAGCAACGACATTTGCACCTTGAAAGGGAGTCGTGCCATCCGCTAAGTACACACGACCTTTGATGGTCCCACTCGCGTTGGCCGTAGCACCTGGATACAGTCGCGTTGCCTGCGATTTGTCATCCCAGGTTAACTCTACCGGACGGTCACCCAATGAAATCGGAAACATAATCGGTAACGTGTGATTGTTGTTGAAAAGAACCTCGCGGTCGAAGGCGGTCCCAATATTTCCCTGTGAATGCCCAATGCCAAGAAAATGTCCGAATTCGTGGAGCATGATGCCTTTGAACTCCGTCAGCGACCCGTAACCACTGGTCAGAAACTTGGCATTCAACACAGCGGAAGCGTCCACAATCTCGCCATCACTAAATCCGCCAACAACCCAACTGGGACCGGAAAACCCCGCTGTAAAATCGCTCGCGCCTACACCAAATACGGCATCAGTAATGGACCCATCTGTATCGAAGATAATCGGGTGGTAAGAATCCGCGCTATTCGTGCGATAGCTCGCATAATTCGCGGAAGTCACGTCAACGGGTAAGGCCCCTGCGCGTTGCAGACTCAAGC
Source organism: Blastocatellia bacterium (assembly GCA_016789725.1). Classification (GTDB taxonomy): domain Bacteria; phylum Acidobacteriota; class Blastocatellia; order RBC074; family RBC074; genus JAFDVL01. The sequence continues at coordinate 55,845 of JAEUQN010000010.1, read as the reverse complement.
TCGCGGATGGGACATTCTGCCAAAGGCCGAATAATTCATCTACCATCGTCACCGCTTGTTCGTTGCTGAGCGGGCCGAGCGGCCCCTGATCCACGTGATAGGTAATGGTCGTTCCGCCACGCCAGGCCACCTCTTTTCCGCTCGGAGTAACGGCCAGCGAGGTCCCCGCCTGAACCGGCTGATCCCATCGCAAGACGCTGGCGATCAAAGCCACACTTAACAAGAGATGAGCCATTTTTTTCCAATGAGACGAGGCGTTGCGCTTATAACGCAGACGGGGGCGATGCGAATGACCCGACAGATCACGCATAATGCTTTCTCCTTTTTCGGTAGTAGTAAGAAATCTATGAAGTCTGACGAATCCCTGAAAGCATTAAAATCGCAGCTTTCAGAGATACCGTAGACCTGATAGATTCGCCAAATTTTTATTGCAAATTAGATTTCGGATGGGCAGCAAATTTCCGCACAAGCGAGCGAAAGGTAGTAACGTCTACCCCGGCTCCGGCTCGCCCTTCTGGCTTCACAACAGCTTCGCGCTCAGTGGTCGTCAAGGCCAGCTTGCTGCTGACTCTGGCGGCATCTAACCGAGCAAACAACGCGCGATTTAAATGCTCGTTGAGCAACATTCGCTGGCCGCTGCGTGGATCGTGACGTACGACGAATTTGCCTTGGCCTTGCCCGACTGGACTGGTCAAACCAAGCTTACTTTCCGGGTATAAAAACAGCACGACTTCTTCGCCCACCTGATATTTCGGTTGATGAACCAGATACTGATTCGTGCTGTTTCCATATTGCATAAACGTGACTTCGCGCGCCGCTCCGCCTTTCAGCATCTCGACGACCTGCACTTTGATAAACGTTACAGCCAGATGCTCCTGAAGCGGATGAACGCCATCGCGCACTTCCACCACTCGCCCATGCACGATGCGCCCGGCGTGCGAAGTCATTTCGGCAAAATTCACACTGCGTGAATTCGCCAAACCTGAAAAACTAAGAAGGGTAATAAAGGAAAGTAAAAACGCTATTCGGGCTGAACGAATAGACAGATACAGATTTACTCGGTAGTAGTTCTTGGTCATATCCTTTTCCTTTTGCGATCCATTCATCGCAAACTGCAAGATCAGTAATGACCACCGCGCTAATAATAGTAATAGTCGTATGTGCGCGGTTGCTTTTTCGGTATTGCTGATCTAGTGATTAGAGGTTGATAGTTAATAGTTAACCGTTCACAGTTAAGGTCCAAGAGTTGGCGAATAAGTAGTAAGTAGCAATCAGATTTCCAATAACTATTAACTATTAACTATTAACTATCAATAAACTAAACCTTATCATTAAACTTGTAGCCAATGCCCCACACGGTCAGCACATAAGTTGGCTTCGCGGGGTCAGGCTCTACCTTGGCCCGCAGACGCATAACGTGCGGATCAATGTTACGCTCGTAACCTTCGTATGAAGTCCCCCAGACCTGATCGAGCAGAGCTTCGCGCGAGTACGCTTTGCCCGGATTCGACATCAGGAGTTCGAGAATCTTGAATTCAATCGGCGTGACTTGAATCGGTTCTTCATTAAGCGTGACGCAATACGCTTCAGGATCAATGGCTAAGCCACCGCGTACAATGCGTCCTGCCACCGGTTCATCAAAGGTACGGACACCGCTGCGACGAATCACGCTTTTGACGCGGGCTTCGAGTTCACGCGGGCTAAAAGGCTTAGGTAAAAAATCGTCCGCGCCGCCTTCTAAACCGGCGACGGTATATTGTTCTTCACTTTTGCTGGTCAAAAAGATGATTGGCGTGGTGATATTATTTTGGCGAAGTTGATGGCAAACATCGAAGCCATTCATCTTCGGCATCATCACGTCAAGAATGATGACATCGGCCCTCTTTTCCAAGCCGTTTCGCAATCCTAATTCGCCGTCTGAAGCTTCAATCACTTCGTATCCGACACGCCGGAAATATTCCGACACCAGGTAGCGAACCATGCTGTCATCTTCGACCATTAAGATAGTCGCGGTATGATCGACTGGCACAGTAATTCTCCTCCAAAAGTTCAGTACTTGTCTGCAATGTAACAAGAACCAGACAAGCGATCACGAATTCGTTCTTTGCTCGCTTGGGTTGTTTTGGGTTACTGCGCCTGATGGGTAAGAAAATCTGCGGCTTAGGGCTGAACTATCAGGCGATGTCAATTTTCGTTCGAGGCAGTGAGGTAAAGAATTTAAGACTTTTATTAAGTCTCAAACGGTGCGCAGAATAGCACAGATATACAAAAAAACAATCACGAAATTTGGCACTTTTCCCGCTGTTTCAGGGCTAACTATTCAAGCTCAACACTGAGCATCTGAATGCAATAGACCCGTCAATGAAAGTATCATCAACGGGTCTTTGCAACGGCGCGATTCAAGCGCCGCGATCCTTTTTTTGACCGCGCGTAGCAGCCTTACTTGCTGAACTTTTCTTCCATCAAAGCCAGGCTAAATGGGCTATTATGAAATGCGTCTTCGCCAACGACAAAGGTCGGCACCTTGCGCTTACCCAAATTGACGGACATCACAAATGCTGCCGCTCCGGGTTCAGTTTCGATATTAATTTCTTCATAGGCGATGCCTTTTGCATCGAGATATTTTTTCGCCATGCGACAATCAGGACACCAGGTGGTGGTATACATTTTGACTTCTGCCATTCGTTCCGACTCCTTATCTGAAATGTCTGATTTCAGAAATGATTTCGCCGCGTTTGTTGCCCTGCATATCTTTCGCCATCCGGCGCAGGGCAAGAGACACGACCTGGTTATGATGCAAGTGTTCGTTCTCTTTCGCCAACTCCAGCCACAACCGATGCGCCAGTTCAATATCTTCCGGGGTCACATTAGGACGATGCGCGCCGAGTTCATACGCCACTTCCGTTTCATCAGGATTGATGAGCTTCAACACGCGGAGTTTGCGTTTGTTGGGATGTTGTATGGATTCCCAGACATCGCCGATCTTTTTGGCTTGTTGTGCGGCGGTCATTTTAGTCGAAACACCGGCAACCAACGTCGAACATTCCAACTCAATCGCAGTCATCACGGTCGCCTGAAACGCATCGTTTGACGGCACGACCAGCAATTTGATTTCTTTGCCCATCTTCTCGGCAACCGCCACTGCGCGCGTGAATAACAGTTGTTCGTAATCCGTGAACAACTCATCTTCGTAAACTTGTTCTTCGCTTCCGCCGGGGCCTTTAAGAACGCGTGCCGTCATCACCACCACATCCTGCTCATCGGTGTCCACATCCTGCAACGCACGCTTTAAATAATGCAGGCTGTTGTAATCGCGCGCCGTCACCATCACACCACCCGGACGGACATCCAACAATCGCTGTGAAACCGTTTGATCGGCGACGAGGTTGAATTGATCCAGCCCAATTTGCCCGGCTTTCTTCCTCGCATTGGCACGCTCGGATAAGGTAAACGTGATGAAAAATGCCAAGGTAAATGCGACGCCAGAGATTGTTGCGAGTTCTTTTGTTAGCAGATTCGTCAACGCCAATGACAACAGAACCAAAGCAACCATGAGGATGCCGACCGGAATTTCAATCTTGCCCAGCTTCAAGTTAAGCGGCACGCGCCATTCCCGCATGCCAGGGCGCTTGAAACGTAAGAGGGCAATCGAAGTCGTCATAAACGTGAAGCTCCAAATAACACCGAAGGCATAGGCTTCTCCGAGAAAAATAACGTTGCCGCGACTGAGCAGGATGATAATAATTTGCAGGATGGCGACTAAATTAATGATGCGATAAGTCGTGCCATATTTCTTTTGCGGCGCGCGAAACCAACTGGTCAGTACGCCATCTTCCGACACGCGATTCAGCACACCATTCGAGCCGATAATCGCGGTATTGACGGCACCAGATAAAATCATAAATCCGACGATCACAACGAAGGCTTGCAACAATAGCTTCAGCCACTCCGGCCCAATCACATTCATTGCCAATCCCGAAAGCAAATTGCCCGAATATTGTAAGCGAATGTCATCGGGAATAATCATCACCGCAAAGAATGAAACAACTGGCGTGAAGCAAATCGTGAAGGCAAAAATCACAACGGCAGCACGAATCAAGTTCTTGAGCTTTGGATGCTCGATCTCACGTGAGACTTGCGCCAACGATTCTTCGCCACTCATCGCCAGCACCGAATGCCCGAACGCAATCAACAATCCGATGAACCCGATAGACGGTAACGAAGTGTCTTTAAGCCAGCCAAGCGAATGAAGGCCGCTGGTGGGGCTGACGCCAAAGTGGAGATTTTCCGGGATTGGTAATGGCGGCCAATTGATGGGACCGGGGCGAATCGCCAACGTTGCAACACACCAGATGATAATAATCACAACCATCACGCCCGTGATTTGCATGATGCGTAAGGCGCGTTCTGACGATTCGTGCAGGCCGATGATATTCAGTCGCCAGAAATAGCAGACCACTGCAATCGCCAAAAACTGCGCGGTCAAATTTACCGGTAATTGAACACCAAGGCCGAAATACTGCAAGGTCGAATTGAGCAATCCTGTGATGTATTGTCCCGCCGACACGCTCGAAATCGGACCCGTCAAAATATAATCAAAGATCAGCGCCGACACCGCGAGCTTTGCCAGTGTACCGCCCATCGCTTCTTTGACGACGCGGTAGACACCACCGCGTACAAACATCGTGCAACTTTCGACGTAGACAGCTCGTACGGCAGAGGCGAAAAGGATCACGGCAAGAACGAACCAGGGCGCGGCTTTGCCAATCGCCTCTTCCGTGATGCCGCCGATGTAGTAGGCCGTTGAAGCAAGGTCATTTAGGACAATCGCTGCTGCGCGCCAGAACGAAATGAACGACAGCATCACTGACGTGGCAACAACAATGCGATAACGACTGTTGGAATTGGTAGAATCTGTAGGGGGATTTTCAGACTGGGTTGGTTGACTCATAAAACCTCAACAAAAGTGCGGCTCAAAACCGGAAACAGGCGACGCATTATATGCCTCCGACAGCAGATTACAAAGCCAGCCCAAAACCAATGCTTGACGCTCTCTGTCTCGGTCAACTAGAATCCCCCATTGCATGCCTAGCCCCCGGTCTTTCTTATCTTTCTCTTGTCCACGAGACATCAATTCAGCAAGGTATTTCCATGAACGCCGTAGAAAAAGCTCTAACTAAAATATTTGGTTCTGCCAATGAACGCTTACTGAAAAAGCTGTTCCCGGTAGTCGCGCAAATCAATGCGCTGGAACCTTCTTTCCAAAAACTGTCCGATGACGAATTGCGCGGGAAAACGACGGAATTCAAGGAACGTTTAGCCAAACGGCTGGAAGGTTCAGAAGAACTTTCGCGCGACGCTTATCGGCAGCTTGAACTTGAAGCACTTGAAGAAATTCTGCCGGAAGCGTTTGCCTGTGTCCGCGAGGCGTCGGTACGCGTTACCGGAATGCGTCATTTTGACGTGCAGATGATTGGCGGGATGGTTCTGAATAAAGGAATGATCGCCGAAATGCGAACCGGTGAAGGTAAAACACTGGTGGCCACGCTGCCCGCATATTTGAATGCACTGGTCGGCAAAGGTGTTCACGTTGTCACGGTCAACGATTATCTCGCCAGACGTGATGCCGAATGGATGGGACGCATTTACAAATTCCTGGGACTGACGGTCGGCATCATTCAAAACGACCTGGATGATTTCGAGCGACAGGAAGCATACAAATCCGACATTACATACGGCACCAACAACGAATTCGGCTTTGATTACCTGCGCGACAACATGAAGTTTGAGCTGTCCACTTGTGTGCAGCGCGGACATCATTACGCCATCGTAGACGAAGTTGACTCCATTCTGATTGACGAAGCAAGAACCCCTCTTATCATTTCCGGCGCGTCTGAAGATTCAACGACCAAGTATTACGAAGCCAACGATACGATTCCGCGTCTAACGCGTGACATTGATTATCAAGTGGATGAGAAGCAACACAGCGCAACGCTGACCGAGGCTGGCATTGAAAAAGCTGAACAGATGCTGGGCTACGGTAATTTGTATGATCCGTCAAATATGGAAATGTTGCATTGCCTGCAACAAGCGTTGGTCGCGCACACGCTCTACCACCTGGATAAACAGTACATTATCCGCGAGGGTGAGGTCGTAATTGTAGACGAATTCACCGGACGCGTAATGCCGGGCCGTCGCTGGTCGGATGGGTTGCATCAAGCGGTCGAAGCCAAAGAAGGCGTCAAAATCGAAAAGGAAACGCAGACCTACGCAACCATCACGCTTCAGAATTATTTCCGCATGTACCACAAACTTTCCGGGATGACTGGAACAGCGGAAACGGAATCGGTGGAGTTCGCTAAGATTTATAATCTTGATGTCACCAGCATCCCAACGCATCGCGCGATGGTCCGCAAAGATCACCCTGATGTGATCTATCGCACGCTCGAAGAAAAGTGGGAGGCCATTGCAGAAGAAATCAAATCGCTGCACGAGAAAGGCCAACCGGTGCTGGTGGGTACAGCTTCGGTCGAAAATTCGGAAATCATTTCGCGGCGACTTCAGAAATTGAATATCAAGCACAACCTGCTCAACGCCAAACCCGAAAATGCAGGACGCGAAGCCGAGTTTGTCGCGCAAGCCGGACGCAAGGGCGCGGTGACGATTGCAACAAACATGGCTGGTCGCGGAACCGACATTTTGCTTGGCGGCAACGCGGAGTTCCTGGGCCGCGAACAGCTCAAACGACAGGAAATTGATCCTGACGAAGCGACGCCAGAACAGCTCGATGTCGCCATTGAAAAGGTCAAACCACAAATCGAAGCTGAGCACAGAGAAGTCATCGGACTTGGGGGGTTATACATTCTTGGTTCGGAACGCCACGAATCCCGCCGCATTGACAATCAGCTTCGTGGTCGCGCCGGTCGTCAGGGAGACCCTGGCGAATCCCGCTTCTTCCTTTCGCTTGAAGACGATCTGATGCGGATCTTTGCGGGAGATCGGTTGCGCTCGGTGATGGCTAAGCTGGGAATGGAGCAAGGCGTAGCAATTGAATCCAAACTCGTCACCAAACGCATCGAAGCCGCACAAAAGAACGTCGAAGGCCACAACTTCACCATCCGCGAACACCTCATCAAATACGATGATGTAATGAACAAGCAGCGCAGCACGATTTACAGCCTGCGCCGTGATTTGTTAGAGCAAGGCGATTTCGGCACACAAATTCAGGAAATGGCAGAAGAGCAGCTGGATGCCATTATCGAAATGCACTTCAGCGGCAATGCTGACAGTGACGCCCACGGCCTGAAGATTCAAATTCTGGATCAATTTGGCCTTGACCTGGATGAAGCGGGCATCAACCCGGAGGTACTTGACCAACATAGTTTGCGCGAGGCGATTTGGGAAAAGCTGAAGACCTCCTATGCAGAAAAAGAGGCGATGGTCGGTGCGGAGGCAATGCGTTATTACGAGCGATTCACGATGCTCAATATCGTAGACGCACAGTGGAAAGATCACTTGCTTGCGATTGACCATTTGAAAGAAGGTATCAATCTGCGCGGCTATGGGCAAAAAGACCCGCTGGTCGAATATAAGAAAGAGTCCTTCTCTCTCTTTGAGGGAATGCTGGGACGCATTGACAGCGAAACGGTGCGCCGTCTTTATCGCACACAATTTGTGCTGGAAACGCCTCCCGAGGAGCAATTGCAACGCCGTCGCCCGCGTCGCGGCGAAGTAACCTTCACGAAAGCCAATGCCAGTGTCGCGGCAGCGGGGTCGCAGGAATCTGGCGCACCCAAAACGTACGTCAGTACGGAACCTAAAGTGGGGCGTAACGACCCTTGCTGGTGCGGTTCCGGCAAGAAATTCAAGAAATGTCACGGGGTAGAGATGTAAGACTCAAGGCATTAAGTCAAAACAAATGCGGCGACCGAGTAAAAACTCAGTCGCCGCATTTTTCTTGCTTCAGACCAATTGCTCAATCAGGCAGTAGCTGGATTGATCGGTGGGAGAATTGGTTTTAGTACAGGCTCTTTATCTGGTGGTTTTGGTGCGTCAGGAGTTTTGCTCGGAGTCGAACCATCATCATCCAGCGGCAAGCCCGCTACAATTCGGCGAATCTGCACGGCATCCAGCGTTTCTTTTTCGAGCAATGCCAGCGCCATTTTCTCGGTGATCTCGCGGTTATCCAGCATGATCTGCCGCGCCCGTTCGTATTGATCCATCACGATTCGCTTGACCTCCTGATCAATCATGATCGCGGTGTCTTCGCTATAATCCTGATGTTGTGCGATTTCACGGCCTAAGAAAATTTGCTCTTCTTTTTTGCCGAATGTTAACGGGCCAAGGCTCGACATACCAAATTCGCAGACCATCTTGCGTGCCATTTCGGTGGCGCGTTCGATGTCGTTGGAAGCTCCGGTCGTAATTTTGCCGAGGAAAATTTCTTCGGCTAAACGGCCACCCATTAAAATCGCAATTGAACCTTCGATGTACTCCGAAGAGTGCGTGTAACGATCCCCTTCCGGCAATTGTTGCGTTAAGCCGAGCGCCATTCCACGCGGAATGATCGTGACTTTATGCACTGGATCAGCGTTCGGCACTTTCATACCGATGACCGTATGACCCGCTTCGTGATACGCCGTCGTCTTCTTTTCTTCTTCAGACATCACTGCCGATTTACGTTCCGATCCCATCAGGACTTTATCTTTCGCCCATTCAAAATCGTACATCGCTACGGCTTTCTTGTTATAACGCGCGGCGTTGAGCGCAGCTTCGTTTACAAGGTTTGCCAAATCAGCCCCGGTAAAGCCCGGCGTTCCGCGTGCAATTACGGAAACATCCACATCTTCGCCCAGCGGAATTTTGCGTGTATGCACAGCCAGAATTCCTTCGCGGCCTTTCACGTCAGGACGGTTCACCACCACGCGGCGGTCAAAACGTCCAGGGCGAAGCAGTGCCGGATCGAGTACGTCAGGGCGGTTCGTGGAGGCAACCAAAATCACGCCGTCATTGGATTCAAAACCGTCCATTTCAACGAGCAGTTGATTGAGCGTTTGTTCGCGCTCGTCGTGACCGCCGCCGAGACCTGCTCCGCGATGACGACCGACCGCATCAATTTCGTCAATGAAGATGATGCAAGGCGCATTTTTCTTACCTTGCTCAAACAGATCGCGCACGCGGCTTGCGCCTACGCCAACAAACATTTCGACGAAATCAGAACCAGATATTGAGAAGAATGGAACGTTCGCTTCGCCAGCGATAGCGCGGGCGAGCAGCGTTTTACCCGTGCCTGGCGGCCCCATCATCAGCACGCCTTTCGGAATGCGTCCGCCAAGCTTTTGGAATTTTTGCGGCTCCTTCAAAAATTCGATGATTTCCTGTAATTCTTCTTTGGCTTCTTCGACACCCGCCACGTCTTTGAAAGTCACGCGTTTTTGCTGATTCGACAGCAATTTGGCGCGGCTCTTGCCAAAGGAAAGAGCTTTATTGCCCCCGGATTGCATTTGCCGCAGCATAAAAATCCAGAAGGCCGCAATGAGCAGAATCGGTGCCCACGTAATCAAAATTGATGCCCAGAGACTCCCCGTCGAAGTTGGATCGAATTTGAAGTCAACGTTATTCTTAACCAGTTCTTCGGACAATTTCGCGGCAACTGCATCGCCCGAAATCTTGCTTGTAAACTTTGCCCCGCTGGTCAAGGTTCCGCTGACATCACCCGGTTTGATAACCACCGTTTGGACTTCCTTGTTGCCAATCTTGCGCACCAATTCCAGGTAAGAAATTTCCTGAACATTACTGCCACTGCTGTGCAAAAACGCATAAATCGCAACTGCGCCCACGATCATGAGCACCCAAACAAGCACTTGTTTCATTGTCGAGTTCAAGTCAGATACCTCCGTTAAAAACCTGCCGTCATAATAGCCTATTTTTTTTCGTTCCGCTTAGCATTTTCCTTCAAAGCCGACAAAAGTAACAAAAAAACCAACAAACGCAAGCCTTAGAAATATTTATCACCGCACGTATAGACGCAATTAGAGGGCAAAGAGTTGCAGCTTTAAATGGGCGCGATAACGATACACACGCCAATGACCGGGCAGCTCAACGTAATGACCACCTTCGCCTCGTGTGAGCAAATCATCCAGCGCAATCAAGTGTGCGGTGCCAATCCGTCGCAAATCTCCTCGAGATTGCTCCAACCAAAGCCGCAAAACACGTCGCCGCAAAGCGACCGGTAAGCTAAGTAACGGTTTAAAATTGAGCAGTTGCTCTTTAACCACTTCATTAACCAATTGTGCAGCTTCGATTTGTAAATACGCATCGTCCTCGCTAAGTTGTGAAGCCGTACGAACCAAGGCTTCGCTAAAGTTGGGATTGAAAGTTTGCAAGAGTGGCACGAGTTCGTGGCGGATGCGATTGCGCGTGAATTCGGTGGACTCGTTCGAGCTGTCGTAGCGAAAACTTAACTGATACCGTTCGCAATGTTCGAGAACTTCCGTTCTTGTGATTTCCAACATTGGGCGCACGAGTCGGAGCGATAACGTCAACTCCCGGTTGGCCTGAATGCCCCGCAATCCCGCAGCGCCAGTTCCTCGCAACAATCGCATTAACAAGGTTTCGACTTGATCGTCGTGGGTGTGAGCCGTCACAATAACGCGGGCCTGGCATTGCTCAGCGATGCGCAGCAAAAAATCGTAGCGCAGCCGTCGCGCCGTCGCTTCCAGGTTTTTCTTTTCGCTCGCGGCACAAGCCGCGACATCTTCCTGCGTAATGAAAACAGGGACCTGAAGCTGTCTTGTTATCTCGCGCACAAACGTTTCATCTGCGTCGGATTCTGCGCCACGTAACAAATGATTCAAGTGAGCGACGAATAGAGTTGAGGAAAGATGCTCGTTTTTTTTCCAACGCACCAACGCATCCAACAACGCAGTGGAATCTGCGCCGCCAGAGACAGCGACCAAAATTCGATCTTGTTTGTGGACCCCAAGCTGGCGCAAACTGGCCCGCAGTTTTTTTTCCAACTTCGTCAACTTATGAAACTCCTCACAACTTTTTTACTCCTGTTGCTGTTCATTCCCGCCACCGCTCAGTCCAATCGTGCGATGGCGACAACGATTTCTACAACGCCGCGCTCACTCGACAAAATCAGCTCACGCGATGCCTTCGATCAACTGGCGCGGGTTTATTATCAGGGCCGTTTTTATGCCTTGCCGCATTTGATGTTTGTCATTGACCGCGCCAATCAAAGCAAAGTGTATTACGTCAATTCCAGGCGGTACGCGTTTCACAAAGATTTCGTCAACGCGAATTATCTCACGCTTGAACGCGGGCGGGAATTCTTCAAGCATAACTACTTAGAAAGCAATCGGCGCTTTTTGCTTGGCACGATTGCTTATCAAACCAAAGCCAACAAATTCACCTTTGAATTTTGGGAAGGTGATTTATTGACGACCGAGCTACTAAATGAAGCCGCTCAAAAACTCAACGCCTCATTTTTCGTGCCGCTCCATTACAAACCAAATTCCAAACATCAGGAAACCATCGCCGCGCAGGTCAAAAACCTATCTATTCTGCGCGCCTTGGATATTGGCGAAGCCAAAGCATATCTGCCACTGCATCAAGCCAAAGCTGTCGGGATGTTGCGCATTGTGGACAAGCTGACGGATGACACGATTTTGGATCGCAACGAAATCGTCATCTTCCGCGAATCGCCGATTACTCTGACGCCTGTCTCCGGCGTCATCTCAACGAATTTCTCAACGCCACTGGCACACGTCAATTTGCTCGCAGCAGGCTGGGGCATTCCAAATGCGTACGTGAAAAATGCTGACGAGATTTTCAAATCGCTGGTCGGCAAATTCGTGTACTTCGAGGCCCGCGAAGACGGCTTTGTATTGCGGGCAGCAGAAACCAAAGAAACCGCTGAAGCCGGACGCAAACTTGCCGAACGCTCAGACTTGCTCACGCCAGAAGCGGATTTGGAGTTCAAACAACTCATCGAACTCAAGAACCAGCGGATGAAGCATTCGCACCGATTCGGTGCAAAGGCAGCCAATCTTGGCGAGGTGATGCACGCGGCTCATCTGGGCAAAATCCCCGGCATCATCGTACCCGCCGGATTCAGCATCCCGTTTTATTTCTACGAACAATTTTTACAGGCCAACCATCTCGACGAAGAAATTGTCACACTGCTTGGCAATGATCGCTTCAATCACGACCCGGCGTATCGCAAACAACGACTGGCAGAACTGCGACAAAGTATTCAAGCGGGAAAACACACCACAGAATTTCAGAAACTGCTCCGCACGAAAGTCCGCGCCACGTTTGGCAGGCTGGAACAAAAAGGCGTGTTCGCACGTAGCTCAACGAATTCCGAAGACCTCCCAAATTTCAGCGGGGCGGGGCTGTACACCAGTGTGCCAAATATTAAAAGCGACGCCGAGTTGGAAGAGGCGATCAAAACCGTGTGGGCCTCGCTGTGGAATTATGAAGCGTACGAAGCCCGTGAAAGTGCGGGCATCAATCATTCCGCAGTTTATCCTTCGGTCTTGGTGCAGGCAGGCATCAATGCTGATGCGGCGGGTGTCATGATTACAACCAATCCGTTTGACAGCGAAGACCAGGGCGCAATTTACCTGAATGCCAAACGAGGCTTGGGCATTCGCGTCGTCGAAGGCAAACGCGTGGCGGAGCAAATCATTTATCAGCCCCGCTCCAACGCAATCAAAATCCTGACGCGTTCGGACGATGACACAATGCTCAAATTCGATGAAAAAGGTGGTGTACGTGAAATCAAAGTTGAAACCAATCGAGCGGTGCTGACCAATGATTTAATTAGGCGATTGTCGCGGGCGGCAGCAAACATCAAACGCACCTTCAATGGGCGCGATCAAGATATTGAATGGCTGACGGTGGGTAATCAAATTTACATTGTGCAATCGCGTCCTTATGTCCGCGTGAGGTAAACCAATGACCAAAAACTGGCCCCAGATTGGGATCTTTTTTCTCGTTTCACTTCTGCTTTCTTTGGCGATTCTCAGTGTAGATTCTTGTCACCGTGACCGACGATTAACAGCAGCGGAATGGAAGCAACTCAGTGACACTGAAAAAGCCAAGTTTCAAGCCTGTATCCCAGATACGCAATGGAATGGTAAAGCCCAATTGGCACTGGTCTCAGTTCGCAATGAGCCAGAACAAACCCGCGTGCTCATCGTGGCCTATGCAGTCCATGAGCCAGTAGAGTTTGATGTACCGCAATATTCGATGAGCCGGGGGCGCTGGTTGATTAACGAGCAGGGCCGCGCATACTTACGAGACGAACAATGCAATGAATATAAACTAAAAGATCGCACCCCTTCGACGGGTAAAGTTCCTGATAGCGGGCGCGTTCAAATCAAGCCTGGGGAGGCCTATGAACTAACGCTCAGCTTCCCGCGTCTTCTTCAAGAAGTGAAAACAGGCGTAGTGGTTTACGGTGATTGGGTGATGCCGTTCTCTTTGAGGTAAAAAAGAGAACGTTACTCGCCCGATTTTTGCTTACGACGCGCGTAAAAATCGGAGGCGCAGATTCGGCATTTGTAGGCGCGAATCGAAGTGAAGGCAAAGGCGGCTTTTTCCCACATCTTACGGCGACGGCGTTCGGTATCGGTCGCACCGCAGTTGGGACAAACCTGATGAGAGCGATGCGATTGGCGGCGTGTCTCAATTTCTTCTAGCGCCCCCGCTGGAAGTTCCCATTGTCCTTTGACGGTTGGTTTCGCTGATTCACTTTGTGAGGCCATAGCTTGTGAAGGTAAAGGCTGACTCACGCCCGAAGATGCCGCCCCAGCAGCTTGTGCCAGCATCGGATTCGGCTGGGCATGGTTGCGGGGCTGGGCCATCGAAGGAGATTCAGCAAGGTTAACAGGGGTGGTAGATTCGATCAGACGAGAATTATCTTGCGAATGCTTCTTTTTGCCCTTACGACTGCGTGATCGAGGTGACAAAATAGAAAACCCCCGGAATTGCAAATTGCAATTTTCACATAAAAAATCATGAATGCGTATGAGCCGGAGAAGTAATGGGGCGGGGCGATATCCCTTATACACCCTGGTACTCCGGCATGCTGGGCATTTCGCCATGCTGAGCAGCTCTCCTTATCGAAATATCGCTTGGTAAGGCAGCATAGATATTCCCCCTAGCGTCTATCTGGCAGGAACTCAGGTCTTCAGGAAGCTCTCTATTACCCCGCCTTCTCTTGCCTGTCCCAAATCTCTTGGTCAGCCGCAGGGTAACACTTTTTTTCGTTAAAGCAAATCAAGCATTTGCGAACGTTTGACATTGGAACGTAAAAAAAGCTTAATAAGCAGTCGCTCTACGCTTCATAACTTTGGCGTATTTGCCCTGTTAGGAACTTCGATGGATTACGGATTTGAATTACTCAAAAAATATGCTCGCGTATTGACAGGAGGTGTGACCTCGCCTGTCGTACTCAATATCCTCGTGACTTCAGTTTGCGACATGCGCTGTGTTCACTGCTTTTTCACGGACGAGTTGAACGACAAAGCCCGCAAGAAAAATCAGCTCACGACTGAAAACCTTCAACGCATTAGCGAAACGCTCGGTGGCAAGTTGCCAGTATTGATTATTGCGGGCGGAGAGCCGTTTACCCGCAAAGACCTGCCTGAGGTTGTCCGCGCGTTTTATGAAAATAATCAGCTCGAATCCGTGTATCTGATGTCAAACGGTGGCATTCAGCAACGTATTATTCCTGACGTTTCGCGAATTTTGGATGAATGCCCAAAGCTCAATGTGACGGTGGCACTTGGCATTGATGGATTAAAAGAAGACCACGAAAAGATTCGCGGCAAGGCCGGAAGCTGGGACAAGGCAATTGATACGGCGCGCCAGTTACAGCAAATCAAAAAGCAGCACCCACAACTTGATGTGCAAACCTGTACCTGCTTTATGAATTCGAATCAGGATCGTATTTTCGAGTGGTATGACTTCCTGCGCTACGATCTCAAACCCGACAAAATCAACGTTAACTATATTCGCCCGCCAGCAGCAGATGCCAAAGAACTAAACATTGACATCAATCGCTATCGCCAGCTTTCGGCATTGATTGATGATGATTCACGCAAAGCTCTGATCAAAAATCATTACGCGGGCAAAAATGGGTATTTCAAAGCAGCGATTGACATTCACATGCACGATGTCATTGCAAAGACAGAGTTGGAAAAGAAAGCTCAATTGCGCTGTCACGCGGGAAACACAGGCGGCGTAATTTATGACGAAGGGACGGTCTCAAGCTGCGAAAATCTTGACCCCGTTGCTAATCTGCGAGACTTCGATTGGAATTTTTGGAAGCTCTGGAATTCGCCGGCGATGCATGAACGTCGTCAACACGCACGCAGCGGCTGTCATTGCACCCATGAATCAAACTGTTACTATCCTTCGCTTGCTTTCAACCCCAAGCATCTGGTGCAGATCAAGAAACTTGAAGCTCAATTGAAAAAATCGCACAAAGCTGAGCTGAGCGGGCCAATGGTCGAAGCAAGTGCCAACTAACTTCAGCCCTCAACATTCACACTTCAATGGACGAGTGCGCTAAAAAGTTCCTCATTATTACTTCAGCAACAGGCGGCGGCCATACGAGTGCAGCCGCTGCGATTGCGGATGGATTGAAACGGTTCTCAGCGCCTGACTGTCTCGTCAATGTTGTGCGCGCGATTGAAGAATCACACTTCCTGGCCCAAAAACTCGCAGACTTTTACAACTACCTGCTGCGTCATCATCAACCCTTGATGAAGTATTACTATGCCGCTATTGAACGCTTCAAACCGAACGAATCAAATTTAATTTATCGGCTCGGCGTAAATTACTTGCGGCAATTGTTCGAGCGATTTTGTCCTCAAGTGGTAATCTCCGTTCACCCGATGACGCAACACGTCTTTGCGCGCGTGATGAAAGAACTGGGATTGCTCGACACCATCCCCCTCGTCACAGTCGTCACAGACCCTTGCTATGGATTTTGGCGTGGATGGGCGTGCGAAGATGTGAGCTTATACCTGGTGGCGACAGAAGAAGCGCGGCAACAGTTGATTGATTACGGCATCAATCCTGAAAAGATCAAAATCTGCGGAATCCCGATTCATCCCAAGTTTCAATATCAGAACGAAGAAGAGCGCCTTGCAGCGCGCGCGGAATTGGGCCTTGATCCTGACAAATTCACGATGTTTGTGAACGCCGGGTGGATTGGTGGCGGCAACATT
Source organism: Blastocatellia bacterium (assembly GCA_016789725.1). Lineage (GTDB taxonomy): Bacteria > Acidobacteriota > Blastocatellia > RBC074 > RBC074 > JAFDVL01. The sequence goes on along the minus strand of JAEUQN010000010.1, from coordinate 39,595 downwards.
CCGCGGATCTTTGAGCAAATGATTGATCAGAGCGATCAGATTGAAAACGCTCAGGCCATCTTCCTGGCCGGGCGCAATGAAGAATTACGCAACGAGGTCTCACGTCTTTCCAGGAAGGCGGCTTTTCCCATTAAAATTATTGGCTACACGGATGCGATGGAAAAGCTGATGCGGGCAGCAGATGTGATGGTATCCAAACTAGGCGGGTTGACAACTTTTGAGGCCTTGGCCTCGCGCTTGCCAATTATCGCGGACGTTACGACTCCGCCCATGCCACAAGAATCTCAAACGGCAAATCTGCTGGCCCGACATAAAGCCGGGATTTTGTTGGAACGGGCCAATGATATTGTCCCCATTGTCCGCCGCCTGATTGCCAGCCCAGCCGAACACACAGCACTTCGTTTAGCGTCGGCTAAAATTGCCATTCCTGATGCAACGCGGCGCATCGTTCACGAAATCACGCGCAAACTGGAGCAATCAGAGACTGATATCCAAACGGCGACTTCCCCAGTCGTGCATATGCCATAGCGTTCAAAGCGTAGACAAAAAGAATTTTTATGGGTTTATTGGAAGGAAAAAAAGCAATTATTACTGGAGGCTCGCGCGGTATTGGTCGGGCGTTGTGCGAGGTCTTTGCGCGCGAAGGTGCAGACATCGCTTTCAACTATAACGTCAGCGATGAACGGGCCGCTGCCACTATTGATAAAATCCAATCGTTTGGACGACAGGGGTTGTCTTTCAAAGTCTCGGTTACAGATCGTCCTGGCATCATCAAAATGGTAAAGCAGATTCACGAAGAGTTTGGACGCATTGACATTCTGGTCAATAACGCCGCCATCAATCGTGGGGACATGTTTGCCACCACCACGGAAAAAGCGTGGGACGAAGTCATTGATACCAATGTCAACGGCATTTTCAACGTCACGAAACCGATCTACAAATACATGATTCGCCAACGCGCGGGAACCATTTTGAATATGAGCAGCATTGGTGCGATTCGTTCGCTGCCCACGGCGGTTCATTATGCGACCTCAAAGGCAGCGGTGATCGGCTTCACGAAATGTCTTTCGCGCGAAGCGGCGGCTTTCGGCATCACTGTTAACGCAATTGCCGCAGGAATTTTCGACACGGATTTGTCGGATGCGCTACCGGATAAGTTTTTGCAGCTTCACGAACTCTGGTGCTCCAAAGGCCGCCGAGGACATCCCGAAGAATTGGCAGAGTTTGCCGCGTTTATGGTCTCAGATCGCAATACCTACATGAACGGCGAAGTCGTGACCGTAGATGGCGGGGCGATTACCTAATTTTAAATCTCGCTGACCTGCACCGCGACGTCCATTTTTTCCTTCGCATTGCCTTTGTATATCCCACGCGTCGGAGAAACATCGGCGTAATCGCGCCCGGTTGCAACACGTACATATCGCTCGTCCTGGGGACAATCATGCGTGGGATCGAGCGAGCGCCAACCATATCCTGTCACATACACATCCACCCAGGCATGCGACGCCATTTCCGGCGCATTCGGACTATATAGATAACCACTGACATATCGCGCCGGCAACCCGCTTAGACGACAGGCGGAGAGCATCACATGGGCATAATCCTGACAAACACCTTTGCCAAGGTACAACGCTTCCTCTGCCGTGGTTTTGACGCTGGTCGCGCCTCGTTCATAGGCGATAGCCTGATGCACCGCATGCATCAGCGAATACGCTGTCACCATTCGATTCCCCACCACCACGTTGGCCTCGGCCAGCGCGTGTAATGATTCGTGATCGGGGGTATATCGCGTTGGAGTCAAATAATCGTATTGATCCAATGGCGAAAGCTCTACCTGGTCGTCCACAAAGGTGTCTGCCGTCAGGACCTCGCTTAAAGCGGTCACTTGCAACTGCTGGTGCGATTGTAAAACATCAAAGTAATGGACTTCATTCTGGTAGCGATCCAGATAGCGGGTCACCTCGCCACCCGGTTCGGTTCGCAAGCGAAAGAATGTACGGCGCTGCCCGCCAATATCCATCGGGGCCAGTCGCATTTCCGTGTAGGCCTCACTGATTGGTAAATCGTAAGAAAACGTTGTGATATGTTCAATGCGAAGTCTCATAAAAGGTGTTAGGTGCCAGGTGCCAGGTGCCAGGTGTTAAAGGTTGCTCCGCAGGTTTTCCCCAACACCTAACACCGACACCTGACACCTACTGTTGTTGCTGTGCCTGTTGTGGATGCAGTTCAGGCAAAATCACCTGCGTGCTGAAATAGGTACGCGTAATGTCCTCGCCCGCGCGATTGAGGCGTAACAAAAGTTGCGTCAGATATGTGTGTAAGTAGTGGCCCAAAATATCTTGAATGTCCAGATACTCCAACTCTGAAACCAAACGCCCCAGGCTGCGCTGCGGATGATTGAGCTTTCCGCTTTCATTATTGCCCGAAATCGCGTTCACCGCCTGCAAGCAACGATGTAACCCAAAGGCCACGGCACGCGGAAAGTCGCGGTTCAGCAGCAAATATTCGACAATGGCTTTGGCGCTCAATTGCGAGGTATATTCCTTGCGAAACGGCTCAAAGGCGCTGCACGATTTGAGCATCGCCATTAGCTGCAAAGCTTCATCGGGCGAACCTTCAGGAAGCTGGGTGACGTTTTCATATTTGATGTCAAGAATGCGGGTGGTTTTCTCGGCGCGCTCCAAATGCTTACCAATTTGAATGAACTGATAGGCTTCGCCATGTGTCATCGTTTCGTTGGTGATGCCCTGAAACCCTTGCGAGCCATCGCGCAAAACGTAAAAAAACTCCAGCAAAGAACGCGACACGGCGGCTCGGTCAGCCTCTTTCACACGGAAATAAAGGCGATTCAGGTATTCCCACATTTCTTTGCTGATTTGCTCGCGCACACTACGAGCATTTTCGCGCGCCATCGTGATGCACCAAATCACCGCGTTCGGATTGCTCTGATTCCAAAGCATAAAATCAATGACATTAAGCGCAGAGCAGGCATCGTAGTGTTCACGAAAGCGTTCCTCATCGTAGGTCATAGCGATGAGCGGTTGCCAACCTTGCTCCGAATCAATCTTCCCGGCATCGAGCAACGAGTGAAAATTGACCGCGAGTAACCGCGTCAAATCTTCAGCACGTTCAATGTACCGCGACATCCAAAATAAAGAATCAGCTACCCGTGAAAGCATAAGTTTAAAATAGAAATCAAAAGGCAAAAGCAAAAGGGAAAAGAACGGAATGGCCTGTTATCCACTGATTTCACGTGAAGAATTTATAAAACCAGTATTTCCTCAATGATAGATTCCCCGCTCGCAAAATCTCCGCAAGTCCATTGCCAAGCTTCGTGTAATCGTAACCGTCCGTCCGGTAAAACCTCTGGCGTCGAAAGGCAAATCCCCGTCATCAACTCCCCACTCTCATTGACGTGTTGATAACGCAATTCCAACCGTTCATCCGGCAAAACCAATCCCACCAGTTGCCCCAATCTGATTTTGCCTCCTGCATATTCGGCCCACACAATATCGCCCATCTGGCGATACCGAAAAGTCGTGCGGGCATCTACTTCACCTTCCGCTGTATTGGAGCTGGATCGAAAAATCCTGCCGTTGTAGTTAATGCTGGCCATACCTCAGTCCACCAAAACCCAGGTATCTTTGCTACCTCCACCTTGCGAAGAATTCACCACCAGCGAACCAGCACGCAACGCTACGCGCGTTAACCCACCCGGCACAAGCTTCACCTTTTCGCCGCACAAAATATACGGGCGTAAATCTACGTGACAGCCGCGCAATTCGCCTTCGACATAGGTTGGATGGCGGCTCAGCGAAATGGTCGGCTGGGCAATAAAGTTGCGGGGATTGGCTCTGACTTTTTCCGCAAAAGCATCCCGCTCCGCCTGACTGGCATGCATGCCGATCAACATCCCGTACCCTCCGCTTTCATTGACTGCTTTGACAACCAGCGTATCCAGATTGGCTAGAATGTATTCACGATCCTTCTCATTAATCGCCAAATAGGTGGGGACGTTATTCAGAATCGGCTCTTCGCCCAGATAATAACGAATCATTTCCGGCACAAAAGCATACACGGCTTTGTCGTCTGCGACTCCGGTGCCAACCGCATTAGCTAATGTCACATTGCCAGTGCGGTACGCATTGAGCAAGCCGGGAACGCCCAGCAGGCTATTTTGCTTAAAAGCCAGAGGATCAATGAAATCATCATCTATGCGGCGATAAATAACATCCACCCGTTGCAAACCATGTGTCGTACGCGTGTACACACGGTTGTCGTGACAAACCAGATCGCGCCCTTCGACAATTTCGATGCCCATCTGTCGCGCCAAAAAGGAGTGCTCAAAATACGCTGAGTTATACACCCCCGGCGTCAACAAAACGACCGTTGGTTCCGGCACTTCACGGGGCGCAACGGAGCGCAGCATTTCTAATAATTCCTGCGGATAATGATCTATCGGTGCGACGCCATACTGCTCAAATAATCGTGGAAACGAGCGTTTCATCGCCTGCCGATTTTCGAGCATGTAGCTGACGCCCGACGGCGAGCGCAAATTATCTTCCAGCACGAAGTAATTGCCATCATCGTCACGAATCAAATCTGTTCCGATGATATGCGCATAAACATTGCGCGGCGCAGTAATGCCCATCATCTCGCGCCGAAAATTACTGGCTCCAAAGACCAACTCCTGAGGGATTCGCTTGTCCTTGATAATGCGCTGGTCGTGATAGACATCATGCAAAAATTGATTGAGTGCCAGCACGCGCTGTGTCAGGCCACGTTCCAGCAAATCCCATTCCCGATGCGGAATGATGCGTGGAATCAGGTCGAACGGAAAGATGCGCTCAATGCCCTCGTCTTCGTTGTAGACCGTAAACGTGATGCCTTGATAAAGAAACGAGATGTCTGCCGCACGAGCCTTTTCATTCATGTCGTGGACGCTCAACGTCGAAAACCGTTCGTGCAACGTTTGATAATGCGGGCGCGGTTGATTCGGCGCGATAAACATTTCGTCGAAAAATTGATTTAACTCGTAGCGATTATGCAATACAGGAATATTACCGTCTTCAGGCATAAGAAAATCCCGACCTATCGAAATCTCAAACGAAGAACTATCCCCCTCTTTGGCAGGATATTTTTGATGAGTCTTTAGTTGGTGGACGTTATGTAAGTAAGTTGATGTTCAGTGCCGGGCTATCATCGCTATCCGATGGCAGGCTGTCAAGCGGTGGAAACAAAGAAGGCTGAGCGATTTTCTCACTCAGCCTCGCATTGTCAAAAAAACGCTCGCATTAGAAGTTCAGCTTCGCGCCGATACGTACCTTGCGCGATTCGCTGATCACCGTCGCACCGATGCGCCCGAAGGTAGCACTGGTAATTGTCGCGGTGGGGAAGCTAAACGTCGGGGAATTGGTCAGATTGAAAAACTCAAACCGTAATTCAAAGTTCATGCCTTCCCGAATCGGTGTGCGTTTCAAAAATGCTGCATCCACATTGAACCGATTGGGGCCATCAAAGAAATTCCGCCCCACGTTGCCCACCGTCCCCGGCGCAGGTTGACTGAAGCGGGCCAGTTGCTCAGCAGTAAAGTACCCAACAAATCCATTAAAGGTGCTGGAGGTCAAATCCACCTTGCCCATTTTCGGCGAGCAACCGTTGCAATTGGCTGGCACCGAATTGACATCGCTGATCTGATTGGAACCGGAATAAACAGTGAAGGGACGCCCCGAAGTTAGCGTGAGCACGCCGTTGATGTTCCAGCCTTCGACAATCTGCCGAATGACGGGCGGTGCATTGGTGAGGAAACGTTGCCCCTGTCCAAACGGCAAATCCCAAATGCCATAGCCGACGAAGAAGTGCGTCTGGTCGAAATCAGAACGCGCATAATTCAGACGGCGGTTGTTGATATTGAACGGCGTCGAGGAAGCCGATTGATTCGTACCGCCACTGACCACCGTGAAAGCGGGATCATACGAGCGCGAGTCCAGCGACTTCGAGAACGTGTATGATCCCTGAAAGGTCAGGTTCTTGGTGAACTTGCGTTGCACCATGACTTGCAGCGCGTGATAGGTCGAAAAATCATTCGAGTCAATCACGTTGACATTTTCAAATTGCGGGAAGCGGCGGAAGAAGAACGGACTCAAGCCCGCGAGGTCTAACAAGGAACGTCCGCTTTGCACACGCCGCGCCGCATCGCGCGCCACGATGGCAACGCTGTTGAGCGCGATGTCATTGGCGAACTGACGTCGCACAAACGCCGAGCCTGTTTCGCCCGTATTCTTTCTCGTGTCCGGGCCATAGAGCCGATCCATCAGCGGACTCGCGCCACCAGCCTTGACTGTATTGAACGCGGTCAGGAAGTTTTCGCCGTTGAGATTGCTATTGAAAATGTCAATCTGGTTGACGTTGTACGCGCCAAATAAACCTGACGCACGCCGTCCGATGTAGGCCACATCCACCAAGATTCCTTTGCCAAAATCGCGCTGGACATTGAGCGACCACATATTGGTCTTCGGCGAACGGAAGTCCGGGTCTAAAACGGTAATCGCCGAACCCGCCGCGCCGAGTGGGGCCGGTTGCGTCAGCGCCTGCGGCGAAATGCCCGCCGGAGGCGACAAGGTTGGCACACCATCACGCAAACGTCCGGCCACACCGCCGGGGCCGCCAGAGGGGCCGAACGTCGAATTCGCGCTCCCAAACGTGATGCCGGGAATCGTGTTGTAAATCTGCGAGGAAATCACGAAGGTGTTGATACGATCATACGCCAAACGATAGTTCGCCCGAATCGAGGTTTTGCCATCGCCTTTTGGATCCCAGGCAAACCCGACGGTCGGCGACCAATTGTTCAGATCGCTGTCATACAAATCGTTGTCTATCCAGCGGAGCGTATTGCTCGGCGTCGCACCTGCACTCACGCGCTGATTCGGCGTGAACAGACGATTTCTCGCAAAAGGCGTGAGGCGACCTTCCCAACGCAGACCGAAATCAATGGTCAGGTTGCGGCGCGCTTTCCATGTGTCTTGCATATACCAATCATATTCAGGGTAGCGCGCATCGTTCAGGAACAGATTGCCGCCCGGCAGATAGCTGACGCCATCCGGCGCGGCAACAAAGCCCTGCGAAACCGTGCCTACGCGCCCCAGCATATCATTGACCATGCTTTGCAAGCGCGCTTGATCGTTAGCATTGATGTAGAGCGGCGAAGTCGTCGCGGTGCCTGGCAAACAGAATCGTTCCTGCCCACTGACCACACCTGTTGTTCCCGTTGAGCCAAACGTCCCTGAAGCACACGCCGTATTGACAACAGTCACAGTGCGGCTGAAATTGGCTGATGGAAACGCATTTTGTGAGGCAATCGAACCGCGCTGATCTTCGTGAATTTGGTAGCGCAGATTCACACCAGCCTTGATCAAATGCTGGTTCTTTGTCCAACTGAAATTGTCCACCACCTGATAGGTGCTCAGCACACGCGCATTGCCTTCGCCAAAGTAAGACACCGGATCAGTCGTATTATTGGTTACCCAAGTCAGGGGCTGTTTGTTCACGACTGGGTTGAAGAACGAGAAGGTGAACAAATTCGCACCGACTACCAATTCATTGACCATCGTGTTGTTCAGTACACGACGATAATTCGCGGCCCAGTTCAGGGGCTTGCGCAGCGTGTCTACTGTGCCGGGTTGTCCGGGAAAGCGCGGTTCGCCGCCATTGCCAATGTCATCGGGTGTGTCCTGGCGTCCCCACGAATACCGGAAGAACACCGTGTTGAGGTCGTTGAATTTGTGATCAATCTTGAACGTGTAATCCTCCTGCGGATTCCGAATCGGCACATTAAAAATGTACGCCGCCGTATTCAAGCCATCGCCGCCTGCCGAGAAGCTATTGGGGGCAGGTTGCAACGCATACCAAGACGTCAAGGAAGAATCCAGACCGAGCCGACGTGGGTCGTTGGTAGCGATGTTGTAGCTGGCAATGCAATTAGTAGTAACGGTCGCGCTGCACGTCGGGAAGATTGGGTTCCCACTGTTATCAACCACAGCGGTGGAGCTTCCCGCCGGGCCATTTTGCCCGCCGACGCGATAGCGAAAGATGCCTTGCTTGGCGGTCGCGGTATAAACCGTCCGCGTGACGGTGCGTTGTTGTTTTTGCCGTTGCCCTTGAAAGTTGAAAAAGAAGAACGTGCGATCCTTGAGAATGGGGCCGCCAATACTGCCGCCATATTGATTTTGCAGCAGGAAGGGCTTGGCAATTTTATTGAAGTTATTTTCCCATTCGTTCGCAGACAGAGCGCTGGAACGATTGAAATAGAACAGATTCCCGTGAAAGTTGTTTGTCCCTGACTTACTCACCAAGGCCACTTGCGCACCGCTGCCACGGCCAAACTCGGCGGAGGCATTGCTGGTAATGGCACGAAATTCCTGAATGGAGTCGGGATTTGTACGAATAGGCGCAAAGTCGGAACCGCCCGCGCTAGTTTCGTTGATGTCAATGCCGTCCAGGGTTTGATTCTGGGCGCGATCCCGTGCCCCGTTAACATGCGTAGCACCGCCCGTATTAGCACCCACGCTCACGCCCGGTTGCAAGCGTAAAAATAGAAGTGGATTGCGCCCGCCTGTTCCCGCTTCCAAGCCAAGCGGCAAATCTACCAAGGTCTTGTTGTCTACGATGGAACCGAGATTGCCTGAAGTCGAAGTTTGCACTTTCTCGAATTGCCCCACGACTTCGACCTGTTCCGCTGTCGCGCCCACTTCCATGGCGATGTTCACTGTCAAGGGGACGCCAATGGTCAGGACATTGTTTTTGGCCACATATTTTTTGAAGCCGTTCAATTCAACAGTGATTGTGTAGCTCCCCACCTGGATCGCTTCAAACACATACGTTCCCGAATCTGTGCTTTGGGTTGTAAATGAGACGTTCGTGCCTTCGTTCGTAAGCGTGACGGTCGCGCCTGGGATAACGGCTCCGGCTTTATCCGCTATGACGCCCGTCACGCGAGAGGTCGTGCCTTGCGCGTAAGCGGCAACAGCAACGACCATCCCGCAGAAAGCGATGATGACTGCTCGAAAAAATTGTTTCATTTTTCCTCCTGAGGTTGATGCGCAAGCACCCAAGCTTGCTTAAGAAATCTAAATGAAGTGCTTATGATAGCACGGCTTTTTGACGCAATTCGCATTCCAGGCTGACGAGTTTGGGGAAGTTTGATCGTGATGCTACGCATTGACAACACTCCTTGATAAATGCGCCTCTGGTCCGCTGCTCACCCGAATACTATTCCGCATCCGAAATCTTGAAAACCTGTCCAAAAAACTGGAATTGCAGAGGGTTAGGTTGACAAGGCAATCAGGCGGTTCTAAAGTTTGACGGTCTTACCAAATGAAAACGTTGCGGCCACTCGCCGCCTTCGCCCGTCGCTCAATTAGCTGGGATTTTATGGACAATCAATTCTCTCGCACCCTTGCTCCGATTGATCGGTCCGGTATCACGGAACTCGTCGTGCAGCGCATCAAAGAACTTTTGCAACAAGGCGAATTGAAAGCGGGCAGCCGACTTCCACCTGAACGGGAATTGGCCGACATGCTGGGCATTAGTCGCCCGTCGCTGCGCACCGCGTTGAAAGCTTTATCGGTGATGGGAATTATTCGCGCCAAGCCCGGCGCAGGAACATTTATTGCCGAGTCATCGCCGGAAATCTTCGCCGAACCGATGGAGTTCATGACGCTGATTCATAACACGGAAACGGCTGAATTGTTTGAAGCGCGGCGCATCATTGAAACAGGATTGGTAGAATTGGCGGCTGAACGCGCGACGTCGGAACATCTGAAACGAATGGCAATGGAAATTGAAGGGATGCGGAAAAGCCTCAAAGACCCTGAAAAATATCTCCAACACGACGTCAGCTTTCACCAAGCCTTAGCCGCCGCCGCCGGAAATAAAGTGATGAGCGGCGTGATGGACACCGTGGCGGCGTTGTTGTTACAGGTACGCCGCGAATCCATCGCACGTGCCAGTGACAAGGAAGACGCGATTGACTGGCATCAAAGTATTTACGAAGCCGTCCGCCAGCGCGAGGCACGCCGCGCTAAAGAGTTACTGACCGCACATTTAGTATCTGCCGAAAAAGCGTGGGAGAACGATACCCGCAAGTCGAATACAGCCGCAGCGAAAAAAACGCGCTCGAAAAAATAACCTCTCAGCGGCTTTTGCTTAGGCGCGAGCAGCCGACTTCACTTGGCGAATGACACCTAATTCACCAATCAAAAAGTGAACCGCTGCCAGAGCAGCCAAATACATCACCGAACACACCGCAAAGATTGGCCCATAGCCGTATTTCGTGACCACACTGCCAATAACCAATTGCGTGATGCCGCCCGCAATGCCGCCTAAAAATCCGCCAAAACCGGTGACAAAGCCAACCGCGTTTTTGTGAAACACCTCTGCGGGCAATGTGATGTTGCCCCACGCCGCATGCCCAAACATCACCGCCGCCAAAATCAAGACGGCTGCCACGGGGGTCGTGGCTTGCGTGACGACGAAGCACAAAATCAACATCGCAATTGACACTCCCAGCATCGTGCCTTTGCGTGCGGTGCTCAGCGCCCAGCCTCGACTAATCAGAAAACGCGGCATCGCGCCACTAAACAAATTGCCCAGCGTCAGCGCCGCAAACGGAATCCACGCGTACATGCCAACTTGCTTCAGGTCAAAGCCGCGCTCTTTTTCCAAATAACTCGGCGTCCAGAAAAACAGGAAGTATGAAATCGGGTCGGTCAACAACCGCGCCAGCGCACAGCCCCACGTCGCAGGCATTTTCAGCAATTGCCACGGCGACGCCTTTTCGTGAGCGGTTTTGTCTTCCTCTTCGCGGCCCGCCAGAATTAACTGTTTTTCTTCTTCGGAAATGCGCGGATGTTCTTGCGGCAGGTGATAAGCAAAATACCAAATTCCTACCCAAATGAAGCCGATAGCACCCGTGAAAACAAAGGCGGCTTGCCATCCATAAGCCAATGCCACTGCTGCAGCAACCGGAACGGCCAGCGTATTGCCAAGCGCGGTTCCGGCATTAAAAATCCCCACTGCCAATGCACGTTCGCGCATCGGAAACCATTCAGACACGGCCTTGATGCCTGCCGGAAAATTCGCGGGTTCCATTGTTGCCAACAACCCGCGATAAAATTGGAAGCTGCCCACGCCGGTCGCAAAGGCGTGCAACATATTCGCAATTGACCAGCCCGACACAAATACCAAAAAACCGCGCCGTGAACCTAAGCGATCTACAACCCACCCGCTGATGACGTACGCCACGGCATACGTCCACAAAAACGTGGCGGTAATCAGCGCGTAGCCGTTGTCGTCAAAGTTCAGGGCTTTCTGGATCGTGACTTTCAGAACGGAGAGTGTGTTGCGATCCATGTAGTTCAATTCCGATGCGAAACAAATCAGAATTGCAATGTACCAGCGCAAATGTTTGATGGGGCGTTTTTTCATAGGTGTGTTTATGTACCAGCGCGCAAGATGCTCAATGTTGCACCGTGTCGTAGCGTTGCTCGCGGTGCGTCAATCAGGGTTGTGATGGTTTATGAAGATTGCCAGTGATTACGAAATCACCGTAGTCACACTCAGAGCATAATTCGACTCGTCCCAATCGGCAATAACAGTGCCGCGAGGATCAAGACCTAAATAATTTGCCGGCTGCATAGAGGCCATCGGCAACACGTCGGCCAACGCCAAGCCCGTGAAGCGAACGGTATTGGCAACCGCGTCGTTCATGGCCAAAGAGGAACCCGCCAGATTCGCGGCACCGGGTGCGGCAACACGACCTGACGCCTGCAATTCCACTTGCATCCCGCTGATGGTGTAAACGCCGGGAGCGCATCCCGCCGCAGCGATAGCATCCGTGACCAGAATCGTTCGTGCGGGCGTTTTGGCGCGCACCATTGATTTGACGGTGGCCGCAGGTAGATGATGTCCGTCTACAATAAAACTCGCGCACAATTCATCGGCTGCCAGTTGCTCCCAAATAAAGTTTGGATGACGCGGCAACAGATTCGCGCAACCATTGCCCAAGTGCGTTGACAAGGTTGCGCCCGCGTTGATGCCATCCCGAATTTGTTCCGGCGTCGCGGCAGTGTGTCCGATAGCAACGCGGATCTTTTGGGCGACCAAATACTCGATCAAGGCCAGTGCATTCGGCACTTCGGGCGCAATCGTAACCAACACGATGCGGCCTTGCGCGGCGTCCTGACGCCACTTGAAATCTTCAATCGAGGCATCGCACACCTGTTCGCGTGGATGCGCGCCGCGCGCGCCGTCCAAGGGCGAAATATAAGGACCTTCAAGATGAATGCCCGCAATTGCCGCGTCAGCAAAATGCAAAAGCGGATGCACACAGCTTGCAAAATGATCGCGCGACGAAGTAATGATGGTTGGCAAAAATTGCGTCACGCCAGTCGCTCGAATTTCGGTGGTAGCGTGGTGCAATTGTTCCGGCGTGCAAGGCTCGTTGAAATCCACGCCTGCAAAGCCGTTGACCTGTAAATCAAAGAAACCGGGAAATTCGATTTGCATACTTTTTTGCCGCAAATTCACGCGAATTTTCACGAATTATTTTCTGATTTTAATTGGCGTGAATTCGCAGTTAATCTTAAAGCCATGAACACCAAAACCTTCGATAACAAACTCTCATTAGGGCAAGCTGCTGCGGAACAAGCAGCCCACGCCATTCGCCAAGCAATCGCGGCAAATGGTCACGCGCGCATCATTGCCGCCACGGGCGCATCGCAGTTTGAATTTCTGGAGGCTCTGACCAAAACTCCGAACATTGATTGGACGAAAGTCGAGATGTTTCATCTGGATGAATACGTCGGCATGTCAATCGCACATCCAGCTAGTTTTCGCAAGTACCTGATGGAACGTTTTATTCAACCAACGGGGATCACAAACTATCACTTGCTTGACGGGGAAGCAGACTTGAATGAAGTTTGCGCACAGGCCAATGCGGCGATTGCCTCGGCTCCGATTGATGTCGCGTTCGTCGGCATCGGCGAAAACGGGCATCTCGCCTTCAATGACCCGCCAGCAGACTTTGATATTGAAACGCCTTACATCATCGTCAATCTCGACGAAGCCTGTCGTCGTCAACAATTCGGCGAAGGGTGGTTCCCAACGCTGGAAGACGTGCCGAAACAAGCCATCTCAATGTCTGTTCGGCAAATTCTCAAGGCGCGGGAAATTGTCTGTGTGGTGCCGGACACGCGCAAAGCGGCAGCGGTCAAAGCGTGTCTCGAAGGCGAGGTCAGTCCGCTGGCTCCGGCTTCGATTTTGCGCACCCATCCAAATGCAACGGTATATCTCGATCAGGCTTCAGCGGCCTTGCTATCATCCGGCTGAATCCAAAATCCAAAATCTAAAATCCTAAATTCGGCGACTGGTCACACCAATCAGCCAAGTGATTGACAACCTTTCAGGGGTCTTCTAAAGTTACTCAACTGGCAGACCTGATTGATTCGCACCGAAGAAGTTTTCGTTCGTCCCTTTCATCACACGTAGCCGCAGGCTGATGGTCTACGGCGCTTTTTCCGAAGGAGTTCATTTATGAGCAACAGTAGAAGAGATTTTCTCAAAACCACTTCGGCAGCCGCCGCTGGATTGACGATCAGCGGACTGCCGGCATACAGCACAACCAAAGTGCGCGGGGCAAATGATCGGATTCGCGTGGCAATTGTTGGCGCGGGCGACCGGATGATGCAATCCCTCGTTCCGGCCTTTATGGAACTTGCGGGCGGGATGAATTATGAACTGGTCGCGGTGTGCGATATTTGGAAACATCACCGCGAAACAAACACATCCAAAATCATTGCGAATAATCAATACACCGCCAAAGCCAAAGACCTGGCGATGGCGCGCAATACCGATGAACTGTACGCGATGAAGAACATTGACGCGGTCATCATCGCAACGGCTGATTTCCAACACGCCTATCACGCCGTCGAAGCTGTCCGTGCGGGCAAAGATGTCTACGCCGAAAAACCGTTCGCCAGCACGATGGCCGATGCCAACCTGGCCCTCAAAGTGATCGGCGGCTCGAAGCAGGTCTTTCAGGTCGGTACGCAACGCCGTTCGACCAGCAGCTATATGCGCGCGAAAGAGTATTTGGATTCTGGCAAATTCGGCGACATCGTGTTTGCGGACATGACCTGGAACGTGAATCAGCCCGGTCGCTGGCGGCGTCCAAATGTGGTGCCGTTGATGAAAGAGCAGGACACCGATTGGAAACGCTTCCTCATCAATCGTGATCCTAAAATTCCGTTCGATGCGCGCAAGCATCTGGAATTCCGCTTGTTCTCTCCGTTCTCTTCTGGCATTCCCGATCAATGGATGGTTCACCAGATTGATACCGTACATTGGTTCACCGGTATTCATCACCCGACCAGCGTCGTCGCCAATGGCGGCATTTACCTGTGGAAAGATGGGCGCACCAATTGGGACACGATGACGGCAACCTTTGATTACAATCATCCGAAAACAGGCAAAGGCTTCCAGGTGCTGTATTCCTCGCGCCAAACCAATGCTGCCGGAGACGTGAAGGAAATCTATTTCTCGAACGGCGGCACCTTGGATTTAGCCAAAAATAAAGTCAGCGCGGAAGGCGGATTGAACGCAAGAATGGCGGGGCAGATGGGCATGAAAGCAAACCTGCTGGAGCCGTTGACGCTGTCCGATGAAGGCGGCATCGAAACCGCCGCCAACACGGGCGTGGACAAAGAAACGCTCGCCCACATGAAGAACTGGATGGAGTGTACGCGTTCGCGCAATCGCAAGACGAATGCCGATATTCAAGCGGCCTACGATCATTCGGTTGCGTTATGCATGACCATCGCAGCGATTCAAACGGGCAAGAAAGTAACGTTTGATGAGAAGAAGCAGGACGTTGTAACTTCGTAAATATTAAGCAAAGAGAAGACAGGGTTGACAAGATTGAAGACCAGATTCACAAACGACTTTACTGTAAATCTTGCCGCAATCCTGTCTTCTCTTTGCTTTCTCTGTGAAGAAGTAGATAAAACGAGGATTCTATGAAACGCGCAATTTTACTGACCCTCATTATGAGTTTAATTCTCGCCCCCGCGACCTTCGCCAACGGCAAAGGCATCAAAATCGTCGAGAACAAAGAAAAGAAGCAGCTCGACGTAATGATTGACGGCGAATTGTTCACGTCCTATTGCTGGTGGGACGGGCAAAAGAAACCGGTTCTCTATCCGCTCAAAACGTCCAAAGGCACAGTCGTCACGCGCAACTTCCCGATGGCAAAAGTCGCGGGCGAGCGCACCGACCATCCGCATCACATTTCGTCGTGGTTTACCTACGGCGACATCAACGGCGTAGACTTTTGGAACACGCCTTCGGACGATGTGAAGTCGTCTTACAATGCCGCAAAAATGGGCAAAATCGTGCATACCGCCGCCAGCAAGATCAAGAACGGCAAGAACGCTGCTTCTGTCACTTTGCAGGCAGATTGGATTATGCCCGACAACTCGAAAGTCTTGCAGCAGGATGAAGTAATGACCTTCCGCTCGGCACCCAATCTGCGCATCATTGACCGCGTCATTACGCTCACAGCGCAAGGCAAAAAGGTGGTCTTCGGTGACAGCAAAGAAGGCGCGCTCGGCATTCGCGTGGCGCGGACGTTGGAAGAACCTTCGACCAGACCGGAAATCTTCACCGATGCCAATGGTGTCCCGACCAAAGTGCCAACGCTGGACAACACGGGTGTGGATGGCAAATACATCAACGCAGAAGGACTCAAAGGTGAAAAAGAAGCCTGGAGCAAACGTTCCAAGTGGATGACGCTCAGCGGTAATGTCAAAGGAGAAGACGTAAGCATTGGCATCTTCGATCATCCGAAGAATCCGACCTATCCGACCTATTGGCACGCGCGCGGCTACGGTTTGTTCGCCGCGAATCCATTCGGTGCCAAAGAATTCACGGGCGGCAAGACGGTTTTGAATTACACGTTGGAACCGGGCCAAAAAATCACCCTGCGCTTCCGCATTGTGGTTAGCTCCGGCCCGTTGAGCAAAGAGCAAACCGAAGCGCTGTACAATCAGTTTCTGAAAGAAGTGACCAAATAACGCCAGCAGCTCAGATTGGCGAAATCCGGCTTTGTTGGAGATTTGAATGAAGATTGAACCGATTAGTGAATATGCCGTTGTTGTCAGCGCGCAGGATAACCTTGCCGTCGTCAAATTCCCTGTTTCTACCGGACAACAACTACAACTGAATGGTCACGCGATCACCATCACTGGCGACGTGAATCCCGGTCATCGTTTTGCGACCCGCGCCATTCCGGCGGGTGAATTTGTGCGGCAATATGGTCAGCCTATCGGCACCTCGCTCGGCATTGCTGAAGGCGATCCGATTACGCACGCGAACATGACGGACGAGGTTCCTGTTGTCCGCGACCTACCGGAAGATTTGCACACACCCGCGCCGCAGTACTTCGATGAACTCGACGTCGCCACATTTATGGGCTACCGCCGCCCAGATGGTCGAGTCGGCACACGCAATTGGATTTTGATTGTGCCGACTTCAATGTGTTCGTCACACGAAGCTTTGCAAATCTCCATGCTGGCGGAATTCACGCTGTGGAATCCGCAAAAATATCCGAACGTCAGCGGCGTCACCGCTATTCCGCATAACAAAGGCTGTGGCTGTAACGACGGCTCGACGGTCGAAGTGTTGATGCGGTCCTTGGCGAATTACGCCGATCATCCCAACGTCGGTGGGGTAGTCTTGATTGATCTCGGTTGCGAAAAAACGAATATGCAACTGATGACCAAATATCTGGGCGAACACCATCTGGCGAGCGGCAAACCGGTCGCACGACTCGGCATTCAGGATGTGGGTGGCACGCAAGCAGCGATCAAACGTGGCTTGGAGTTGGTGGAAGAAATGCTCGAAGTAGCAAACCAAAATGCGCGCGTATCCGTCCCTGCGAGCGAGTTGGTGCTGGGGTTGAAATGCGGCGGCTCCGATGGCTTCAGCGGGTTGTCAGCCAATCCTGCGCTGGGCGTGACCTCAGATTTACTGGTTCGTTCAGGCGGCACGACGATTTTGACCGAAGTGCCAGAATTCTGTGGGGCCGAACACCTCTTGGCGCAGCGTTCCAAAGATGCGACAACCGGGCGCGCGGTCTATGGCCTGGTAGATTGGTATAAAGATTACGCCGCGAAATTCGGCGGGGTCTTGAATCAAAATCCGAGTCCGGGCAACAAGGCGGGAGGCTTGCTAAACATCACGATCAAATCGCTCGGTGCCGTAGCGAAAGGCGGCACGTCACGCGTCGAAGGCGTGATTGGCTATGCCGAGCGCGTCAAAGAGCGTGGGCTGAACTTAATGCAAGGGCCGGGCTACGATCAGGAATCCACGCCGGGTCTGGTGGCATCGGGCGCAAACATTGTGGTGTTCACAACCGGGCGCGGCACGACGATTGGCAACGCCATTGCGCCGGTCGTCAAAATGGCCTCGAATTCTGCGACCTTCAATCGGATGAACCGCGATATTGACGTGAACGCAGGAACTGTCATTGATGGCACGGAAAGCATTGCAGAAGTCGGCGAGCGGTTGTTCCAGCATTTGCTGAAAGTCGCGTCCGGCGAGGTCCAAGCCCACGCCGAGGTCAACAAACATCGTGAGTTTCAAGTGTGGGCCGAACAGGCAGTCGCGCTCTAAACCAATTCTGATCCTACGCTAAGTCAAAATTCGAGTTTTACTTTACCCTCTTGAACGCCTATTATTTGGGGCGTTCACAACGAGCAGAATCCATCATTCGGCCCTGGCGTAAAGTAATGACTTTATCTGTACACAATTCCACGTTCTGGCAAATTCTTTGGGTATCCCTGCTGATCGCAATTTTCAGTCTCAGCATCTTTTCGCAAGAGACGCAGCCCACCTTGGAAACCGTGTTAGCAATGAACGATCCGGCGGCTCGACTTGAAGCGTTACAAAAATTTCTCCAGACCCAACCCGATGCACAACAGGCCGAAACGGCGCGCGCCGAGCTGACGCGGGTCTATGCCTATCTGGGGGAAACCCAACTGGCCGCCAAAACCGTAGACGAGGCGATTCAAAGCTTCAAACAGGCAATTGCAGCATTTCCCAAACAAGTAGACGACAAGTTTTTTGAAGAAGTCGCAGCGCGCATTCCGTTGGCGGTTTCAATCAGAGGCTATCGCACCGAAGCAATTTTATTGGCCCGCGAAATGGAAGCACGCTTTGGCACTGAAGCGATCAGGCTCGCGTCTATCGGCGAATTTTATTTGAGCGTCGAAGCTCCCACGGAAGCCTTGCGCGCGTTGAATTCGGCGGCCAAACTCACGCCGGACAATGCACGCATCTATCGCCTGCTCGGTGCGGCACACCGCGTCAATCTTAATCTGGATAGAGCAGCCGAACAGTACACAGCAGCCATTAAAGCGGATCCCAACGATAGTCGCGCCTATTTTGAGCTGGCGAATCTGCAACGCGCGCGCGGTCGTTATGAAGTGGCAACAAACCTCTACAACAAGCAACTCAGTCTGGAACCAGAACATGCGCCCTCACTTAAAGGGTTAGCACTCTGCCACTTTGCTCAAGGCCAAGACGAACGCGCGAACGAATTGCTGGCACAGGCGACCAGGATCACAAACACAGACCTCACGCGCGATTTCTATTTGCAAACTCAATTGGCGTTGACCTATCTGGCACGAGGCAACGGGACCAAAGCGCGACAAGCGACGGACGCCGCGATTGCCGCCGAACCACGCTTTAGTTGGGCCCGTATTGCTGCCGCTGAAGTCGAGTTGGCCGAAGGAAAATATTTCGAGGCGGAACGCAATATCATCGCGGCGATGAAGTATGCGGATTTCCCAACCCTGCACTTCACTCTGGGTAAAATCTATTTGGCGGTCGAGGATTTTGAGGGCGCGCTGAATGAGTTTGGAAAAGCCTTCAGCTACAAAGCCGGAAAATTCCAGACCCGACTTGGCGGGGTGCAGGAAGTAAGTGCGGAAACAGTGGCAGAATTGTTGGCTCCCGAACGGCAAGCCTCGATGTTTCAAGCCGAGGCCATCACAAGCGAGGTGGAATTCAAGTTAGCCGAAAATCTCGCGCGATTTGAAGCCGCGCTTCGTGGCCCGAAACAGTCTTCTTCGCAATTACTCTCCTCAATTTTACTAAGTCAAAAAAACAATAAAGCCGCCTCGGTTGAACTTGAAAAATCAGCCGAAGACTTTATCGAAACCGAAGGCTCGCGCAAACCCTTTCGCTGGTTGTATGCGGCAGAACGGCTAACGCAATCGGGACAATCGTTGGAAACCGTGTTGAAGCTGACTGATCAGGCGATGGAAGCCGCCGAATCGGCTACGGCCTCGGAAGGTTCGTTGCGCGATTATCCCAATTATGATCGTGATGGCCGCCTGCGCGTGTTTCGCGGACGTGCGTTGGTGTTGCGCGGGCGGGCGCTCATTAAACTCAATCGCAGTGAAGAGGCCATTAAGACATTGGAGCAAGCGGTGGAAAGTTATGGGTCAATCCCCGAACGCAACCGCGCGCAATGGCAATTGGCACTGGCCAAAGAAAGTGCCGGGCAAACCAAAGACGCGTTGGATTTATACATCGTGGCGTATGAACCGCCTGACAAAAACTCCGTTGGTTCAGACCTCAATCGCACAGTGATCGAAGCGTTGTATCGCAAAATTCACGGTTCACTGGATGGGTTGAACGACCGCATTGGCAAAACCCGCGAAACAGCCTTGGCAACCAATACCGCCCCCATTACCCCGCCAACACCGCCGATCAAAACAGAGGTGAAACCAGTCGAAACCACAACGACAACACCGCCTGTTGTTAGCGAAGGCACCTCGAAACCTGAGGTCGCAGCGGAAAAGATTACGGCAGAAGTTACGGTGGCGGAGATCAAATCCGAGGTAAAACCGGAGGCGGGCGCAGCCGCCGTCAGTCCTGTCATTTTGCCGGAAGCGGCACTGGTCACTTGGGCCATTGCCGAACTAGGCCCGATGGCCCCGGCGCAGGAACTGATTCTCACCAGCGAAGACGCGCTGCCGCCTTCACTCATTGTTGCAACGAATAGTAGCAAACCTGTCGAAGAATCTGCGGCAACGGCATCCCCCATTCTTTTGCCTGAAGTCAAACCAATTTCACTGGCATTGGTGGCCGAAGAATTAGCTCAGACAGAACCACCATCCGCATTATCTCTCGACGTAGAAGATGCGCCACTTCCCAGCAAAACAACGGAAACAGCCTCAACGGCAACGGTCAAAATAGAAGAGGAAAAATCATCCTCAGTCTCAGCGCCGATCATCCTTCCTGAAACAATTGTCATCCGCAACCTGTTGGTATCTTCGCTGGAAGAAATGCCGCGTTACTTGCCGGAACAGATGTTGTCCTTTTTAGAAACAGAAGATTCAGCGCCTCCGGCAGCATCGGCGACGACTGCCGCGCGATCCAACGCAACCACTGAACCGCTGGTCACCGCTCAAGAAACAACGCTCCCAAAGACTGCTACCACGACCGAGCTGAGTGACGCGCGAGTCGCGGAAATTGAGAAAGCGATTGGCGGGGGGGCCGTCGTGAGCGGCGCGATAGTTGGCAAAAAAGGGAATGCCACCGCCGCCACCGAAGAGGCCGCCAGCGGGCATTTGGAAGGCGATGTGCCGCTCAGAATCAGTAAAACTCCAGACCCTGGTTTGCCGACCGATGAAAGTGGCCGAGTCATTCCGACAACGCCCAAAGTGACGGCCCCAGGCACGGCAGAAGGCTTGCCGGTCGAAGTAGAATTGCGAGCCAAAGCCATGGGGCAAAGCGCAGGTAAGTTAAGTGCCGGTGCAGCGCTGGAAGTCGAAGCCGAAAAGCCTGCGGGCCAGGGACGCAAAGGAACACGCAACGCCGATGACGTAGAAGAAGACAAAGACAAAAACAAAGACAAAATTACCGTGCGTCCCCGTCGTGTCAAAGAAGACGAATCCACACCCAAACCTCGAAATCAGTAAAATAACGCGTTAAGAATTCACCTGCCCCAGATAGTCATCGCTACACAAATCAACCAACGGGAGAATAAACCAATGAGTATAACGACAGGCGTGATCGCCGCTGCGGGTTCAGGAACTCGTATGCTGCCCGTCACGTTGGGTTATCCCAAAGAACTTTTACCCATCATCAACCAACCAGCACTGCAACTTATCATTGAAGAGTTCATCGCTTCCGGCCTCAAAAAAATTGTCATCATTACCGGCGAAAACCCGGCCCCGTTGCATCGCCAATATCAACGGGAAACGTCTCTGCCACGGGGCAAATATCAACCGCTTGATGAATTTCTCGATAAGATGTCCGGCGTGGAAATCATCTTCGAGCCGCAAGCCGGGCCATATGGCAATGGCACGCCGCTCGTCGTCGCCAGCCGTCACATTAACAACGGCGACCACTTCATCTACGCGTTCGGCGATGACATCATCAAAGCGCCGCAACCGTTCACGCAGCAATTGATTGACAAACATCATCGCACGGGCGCGTTGGTCGTCGGCACACAGGAAGTGCCGTGGGAAGACGTCGTGCGTTATGGCATTGTCCAGCTCAAGGCAGGCAGCGCAGATTTAGAGATGGAAGACGTTGTCGAAAAGCCTTCTCGCGAAGAAGCGAAATCGAATCTCTCAACCTTCGGACGGTTTCTGCTTTCGACCGAAATCATCCGCATCCTGAAAGAAATCCCGCTCGGCAAAGCGAATGAATTGTGGTTGACCGATTCGATCCGTGAATACATTCGGCAAGGCGGTCGTGTCTGTGTCGAAGCTGTCAAAGGCGGCGAATGGCTGACGATTGGTGATCCGGTGAATTATTTGAAGACGGTGCTGGAATATGCGCTGTCAGATGCTGAAATGCGGGCGGCATTGGAACCACGCATTCGGAAGTTGCTCAATTTGTAATAAGCCACGTAGTAGCGAATGATGGTCTTTGAAAACTAAATCCGGCCATGCCCCAGCAGGGGCGATTGAGTGTAGGCAGGTCGTTGACGGCCTGTAACGAAGCACCGAAGCGCCACACGTCCCAGTGGGACGATTGAATGCAGTTGGCTCAACCGTCCCGCTGGGACGGACGGTTTATGCTTCCTCTGACAGGCCGTAAACGACCTGCCTACACTCAGGCGACCCGCTGGGTCGAAAACAAAACCCTCACTCTTGCCGAAGTTAATTTTCAACGACCATCATTGGCTACTCGCGCGAGCGAATCAATTCGCTACGACGTGCCTCCGACTCTGTTGCGCGACTGATGCCAATCGCGCAGCAACGACACGATGAATTTCGGCGGCAGTTCTTTACTTCATAGTTTGTGACCGCAAATGGCTGGCATATCAACCGCTCTTGGCTATAATGCAGACAACGGAGGAACTCTTCATGAAAATGCAATCGAAATCAATTCTGGGGGCATCGGTCTCGCGCCGCAATTTTCTGCGAACCAGTGCCACAGCAGGTGCGGGCCTGCTTATCGTTCGCTCATCCACGGCATTTGGCTATGCCGCCAATTCATCGCTTGGACTCGGCATCATCGGCTGCGGCGGACGCGGCACTTACGATGGCGGCGAATTCCTGAACAACACAGACGTACGAATTACCGCGCTGATGGACATCTTTGAAGACAAGGTGTTGGCAGCACGCGCGAACTTCGACAAAAAGTCTGAGGAAAAAGGCTACGGCAAAATCGCCGAAGCGAATCTTTTCAAAGGCCACAAATCCTACGAAAAGCTGGTGCAATCGAAGGATGTGGACGTCGTGCTGGTCACCAGCCCGCCGTACTTCCACCCCGATCACCTCGAAGCGGCGGTCAGCAATGGCAAACACGTGTATTGCGAAAAGCCCGTTGCGACCGATGTCACCGGCTGTCTGAAGGTGATGAATATCGGCAAGAAATTTAATGGCAAAGTCAGTATGCATGTTGGCTTGCAAAAGCGTTACGATGTGGGCTATCGCGGGATGATTGATCGCATTCATGCGGGCGAAATCGGCGACATCGTACTGGGGCAGACCTTCTACTACACCAACGATTTGGGACGTCAAAACAAACCTGGCATGACCGATTTAGAGGCGCGCCTTCGCAACTGGGTGTTTGATCGTGCGCTGTCAGGTGACATTTTGGTCGAACAAAATATTCATATTCTGGACATTGTGAATTGGGCGTTAAAGTCGCATCCGATCAAAGCCACCGGCACCAATGGACGCGGGTTGCGCAAGCAGGTGGATGGCATTCCGGCGGAATATTTGTGCAGCGACCACTTCATTCTGACTTACACCTATCCGGGCGATGTCCACATCAGCTTCAATTCAAATCAGTTCAGGAACAAAGGCTATCGCCAATCGGGCGAGCGGTTCTTCGGCTCAAAAGGCGCATCGGAGTCGTTGCAAAGCGGCCCGGCGACGATCAATTACAATCAAGTGCAGGAAGGCCAAAAGGTTGCCGATAAGATTGATTGCGGCAAAGTTGATTTGCACGCGGCAGTCGGCACGAAGATGAAGGCGCTGGTCGAAAGCGTCAAATCAGGCAAGTTCCACAACGAATGCGAGATGGGTGCCGAAACCACGTTGACCACGATTCTGGGCCGAATGGCTGCCTACGAAGGCCGTGAAGTCAGTTGGGACAAAATGATGAAGTCCAATGAAAAATGGAATCTGAAAATGAATCTGGATTCATTGGGAACGGGCGGCGCAATTACGATGCGCTAAGGCTTGCGCACAAACGATTTCAGACAAGATTGAAGGGACAGTTCGTGATGCGACTGTCCCTTTTGTTTTTTCGCGTCAGATCACTTTAGTTGCAAACTCTTCCCCGCCCTTCTAAGCTTATTCGTGCAATGAATACGAACCAACTTTCGCCAGATAATGATGGACCTCTTCGCTATTCCATCGTCGTCCCGTTTCATAACGAAGAACTCAACATCACGCCGATGTATGAACGGCTGACGAACGTCATGCAAGCCATCGGCGAAGAGTATGAATTGATCCTCGTGGATGATGGCAGTACGGATCGCACCCAAATCCTGCTGCGAGACATCGCGGCGCTTGATCCACATGTAATCGGCATTCGACTGCGCCGCAATTTTGGGCAAACGGCTGGCTTGTCCGCCGGGTTTGATCGCGCACGCGGCGACATCATTATTGCCATGGATGGCGATCAGCAGCATCGCCCCGAAGACATTCCGCGCTTTATCGAAAAGATTGAAGAAGGCGGCTACGACGTCGTCAGCGGTTGGCGACAGCATCGGCGCGATGGGTTTCTGCGTACGTTCCCGTCAAGAATTGCGAATCAATTGATGGCACAAGCATCGGGCGTCCCGCTCCATGACTTCGGTACTACCTTCAAAGCCTATCGCCGCGAAGTCCTCGAACGCATTCCGTTGTACGGGCAAATGCACCGCTTCATTCCGGCGCTCGCCCATATCGAAGGTGCTTCCATCGTCGAAGTTCCCATCGAAGACATGCCGCGCGGCGGCGGCAAATCGCATTACGGTTTGGCGCGTACAGGACGCGTGCTATTCGATATTTTGACGATTCGGTTTTTGCTGCGGTATTTGGCACGCCCGCTCTATTTCTTTGGCAAGATCGGCGTGACGATGATTGTGATGTCCGGGATGATTGCGACGTGGTTACTGGCGAAAAAGCTGGTCTGGCACGAAGACATCTTCATCAAAAACGGGCCGCTCCTGTTGTTCAGCGCCGTCACGTTTTTAGGTGGGATGCAGTTCCTCGGCTTAGGTTTCATCGGCGATTTGTTCGCGCGGTTGTATTACGCCCCCGAACACCGCACAACGTACAACATCGCGCGTATTTATCGGAGCGATTTGCCAAGTAAAACCAAGTCCTCGCGTGGCCAAAACATTTGATCTCGCGTCCTTGCTAAAACAAGATCCGCACGCCCAATTGCATCACGCGTCCGCCCGTCGAACCGATGATTTTCCCGGCGTTCAAATTCGGGCTGGCTGGCGTTCCGATGCGCGTATCGGGATCGTTCAGATTCGCGTGATTCGGGAAGTTGAACGCTTCTGCAACCCATTCGAGCGTTTTGTCACCGCTCAACTCAAAGCGTTTTGTCATGGAAAGGTGATGAAATTGCGTGCCCGGTTCGCGCAAGGTGGGATGGGCATACGACGCATTGCCAATCGTGAAATCGTCAGGTTGCGCAAAGGCTGCCGGATTGAACCAGGCTTGCGGCGAAGGATTTTCGACATTTGGATTGACGCCCGGCACAACGTTGACGTGCAAATTTGGAATCAGTGTGCCGGTCCGATTGAATAGCGGACGAATCACCAATGGATTGCCGCCTCGCCACGATGTCAGCCCGCTCACGCTCCAACCACCGATGACTTTGCTGAGCCATTCATCATTGCTCAACCACGCTTTGCCTTTGCCAAACGGCAACTCGTACGTGTAGCTGGCCTGCATACTATGCGTAATATCACTCGCCGAAAGCGTCATTTCGACGTCCAGATTGTTCGGGTCTTGCGGGCTGCCAGAAGACACATTGTCGAGTTGTTTGGCAAAGCGATAACTCACGCGACCGTACAACCCGGCGGACAACCGCTTGTCCAACGTCACATTCATCGCGTGGCCGTGCGCCTGCCCCGCCGGATAGACGCCGCCCAAGGCTAAGTTACGATATTGCGGATAAGGTCGCAACGAGTCTCGGAACGCCTGATTGTAGAGTTGATCACGGTACTGCAAATTCTCAATCGGCACCGCATTCAAGCGTACCAAACTGTCTACGAAAAGATTTCGACTGCGCCATCCCACGTAATTAATTTCAATCTGCAACGACTTTGGTAATTCGCGTTGCACGCTCAAACTCCACTGCTGTGTCGAGGGCAAACGACCAGACGCATCAACGTAATCAGCGTCTGTTCCATTCGCGGCGGTCGGAGTCAGGTTCGGCGGCAATTGGAAGTTTTGCGGCACGCCGCTGCGCAAAGTAAAAGCTGGCTCCAACTGATCGTTCGGCGAAAGGAACAGCGCGGCAGTATTGAATCCCTGTGTGCCGAAATGACGACCATAGAGCGAGTAAGCCTGATAACTCAGGCCATAATTTAAGCGCACCACCGTCTTGCGGTTCGGATTCATGGCCAGGCCAATGCTCGGCTCGGCCCGCATCGTCGTGGGTTGCAACGCGCGCCCGATGCCATTGCGTCCGGCAAAAATCAGCGCGCCGGGTTTGCCATTGGCAGGGTTGATGTGCTTGAGCGAAACGGTGGATTGCCGATTGAACTTTTCGATGCGAGGCATTGAAATTTCCGTGTTGACCGAAAACGTCGCGGTGATTCCCGGTCGCACGCGATATTCGTCGCTGGCGATGAAATTCACGAAATCTTTGCGGTAATACGACGGATGCCCAACGATGGATTCTTCGCCCTGATTGACCATGCCCAGCAAAAAGCTGGCAAAAGGATTCCCCGTATTAAGAATGCCCGGCAGGCTGGTAATCGCCGTCCCAAACGTAAAATATCCAGCCGGCGCAAAGGGGCTAAAAACATTGTCAAAATTGCGCCGGAAAGATTGCGTCAGGCGGAGCGTATGCGCTTTGCGGTTAAGCGAAACGGAAACTGAAGGGCTGTAGGAATAACTGCTTTCCCGAAACACGGAATTATTGCGCGGGCCAATGCCGAGGTAGTTACCAAATCGGAAGGTTGGGAAAATACCAGAAAATAATCCTGTCAATCCAAGTTGGCGCGGATAATCCTGTTTACCTTGTTCCGCTTCCAATGAGCTGGTCAGGTTGTGATAAGCCGAAAAGCTGAAGCGCCAAATCGCTTTGGGTGACTTGGTCCACGTGTTTTGCAACGAAACGCTGCGCGTCTCAAAATTGTAGCTAGGCTGACCGGAATTGGCCGGACCTGAAAAATATTCGGGCGATTTGCGCAGCCCGCTGGAGGTATTCAGGTTGAAGCTGAGTTGCTGACGTTCCGTCAAGGTGTGATCCAACTTCGCAATTATGCCATTGGCGCGATTCTCAAAGGGGTTATTGACCGCATAGTTATTTTGCAAAAATGGCCCAATGGAAACGTTGGGCGTGGGATACATTGCCACCAAGGCTCGTGCCACCGGATCGAGCCGATTCGCCGGAATAACATTATTCGGGAACGGATCGCGTAGATATTGCAAGTTGCTCTCAGCAATCGGCTGTGTGGCATTGTAATTGGGATTCGGGCGCGTCGTCGCCGGATCGTAAATTTTTACAGGATTGCCTGCGGTGTCCACATAATCAGAAAAATCTCCTGCCCGTTGCCCTGTCGTAGGAAGGGTAAACAAATAGCTTTGTGCAATGCGTTCAATCGTCCCTTCGTATGAAACTGAAAAGAAGGTTTTGCCGCGCCCGTCATACACCTTGGGTAAACGAACCGGCCCACTCAAACTGAAACCAAATTGATTGCGTTGGAGCAAAGACTTGCTGCCACCACGTTGCCGCACTTCGTGTGGTAAGGCATCCAAGGCATTGTTGCGAAGGTATTCATAAATGCGCCCCGTGTAAGCATTTTGCTTCCCGGCCATTCTGGCAGGTCCCGCACCGGAGCCAATTTGCCCGACCTGGACGCGAAACTCCTGCACAGCTTTTTGCAACTCACTCGGCGGCCTTTTGGGAGGAGTAGCGGCAGGCGAAGGGCCGGGCTTCTGGGTTGGCTTAGGCGATGTGGGCTTGGGCGCAGAATCGCTCTGGGCACGGGTTTCAACCAAGATAGTGAAAAAGAAAAAGGCGAGAAACAGAATACTGTACCGACAAACCATCAACATAAAGGAAACCGTAAATCAGATCATTCAGCCGATAATTATGTCCGGCGTTCAGTACCATCTCATCAATGAATCTGTCGGCTTTCAGATCGGGATAATGACGCGTCCTCCGACAACGAGGCTTCGTGCAATTGTTTGAGTAAGATTTGGCGCATTTCCTGCTGAAGCATGGTGTGCGATTTTTCCAGGCGCGTAAGCCGTTCGCGTAAAGAATCATTCTCCGCCGCCAGCTCACGAATGATGCCGAGGGCACGTAAAATGTCTTCGCGTTGTCGTTTGAGTTCGGAATCAAGCAGGATAGCTGCTCGAAGCGCGTCCCATGCTTCTTTGATCATCGCGTTTTGTGAGGGCGTTTGGATATCGTTGTTCTAATTCAGCCAGTTGCGGTGACACCAACTCATGTGTTTCACGTAGAGTTTCTACACATTGCGATAACTCCCGCACGAGTTTCTGTAACGTCTCGGAAAGCGTCAGGTCCGACGGGAAGTCATCAAGTAAATTGGGCAACAAGTTTGGCTTATATTCCATGTTGAGTAGCTCTTCTCAGGGCGCAGTTCGACTTTAATACAAGCCTCTACACATAGCAATAAACTTTTCCGCGCGCCTCTACACTGCAATCGAAATAGATTCTTTCATCAAGGTTTCGATCTCGGTAACTTCTTTGGGAACAAGCGCAGTCAAAACTTCGCATCCACTTTCTGTTACCACAATATCGTCCTCGACGCGAATGCCGATGTTGTAAAATTCTTCGCTTGCGCCTTCCGTACCGGGTTGGATGTAAATGCCTGGCTCGACCGTAAAGGCCATCCCCGACTCGATCTTGCGCCAGCCGTCTTCCAGCTTATAACGTCCCACGTCATGCACATCCATTCCCAACCAATGCCCCGTGCGGTGCATAAAAAAGCGTTCATAGGTTTTTCGGTCGCGGTTCTCTTGTAGATCACCTGACAACAAGCCCAAATCCAGCAAGCCCTGCGTGATGATGTCAATCGTCTTTTCGTGCAGCGCCATAAAACTTTCGCCGGGCTTAATCATTTTAATGACTTCTTTGTTGGAGTGCAGCACCAGTTCGTACACGGCTTGTTGAGCCTTACTGTACTTGCCATTTGCGGGAAAGGTGCGCGTGATGTCACCCGCAAACATCTGGTACTCGGCCCCCGCATCAATCAGCACCAAATCGCCGTCCTTGATCTGCGCGTTGTTGGTGTTGTAGTGCAAAATCGTAGAGTTGAACCCCGAACCGACAATGGATTGATACGCGGTGCCGCCCGCGCCTTTGGAACGAAACACATATTCAACCAGGGCTTCCAACTCGTATTCATACATTCCCGGTTTACAGGCTTTCATCGCCGCAATATGGCCTTCGGCGCTGATGCGCGCGGCAGTCCGCATGTTTTCGATTTCGGGAGCGGTCTTGCGCAAGCGCAATTCGTGCAATAAAAAGCTCGGATCAATAATGGTCGAAGGTGTTTGCTTGCCCGCCCGAATGGCTGCTTTCAAACTGTTCAGATATTTGATGACGCGTAAATCGTTTTCTTCGCGCAGGCCGAAACGATAGTACAACTTCTGATTGCCCTCCAGATATTTTGGCAGGACTTGTCCAAGCTGACTGATGTCGTAGGCAGCATCCGCGCCATATTGACTGATCGCACCTTCAACCCCTGCGCGCAAGCCGTTCCAGATTTCCATTTCCTTATTGCGCGGACGCACGAACAACACATATTGATGTTTGTCGTGACCGGGTGAAATCACGGCCACAGATTCCGGTTCATTCAAATGGGTCAGCGCGTAAAAATCGCTGTCCTGACGAAATTCGTAATCAGTGTCGGCGTTGCGCAAAATTTCCGGCGCGGAAAAAAAGATAGCAACGCTGTTGGGTTCCATCTTGCTCATGAACTCGGTCAGTCGTGGTGATCTCATTAAGGCATGCTCCTGTGATTAAAGATGCGGCGTAGGTCATTGGATAACCAGGTTGTCCACCGCGCTATCGTATTTACCCCGAACGTACCTGAATTGGCAACTTGCAATTTTGCAGACGACCTGAAAAACTTGATCTGTACGTGAACAATTCGCCACGTCCACCGGACATCATCAACCTTATGATTACTGCTACCTTAACCACCATCACATCCTTACTCGAACGCATCGCCCATCGTGAACATCTCGCGCCGGACGAATGGCTCCGCGTGATCAACGAAGCTCCGACCGAAGAGTTACAACGCCTCGCAGACGAATTGCGCCACGAACTCCATCCCGACAACGTCGTGTCGTATGTCGTAGATCGCAACATCAACTACTCAAACGTCTGCTTTTCAGTCTGCAATTTTTGCGCGTTTTATCGCAAGCCGGGCGACAAAGACGGCTATGTACTGAGCTATGAAGAAATTTACGAAAAAGTCGAAGAGATGATCGAAATTGGTGGCAGCGGCGTGTTAATGCAAGGCGGACTGAACCCCGATTTGCCGATGGAATATTACACAGGCCTGCTGCGCGAATTGAAGCAACGCTACGGCATTCACTTACACTGCTTTTCGCCGACCGAGATTTATGGGATGGCGAAGACTTTTGGGATGACCAATGAGCAGGTCTTGCACGAACTGAAAGCCGCAGGCTTGGACAGTTTGCCAGGCGGCGGCGGCGAAATTCTGGTGGACGAAATTCGCCGGAAACGCCGCACCGAATGCAACAGTCAGGAATGGCTCGATGCAATGGAAGCGGCGCATAAAATCGGACTGCCAACCACGGCAACGATGATGATTGGCTACGGCGAAACGCTGGAGCAGCGCCTTCAGCATTTGGAGAAACTCTATCACCTACAAGCGCGCACGGGCGGGTTCATTTCCTTCATCCCCTGGACGTTCCAACCCGACAATACACCGATTGGCAAAGTGATCCCGAACCGCTTGTCAGGTGAAGAATATTTGCGCTGGCTCGCGCTGGGGCGACTGTATTTGCACAACATCAAAAACGTGCAGGTGTCGTGGTTGACAGTAGGGTTGGCCGACGGGCGACGCGGACTGCATTTCGGCGCGAATGATATTGGTTCGACGATGATTGAGGAAAACGTGATTTCCAAAGCGGGCGCGAATCACAAAGCGACCGAAGATATGCTCGTGAATGTAATTATCGAAGAAGGCTTCACGCCCAAAAAACGCAAAGCAGATTACACGCGGCTGAGTTGAAAGACCTCACAACGTTCGCGCCATCCACCAATCGGTTTGCGGGTCGTCGCCCATTTGAAAAATGTGCTCACCCACACGGTGGAAGCCCCATTTCTGATAGAAGGCTTGTGCGCGGTAATTGTGTTCCCACACGCCCAGGAAAATTGTGGCGTGGCCTTTGGCGCGCGCTTCCTCTAACACTCGCTGCATTAGTGCTGCACCGATTTTTTGCGCAATGAATTCCTGTCGCACATACAAACGCGAAAGCTCTATTGCCTGACAATCCTGCACGCAATCCGGGACTTCACCAGTTATAAGTTTGAAATACCCAACTGTCTGATCGCCCAATTCCGCGATCATGAATGTCGAGTGTGGATCGCTTAGCTCCATCGTAAGCTGAGCGGGATTGAAGGCCGCCTGCACATAACCATCTACGTTTTCCTGTTTGGACGATCCATCAAATGCTTGATGGAAGGAGGTGGCAGATAGCTCAGCCAAAGTCTCAGCATCGGCGACCATTGCACTCCGAATCGTCAGCCCTTGTTGTTCTCTAGTCATTGTCGGATTGTTCATTCTTTCTTCCCAAACACAGTTTTCAATTCGCCCGATCCGATCCCGGCATACTTCAAAATGATGCCATCGCGGCCCACGGCCCAGCCCTCGTGTCCCTTGAAAACCACGGCGCGCAAAGCGGTACTGGTGTTGCTGAAGTCGCGGGTCCAGGTCGTGCCACCGTCGTTCGTAAACAAAATGATGCCGTTCAATCCAACGGCACAGGCTTCTTTGGCGCTGATCGCGTGGACACCGAGCAAAGGGCTGGTAACGTTGCTGATTTGCACCAGCCAGTTTTCGCCACTGTCAGACGTTTTCAGAATCAGGCCATTCTCGCCCACAGCCCATCCCTCTTTGTCATTCAAAAAACTCACAGCGAACAGTGTTTGCAGGGTTCCACTTTCCTGCGCCGCCCAGGTGATCCCACCATCCGTCGTGGTCAAAATGGTGCCGCCTGCGCCAACCGCCCAACCTCGCTTGGGGTACGGAAACGCAATCGCTTCCAGCCTGACTTGGGAGTTGGTCGTTTGCGGTGTCCAATTGTTGCCGCCGTCGTCCGTGTGCCAGATCAATCCGCCGTCCCCTGCAATCCAGCCTTCGTTCGCCGTCACAAAGGAAAGCCCGCGCCAGTTTGTTTCGGTCTTGCTGTTGAGCGTTTCCCATTCGCTGCCACCCGTTGACGTTCGCAACACCACACCGCGTTCGCCAACAGCATAGCCGCGCCGGT
Organism: Blastocatellia bacterium; assembly: GCA_016789725.1. Taxonomy (GTDB): domain Bacteria; phylum Acidobacteriota; class Blastocatellia; order RBC074; family RBC074; genus JAFDVL01. The sequence goes on along the minus strand of JAEUQN010000010.1, from coordinate 7,340 downwards.
CCTCCACAAATTGCACGGCGCGCAAGTCCGTTTCGACTTTGGAATCCTGTAAATTCCAATATTTTCCCGCATTGTCGGTCATCAGGATTGCCCCTTTCTCACCGACTGCCCACCCGCGTTTACCATCCACAAAGCTCACACCCGACAAAGCCTGTTGCCAGCCCCGCAATTGCGGAAGCCATTTGTCACCATCGAAGATGTGCAGCGCGCCCGCATCGCCCGCCGCCCACAATCGCTTTGGAGCCAGAAAGCAAACCGCGTTAAGCGACTGAGCTTCCGGCGTGGTTTCCGCCTCCCATTTTTCGCCGCCGTTTTTGGTCACAAAGATCGTGCTGTCCGTACCGACAGCAACCCCATTTTGACTGTCAAGAAATCCGACCGCGTGCAGCGTGCGGGTGGTCAGGCTTTGTTGCACTTGCCACGTTTCGCCGCCGTCTTTACTGGCGAGAATCGTTCCGTTAATCCCGACCGCCCAGAATTGTGTCGGGGTCGGGGTCGCTACGCCACGCAACGAACGCGCCGAGGTAGAATTCACCGTTTTCCAATTTGCTCCGCCATCATCAGTGATGAGGATCGTGCCATCGGCCCCCACCGCAGCGCCCCGCGTCTCATTGGCAAAACTAACAGCCAAGAGAGCTTTTTTGGTACCGCTGATTTGTGCCTGCCACTTTTCGCCACCATTCGTCGTGGCAAGAATCGTCCCGTCGTAGCCAACCGCCCAGCCACGCTTTTCATTCACAAAATTCACCGCGTACAACAGGAATCTGGTGTTGCTTCGCAATTCGGTCCAGCTCACACCGTCATCGCGTGATTTCAAAATCACACCGCGCGCGCCAACTGCGATCCACGATCCTATCGCGCCAGCGTTTCTGATTCCTCCGCTCTTACGCCCCATAAAGGCCAAGCCGTAAAGCGGTGTCCGAACCGGGCCGCGCACGCTTTCCCACTCTGCCCCGCTGCTGTCGGTGCGCAGAATGACGCCATCACGTCCAACCGCAATCCCGGTGCGCTCATCACGGAATTGAACCGCATAGAGCGGATTCCCCTGTGGACGTGGATTCAGCCACCGCCACCACCCCGTCACTTCCTGCGCCAAGGCAGGTGTGAAAAAAACAAGACCAACCAATCCTAAAAGAAAACCTCTGTACATAGTTTGACTCTGCGAATCGAAATCGAACGCGCTATGATAATGACCGATAGACACTGAAGCAATATGAATTACATCGGTTCCAAACTTACTCTCCTGCCTTTTCTCGAAGAGGTTTTTCGTCAAGTCACAGACGGCAGCGAAAAAGTCTTTTGTGATTTATTTGCAGGCACTGGCGCAGTTGGCAGGCATTTCAAAGACTTGGGATTGAAGGTCATCGCCAATGACCTTCAATACTATGCTTACGTGCTCAACAAAGCGTATCTCGAAATCCATACAACGCCTGATTTTACAGGCCTCCGCTCGTTATCCCCACAAGACCCACTTGCTTTCATCAACGAATTGCCAGGTGTTACTGGATTTATTACTCATCATTACAGCCCCGCAGGCGGGCGGATGTATTACACCGAGGCAAACGCGCAAAAAGCTGATGCCATTCGGCAAGCAATTGAGGTTTGGCATAGGGAGGGAGTAATCACTGAGCAGGAATATTTTTATGTATTGTGTTCGTTGTTAGAGGCCATAGATCAGGTGGCAAACACTGCCAGTGTTTACGGCGCATATCTGAAGAAATTCAAGGCCAGCGCGCTTCGTCCGCTACAATTGAAGCCGTTACAATTGACCTGCCACGCGGCGGATTGCCACGCACAGCAAAAAGATGCAAACCAGCTCATTGCTGAAATCGAATGTGATGTGCTGTATCTTGATCCACCCTACAACCATCGGCAATATGGCGCGAATTATCACGTGCTGGAAACAATTGCCGCCTATGACAATCCGTCGCTGAGAGGTCTAACAGGGCTGCGGGACTATCCGAAAAGTGCTTATTGTCGGAGCGATGCGGCCCAGACAGCGATGGAGCAATTGATTCGCGCCGCCCGCACCACACATATTTTGGTGAGTTATAACGACGAAGGAGTGATGAGCCTAACTGATATTCAGGAATTGCTGAGCTTGCGCGGCGAGCCGAAGCTTTTCCAAACCCCTTATAACCGCTTCAAGGCCGACAATGGGCGGGCCTATAAACGCGATGCGACAATTGAATATGTGCATTATGTGAAAGTGGTCAAAGCCGCAACCGTGTCGTGATGTCGCTGAATTCATACTGCCGCGCGGTGCCACGTGCTTTGCCGCGTTTGTGTTTGATTTGAAACGACACGATGGTTTGGCCGTCCACCTTCAAGCCGAATTCCGAGCCAATGACACGCCCACCACGCGGATGCGAAGGTAAAAATGAAAGGCGCTCGACCGTCAGCGCCTCAATATCAATGCCATCCAGCAAGGAATCCCATTTCACTGCACCGGTTGTGCGATCAAAAATAATTACGCGGCTCCCGTCGTTGCCGTGTTTGTAGTGTCGCAGTTGGCGCAGCAAATATTTCGCCGCGTCCAAATTTCCCACACGGGCGCGACGGAAATCATTCGGCTGACAATCCCTGAGTTCCAGTTTGCGAATCAACACCTGAGCCACCAATTGCGCCAGGTTCAGATAATGTTCTTTAGCTTCTCCCAGAGAAGAAAACCCCAGTTCGGCGAGTATTTCAGTGAATTCAACAGCGGTCACGCGAAAGTAGCGTTCGGCCCATTTGTGCGCGATGTCTGGCGTTTGGCCTTCGGCGACGGCGACGCGTTTGGATTTGTCGGTTTTGACCGAAAGCGAAAGTGGCGGTCGGTCGGCAAACTCCAGTTTCAAATCGCCTGCTCTGGCATCCGCAAAATCGCGCGCGGTGTGATGCACCTTGGTTAACGTGCCACCCGCTTGTTGCAAGATGTCGCGCGCGCCGTTTGGAGCGGCCTGTTCGATGTTCGTGATTTCAGTCTGGAAAACTGTTCGGCTTGGATGTCCTTCCGGCAAGGAGGCCATGGCAGCAGTCATTTTGTTGTAGCTGCGTGTCAGGTCAAAGCGCGGCTGCAAAAGCTTTGCCTGCGCGATTAGCGCATTGGCCAACACCAATTCGGCATGTGTTCCCAACCCGTCATGAAAATGCCCTTCGATAATCTCAAACTCTTTTTTTGCGTCCTGCGCAAAAACCAGGACGGAGAGAAACAACAACACCAAACCACACATCGCCCTCTCACCCCATCGCCCCATCCCCCTTTCGCCGTGTCGCTTCTCAGCTTTTCCATAGTAGTTCATTGCTTTTTTCCTCTTCATTCGGTATCTCTTCTGCTGGCTCTCAGCGGTGTGCGTGGTAGAATACCCGCCGCGTTCCTCTTTGGGAATTTTATTAGCGATGTCTTCATTACGCCTGTTGTTTTTATGCTAACCAGAGAATTAGAAGAAACCCTGAACCGCGCTTTTAGTGAAGCCCTCAATCGGCGGCACGAATTTCTGACCCTTGAACACGTGTTACTGGCCTTATTACAGGACAAAACCGCGCGCGATGTGATTCGGCATTGTGGCGGTGATGTGCGGAAATTGCAGCGCGACCTGGAAGCCTTTCTGGAAGAAAAACTTGAACAGTTGCCCGAAGGTTCGGAACAATTGCCCGAACAAACTCCGGCGTTTCAGCGCGTGCTGGAACGCGCCACGTTACAGGCGCAAGGCTCCGGGCAGGAGTTAATTGACGGCAGCAACATTCTGGCGGCGATTTACCAGGAGCGTCGTTCGTTTGCGGTCTACTTGCTGGAGCGTGAAGGCGTCAAGCGGCTGGATGTCCTGAAGTTCATTTCGCACGGCGTTTCCAAAATTACGACCGAAGATGACAAGGAACATCTCTCGCCGCAGCACGAAAACCCCGAAGATGAAGATCAACCCGTGCGCGATCCACTGGCGGCGTTCACTTCAAATTTGATTGAGCGCGCCGCTGCCGGGCGAATTGATCCGTTGATTGGGCGGGCCAGCGAATTGACGCGCACGATTCAGGTGTTGTGTCGTCGGCGCAAAAACAATCCGATTTACGTCGGTGATCCGGGCGTCGGCAAAACGGCGATTGCCGAGGGACTTGCGCTCAAAATTCAACAGGGCGACGTTCCCGAAGTGCTGAAAGGTGCGGAGGTCTATGCGCTGGATATGGGCGCGCTGCTGGCCGGCACCAAATATCGCGGCGAATTTGAGCAACGCCTCAAGGCCGTCATTACCGTCCTCAAACAGAAACCCAATGTCATCCTGTTCATTGACGAAATCCACACTATTGTTGGTGCAGGCGCAGTCAGTGGCGGTTCAATGGATGCGTCAAATATCCTGAAACCCGCGCTGGCAAGCGGCGAAATTCGGTGCATCGGTTCGACCACGTATCCTGAATATAAAGCAGCCTTCGAGCGGGACCGGGCGCTCGCGCGGCGTTTTCAGAAAATCGAAATCGGCGAGCCGAGCCTCACCGACACCATTCAGATTTTGCAGGGATTGAAAACCACCTACGAAGCACATCACGGCGTGGCCTTTGCCGATGAAGCGATCAAGGCGGCGGCTGAACTTTCCGCGAAATACATCAACGACCGCTTTCTGCCCGACAAAGCGATTGACGTGATTGATGAAGCAGGTGCCGCCATTAAGATGATGCCCGCCGCTGAGCGTCCCAAAGAGATCACCGCGCACGACATCGAACAAATCGTCGCGCGCATCGCCAAGATTCCGCCCAAAACCGTTTCCGTTTCTGACAAAGACCGCTTACAAACGCTCGAAAACGCGCTGAAAGCCGTCATCTACGGGCAGGATCACGCCATCGCGCAACTGACCAAAGCGATCAAGTTGTCACGCGCGGGCTTAAGCAATCCAACGAAGCCGGTGGGGTCTTTTCTGCTTTCGGGGCCAACCGGCGTCGGCAAAACGGAACTTGCCAAACAGCTCGCCAAAGCGATGGGCATTGAGTTTCTGCGCTTTGATATGAGCGAGTATATGGAAAAGCACACGGTCTCGCGCTTGATTGGCGCACCTCCGGGCTACGTTGGTTTCGATCAGGGTGGGCTGCTCACAGACGCCATCAATAAATCGCCGCATTGTGTGTTGCTGTTGGACGAAATCGAAAAAGCGCATCCTGATCTTTTCAATATTTTGCTACAGGTCATGGATCACGCGACGCTGACGGACAATAACGGCAAAAAAGCCGATTTCCGCAACGTCATTTTGTTGATGACGACGAATGCAGGCGCACGCGAATTGAGCGCCGAAGGCATCGGCTTCAAGACGGGCGAAAACATCACAGCGGCAGCGGGCAGCAAGGGCAAAGGCGCGATTGAGCGCACGTTCACACCGGAATTTCGCAATCGGATGGACGCCTGGATTGCGTTTGAGCCTTTGAGCTTTGAAATCGCCGAGCGCGTTGTAGACAAATTCGTCAACGAAGTGTGTGAACAGTTGTCCGAGAAGAATGTCACGCTGGAATTGACCGAATCCGCGCGTGCGTGGCTGGCCCAAAAAGGCTACGACAAATTGTATGGCGCACGCCCGATGGCGCGTCTGGTACAGACTAAAATCAAAGAGCCGCTCGCCGATGAATTGCTGTTCGGCAAGCTGCAAAACGGCGGGCGCGTCGTGATCGGCGTGAAGGATGACGAAATCATGTTGGAGATGTAAGGACAACGCGCCAGAACTCATTTGATAAAAAGGCAAAATCAGGCGGTTTGTGATGAAGTTTTTTTCACCACAGAGCACCGAGATACACGGAGAAAATCTCTGTGAGTCTCAGTGAATGCTCTGTGTCTCTTTGGTGAAAAATCGTTCAAATCTATCCCCTCCATTTTGCCGCAAGTCCAATCAACAACCCACGCGCAGTTCGCAGCGCGTCAAAGCACTCAATGTCCAATCATGCCCCTGCCGAAGCACAAAAGTCTTCGGCCACGCTCCTCGTCTTGAAATGGGCTGTCATTCTCGGCAGCGGTTTCGCCATCGCATTGATTGCCCCGCCGGAAGGCATCAAACCGGAATCGTGGCGCTTGCTGGCAATTTTTGTGGCAACGATCATCGGCTCCATCCTGCGCCCACTCTCTGGCAGCGCAATGGTGTTGCTGGGCATTACGGCGCTGGCATTGACCCAATCCATGCCGCTCAGTGAGGCGGCCATCCGAACCCTCTCAAACCCCAATGATCTGAAAGCCATCGAAACCTTGCGCCTGAAATCCATTTTGGGCGGCTATGCTGACCCGGTGGTGTGGCTGGTGCTCGCAGCATTTTTCATGTCGCGCGGGATGCTGAAAACCGGGCTGGGACGTCGCATCGCGTTGCTGTTCATTCGTACCATTGGGCATAAATCGTTAGGGCTTGGCTATGCGCTGGTCGGTACGGACATGTTGCTGGCAACCGTGATTCCGTCAAACGGTGCGCGCTGTGGCGGCATCACATTTCCGATTGCGAAAAGCATTGCTGAAGCCTACGACTCGCGCCCCGGCGACACGGCGCGCAAACTCGGCGCGTTTCTGATGGTCTTTATTTATCAATGCGAAGTCATCATTTGCGCGATGTTTTTGACGGGGCAGGCGGGCAATTTGGTGATTCAACGCCTTGCCGCACAAACGACGAACGGCGTGGTGGATTTGAGTTATACGCGCTGGATGATTGGCGGCATCGTACCAGGGTTGATTTCAATTATCGTAACAGGCGTGTTGCTGTATCGCTTGTTTCCACCTCAAATCAAAGAAACACCCGGCGCAACGGAATTTGCGCAATCGGAACTCGATAAAATGGGGGCCGTGTCCTTTCACGAAAAGCTGATGTTCGGCGTTTTTGTAATGGTGGGACTGTTGTGGGGGACGACAAACTGGCTCCACAAAATTGACTATTCGGTCGTGGCGCTGCTCGGCATCAGCATCTTGCTCCTGGCGCAAGTGATCAGTTGGAGCGATGTGATGGCTGAAAAGGATGCGTGGGATGTGTTTATCTGGTACGGCGGAATGGTGCGCATGGCCGAAGCGTTGGGCGAAACGGGGATCACGAAAAAGTTTGCAGAAGTTTCCGCCAGCTTCACAGCAGGCTGGAAATGGGGCGCGGCGCTGGCTCTATTGGCCTTGATTTACTTTTACGCGCACTATGGGTTTGCCAGTATTACCGCACATGCTTCGGCGATGTTTGTACCATTTCTGGTGGTTGTTCTCGCTGCCGGTGCGCCACCGTATTTAGCCGTGCTGATGATGGCGTACTTTTCCAACTTGAGTGCAGGACTGACCCACTACGGCACGACACCGGGGCCTATCTTTTTCGGCACCGGATACGTCAAGCAGCAAACGTGGTGGAAGTATGGCCTGATCGCGTCCGTAC
>JAEUQN010000109.1 GCA_016789725.1 Blastocatellia bacterium | reverse complement strand
TGAAACGGTTTTCTCTTTTTCTGACGCTTGTGGTCTGTTGCGTCGTGATGCAAACGGCGATGGCAACTCGTTGGACGGCGGGTATGGCGGAGGGCAAACTTGAACTCAAGTCGGTTGGCCCCTTAGCCTTTGGCCCCGATGGTGTGCTGTTTGTGGCCGACACCAAAGCCGCCGCCATTGTGGCGATTGCGACCGGCGACGCGAAGGCGGTGACCGGCAACTCGATGCTTAAAGTCGAGGGTATCAATCAAAAAATTGCGGCCTTGCTCGGCACTACAGCGGATCAGATTTTGATCGTAGATTTGGCCATCAATCCGCTCTCACACAATGCTTACCTGTCGGTTTCGCGCGGACGCGGGGCGGATGCCATGCCCGTGCTGATTCGCGTCAAAACGGATGGCAAGTTGGAGGTCTTGTCGCTCGACAACGCCAAATATTCTCGCGTTGATTTGCCCGATGCGCCCGCAGATAAAACCGTCGGCGAAGGCAATCGCGCCAGCAATCCGCGACTGGAATCCATCACCGACATCGCCTTTGTAGATGGACGTTTGTTTGTCGCAGGACTGGCCAACGAAGAGTTTGCCTCTACACTGCGCGCACTTCCCTTCCCGTTCAAATCCGCTGTCAGCGGAACAGCCGTGGAGATTTATCACGGCGCTCACGGACGCTTTGAAACGCGCGCGCCGGTTCGCACGTTCGCGCCTTTCAAAATCGGCAATGCGGATCATTTGCTGACCGCCTACACCTGCACACCGCTCGTGCAATTTCCGATCAGCGATCTGAAACCGGGTGCAAAGCTGCAAGGCAAAACCATCGCAGAACTCGGCAATCGTAATCGCCCGTTGGATATGATCGTTTATCAACGCGACGGCAAGCATTATTTGCTGATGGCGAACAGCAGTCGCGGTGTGATGAAGATCACGACTGACAACATTGCCGGGGCAGAGGGAATTACCGCGCCAGTGCCTGACAAGAAGGGATTGAACTACGAAACGGTTGCAGAGTGGACAGGCGTGGATCAATTGGATCGGTTCGACACCAAACACGCGATAGTCGTGCGTCGGACGGAAGGCGGGGCGATGAACCTCGAAACGTTGCCACTGCCGTAATGATGCGAATCTTCAACGTAAAGGAGCAAAGAGGCCAAGGAGTAAAGGTCTGGTATGACCGTCAGGTTCTTCTTTGCCTCTTTGCTCCCTTACTTCTTTGCGTTGTGACGGCGCAAGCCCAAACGATCCGTTGGATACCTGATGCCGCCAACACCAATAAAATCGCGGTCGAAGTTACAGGATTGAAGGCCGCAACACTGCAATCAATGCAACGCTGGCAACCATCTCAATGGCAGCGATTGCTTGCTATTTATACCGAAACCGCCAATGTAGCGATGCTGGGAACATATCGGGTTCGAGGGAATGTGCTGCGGTTCGAGCCGCAGTTTCCCCTCGAACCTGGCTTAACCTATCGTGCAGAGTTCCATTCTGCACAATTGCCGCGCCAAGTGAACGCACCGCCACTCACCAGTACCTTCCGCCTGCCGCCACGAGACACGACGCCCACCACAACCGTAACGCGCGTTTATCCGAGTGGTGATGTCGTGCCGGAAAATCTGCTCAAGTTTTATATTCATTTTTCTGCGCCCATGCAGCGCGGCAATATCTACGAACATATTGAACTCCGTGACAGTGCGGGCAAAATTGTTGAGTTACCCTTTTTGGAAATTGACGAAGAGTTGTGGGATACAACATTGACGCGCCTGACGTTGTTTATTGATCCCGGTCGCATCAAACGCGGCGTGTTGCCGCTCGAAGAAATCGGCCCGTCATTGGAAACCGGGAAAAGTTATACGCTGGTGATTCGGAAAGTGTGGAAAGATGGCAACGGCGCACCACTCAAAGAAGACTTCCAGAAATTGTTTCGGGTGGTCGCTCCCGACCGTGAACCACCTGATCCCAAAGGCTGGAAAATGAACGCGCCACCTGTGGATTCGCACGAACCGTTCACTCTCACATTTCCAGAACCGATGGATCATGCGTTAACATTGCGCCTGATCACGATTGTCAATGCAGCAGGTCAAACGATGACCGGGCAAGCGACGCTGGAAGATCACGAACAGCGTTGGCGCTTCAGGCCCAATATGGCTTGGTCGCGCGGCACATATAACCTGGTCATCCAAACGACGGTTGAAGACCTGGCTGGGAACAACATTGGCAAGCCGTTTGAAGTGGATTTGTTTACCGGCGTCGAGCGGCATCTCAAGACTTCATCTGTCAAATTGTCTTTTGAGGTTCGCTGAAACCAATTTTCGTTGCTGAATCTTTTGGTCGTCCGAGCAGTTGAAAATGTAGCTCTCAATTCGCTGCTCTTAACCCCGAATTTTCCTTAAGGAGAAACATCCCATGAAAACCAAAAATGTAGTTTTATCCATCGCCTTTTTGCTCACCTTCCTGACCGTAGCTTGGGCCGCCGACGTGGACGGCAAATGGACAGCGCAAGTCCCCGGACGTCAGGGCAACACGCAGGAAGTCACCTTCAACCTCAAAGCCGAAGGCGAGAAGCTGACCGGCACGATGTCTGGTCGCCAAGGCGACACGGCTATTTCGGATGGCAAAATCACCGGCAATAAACTGTCCTTCAATGTCGTCCGTGAATTCAATGGCAACAGCCTCAAGCTCGTTTACAACGGCGTGCTGTCCGGCGATGAAATTAAATTCACGCGCACGATGGAAGGTGGCCCCGGCGGCGGTCAGGCCCAGGAATTCACCGCCAAGCGCGTTAAGTAACATAAAAGTTGAGAGGAGTCTGGAACAGATTCGACTACTCCGAATTTCTCCAGACTTCTCCAGACTACGGTTTGGTTTCTAACAACGCCATTGTTGCCCACCCTGTTGTAGACATCATTTGTGCATAGCTATCACCACCGGAAGGGCGCGTCGTCGCTGCCCAGCTTCCATCAGTGTTTTGCTGTGCAATCAAAAACTCTCGCCCACGCCGAATCATTTCCTTTACCTCCGATTGTTCGCGCATTGGAATCAAGCTGAGCAATACAAACGCCGTGTCAAAGCATTCGGCTGGCGCATCAGCAAACGGCCCCCAACCACCATCTCGTGTTTGCGCACGACGTAGAAATTGCAATGCTTCCATCTGTTTTCGGCGTGCGGCTTCGTCGTTGAAGCCATTCAACGCTTGTATCAATGTGGCTGCGTTCAGGACGTTATTGCTCTTCACTTGCTGCAACCATCGTTCAGCCTTTTGTGCGGCGCTTTGAGCCTCGGGGAAATTGGCCTTGCGTAAAGTTTGCACCGCCATCCACGTTGCCAACGGTGTGCCCCACGTTGCGGGCGAACCGATTGTACCTGCCGCATCAATCGGCCAGGAACCATCCGGGCTTTGATCTCCGATCAACTTACGCGCTGCCTGACGAAGCGATTCCTGCTCTTTGATCTGCCCAACTTCAATGCCAGCCAGCAAGGCTGCCGCGAATTGCAGGTTGGCAAGCTTCTTGTCGCTGAAACCGGGGTCGCCCTGATTTTGCTCCCAACGAGCAGGATTGCTGAGCCAGGCATTGGTTTCGGCCAAAACCTCGTTTGGAATCGCGTAGCCCTGGCGCAACGCCGCATACAAGGCCCGCGCCGCATCGCCGTTGTTGTGACAGGAAAAGCATCCATTGTTTGGTTTCCACGCGGGAACATCACGTCGTAAAAATGACAGGGCTTTTGTTTCCGGGGAATCTGGGGTGGTGTTCTGGTGCGCTGCACTGATGTTGTAAGCGACGACCAGTGCAACCATCAGCAACCAAAACTTGATCTGCTGCGTTTTCATAAGGTGTGATTCGATCCATCGTGCTTTACAATCGGCAGTCTAAATTCACAACTGAGCAAACACAACTATGCAATTTCAACGATCCATTCTCTTCTGGATGATTCTCTTGCTGACCGCTGTCGGAATTCTCGCGCAACCCGCTACACAAAAAACGCAGACCGCTTTGCCGACGCTGTTTCTGGTGGGGGACTCGACCGTCAAAAACGGCAATGGCGATGGGGCGAACAAGCAATGGGGCTGGGGCGAACCGCTCGTGACGTTTTTTGATCCGGCAAAAATGACCGTCCTCAATCGGGCGCGCGGCGGTCGCAGCAGTCGCACTTATCAAACCGAAGGCTTGTGGGAACAGGTGCTGAGTGCAATAAAACCAGGCGATTTCGTCCTGATTCAATTCGGGCATAACGACGGCGGTGCGCTCAATGACACGTCCCGTGCGCGTGGCACAATCAAAGGCATTGGCGAAGAGAGCGAAGAGATTGACAACCTCATCACCAAAAAACACGAAGTCGTGCACAGCTATGGTTGGTACTTGCGCAAATACATCGCCGACACTAAAGCCAAAGGCGCAACACCGATCATTTGCTCGCCCGTGCCGCGCAAGATTTGGAAAGATGGGAAAGTCACGCGCGACCGCTATGGCGAATGGGCTGCAGCCGTAGCCAAGGCCGCCAAAGTTGCGTTTCTGGATTTGAATGAAATCATCGCGCAGCAGTACGAAACATTAGGCCCGGAAAAGGTTGAGCCGCTCTTTGCCGATGAACACACGCACACCAGCCGGGCCGGAGCCGAACTCAACGCGGCTGCCGTAATTGCAGGGCTAAAGGCGCTGCGACCAAATCCGCTGCGGGCTTTCTTGTCGCCCGCCGCCAAAGAAATCAAAGCTGCGAAATTGCGAGCTGCAAAATAATCACAGGCCGAAAATACCGCGATGCGATCAACCAACAAACCACGATTTTCATACCTGCTGGTTGGGCTGGTTGGGCTGTGCGCCACAGTGCTTGCACAGCGACAAATGGAACGGCTGGAACGAGGCGTTGTGGCGGTTCATCAGGGCGCAGGCAAGGTCTTTGTCAGTTGGCGTTTGCTTGGCACCGATGTGGTGGAGATGGCTTTCAATGTGTATCGCTCCGCGAATGGTGGTAAGGCGACAAAGCTCAACGACCGACCCATCGCAGACGTGACGAGCTTGGTTGATACGAATGTTGATCTGACAAAATCCAACGCGTACTTTGTGCGTCCAGTACTGAAAAATCGCGAGCAGCCCGCCAGTCGGTTATTCACCCTGCCTGCCAATGCGCCTGCGCGACAATATCTTTCTGTGCCCCTGCAAACGCCGCTGGGCTACACACCGAATGATGCTTCGGTGGGAGATTTGGATGGCGACGGCGAATACGAAATCGTGCTGCACCAGACAGGTCGAGGCCGCGACAATTCGCAAAACGGTTTGACGGACCCGCCGATTTTTCAGGCCTACAAATTGGATGGCACCTTGCTGTGGACCATCAACCTCGGCAAAAACATTCGTGAAGGCGCACATTACACGCAATTCATGGTCTATGACCTGGATGGCGATGGGCGTGCGGAAATGGCTTGTAAAACAGCGGACGGCTCCGTGGATGGCAAAGGCAAAATCATCGGTGATGGCAACGCCGATTGGGTCAGCAAGGACGCGGCGACGCTGGGCAAGGTGCTGACAGGGCCGGAATACTTCACGATTTTTGATGGCTTGACGGGTGCCGCTTTGGCGACGGCGGATTACATTCCGGGGCGGGGCGATTTAAGCGGCTGGGGCGGCATCGGAGGCAACGGCGGCAACGACAACAACGGCAATCGCGCGGATCGTTTTCTGGCGGGTGTCGCCTATCTTGACGGCGTTCGACCAAGTGTTGTGATGTGTCGTGGTTATTATGGTCGCAGCGTGTTGGCCGCGTGGGATTGGCGCAACGGCAAACTCACTTCGCGCTGGGTCTTTGATTCGGCACAGCCCGGCCTCGCCGCGTATTCGGGGCAGGGCAATCACAATCTTTCCGTCGCGGATGTGGACGGCGATGGCAAAGACGAAATCGTATACGGTTCGATGTGCGTGGATGACAACGGCAAAGGGTTGTATTCGACTGGGCTGAGACACGGCGATGCGCTGCATGTCAGCGACCTGGATCCAACGCGTGCCGGATTGGAAGTGTACGGCATTCACGAAATCGAAGAGCACACGCAAGGCCCTGGCACAGCGTTGTATGACGCGCGCACGGGAAAGATTTTGTGGACGAGCGACCCCAACAAAGACGTCGGTCGTGGCGTAGCCGCAGACATTGATCCACGGCATTTCGGAGCGGAAATGTGGGGCGGCACGGAAGGCTTGAAGAACACCAAAGGCGAACGCATCGGAGCGGCTCCGCGGATGGTGAATTTTGCGATTTGGTGGGACGGCGATTTATTGCGCGAGTTGCTGGATCGCAATGTGATCGCCAAATGGGACTGGCAACGCAGTAAGCTGGAGACGCTGCTCACGGCAGAAGGCTGCACCGCAAACAACAGCTCCAAAGCGACGCCGACGCTGAGCGCGGATTTGTTTGGTGACTGGCGCGAAGAAGTCATCTGGCGCACGAACGACAACAACGAGTTACGAATTTACACGACTACGATTCCCACGAAATATCGGCTGACCACCTTAATGCACGACGCACAATATCGCCTGAGCATCGCGTGGCAAAACGTCGCGTACAATCAACCGCCTCACACCAGTTTTTATTTAGGCGAAGGAATGAAACCGCCGCCGCGACCGACCATTCGCCTCGCTCCTCTTAGGTGAAATTGTAATCGGTGAATTCACCATTACAGATGAGTTCAATGGCGCGACCATTAGTGAAAGAGAATATGACCTGACAACCATCCTCAGTTGGTTGAATCGCGTAATTCAGCAGGGTTTGCCCAATCACCCCCGCTCGCAACCCTACATCATTGTTAGGATAGATCGCCGTATGTTCGGCATCTGAGAACTGTGTAAGAGTAGGTTGGCCATCACGCCAGAAAATGACTCCTGGCTCAAAGTAGAGACGCGTCCAGTGACCATCGAATTTCAAATAGGTAACATGTGCTGTTTCTACGATCTGACCATCAAGGCAAAGACCTTCACAAATGAAAACCTCGCACGCTCTGCCTGCAAGCAAAGGCGGTGTTCCATTTGTATCAATCTGCGCGGGCATTTTGGCTACTTCTTCAATCGCAATTCATAATTGGTGACACGCTGACAAGCCTGTAATTCCACGGCGATGTTCGCGGCTTCGGCTTCGCGGCGCAGTTTGGTGCGTTCGGTGTTGTCCCAAATCTTTTTCCGGGCATCATCGAATTCGCTGCGCGTCAGGAGCCAATATTTGCCGGGCGCGAGATGACCGACGCTGAACGAACCGTCCGTCGCTACGGCAGCCACTGCATAACGCAGCACCTCATCGGTGCGTTCTTTTTCGGCAGGGACGACGTACACGCGCAGCAGCGGTGGCAATGGCTCATCCGCTTTGACGTTGCCTTTGAGTGCGGCTGCGCCTTCGGACACTTTGACCATCAGGCCAGTGATTTTGTCGCCGGACTTCAGATTCAATCCAGTCCGTGCCACATCGGTCGTCGTGGCTGTCGTGGTTGCTTTCGCTCCGGCTTTGGCGGCGGTTTTGAAAGGCGCGCCGGGCAACGTGATGGAGCGGATGTACCAATTGTCGTCGAGCAATTTGGCGACCAAATAATAACGACCAATATTGAGATTGCGAAAGCTCATCTCGCCCGTGCGCTCCGGCGACACCAGACTGTTGTCCAAGAAGGCACGTCGCAGGTTGGGGCGCGTCGCGGTGTTTTTTTCTTCTTCAGGCTGCAAGACAAAAAGCTGTTCCTCAAACGTGGCTTTATGGTTGGTTTCGCATTTCGTGGTGGCAACTTCAAGCTGTAATTTCGCGGCTACGGAAGCCATCGGCATCAACGTCAAATCAATGCCCGTGACGTCGCGTCCCGTAACAACGACACGACGCGGAACGGATACGGCGTCATTCCCGCCCGGCGTGTCGCGTTCGGCGGTGACTTCGTATTCACCATCGGGAACGCCGTAAAGCGCATACGTGGGTGTACCGCTGCGTGACATCACAAACGTACGATTAAAAACCGTTCCCGTAGCAGCGTGCGTGAGTGTGACCGAAATGCCGCCACCACCAGGGCCACCACCACCGGGGCCAAACGCCGGACGATTTGTGTTGGTGGTATCGGTTACTGCGCCGGTGATTTTGCCGCTGACGGCGCGACCTTTGCCGCCACGATACTGAATGTCTATGCCGCTGGTTTCGCCGCCACTGCTGACGGAAACTTCAACGGCAGTGTCACGCGTGGCAGAAGGAAAATAGGTCGGCACGTCGCCGTCATAAGGGCTTCGCCCGCCGCCGCCGGGGCCACCGCCACCAGTGCGTCCGGCGCTCACGACATAGTTGCCGGGTTGCAAACCATAAATGCGATAAACGCCGCGATCATCCGTTTGGAAAAAGCCTGTGTTCGTGCCACCACTGGCCGGACGCCCCTGTGCATCGCGGATGTATTGCACTGAAACGGGAACAGCAATCAACGGCTCGCCAGCGGCACTGAGCACGCGGCCTGTAATCACGCCGCCTTTAGACATCCGAATCGTGGCGGATTCATTGATGCGATAGAACTGCTGCGTCGTTTCGTCGTTCGTTGTTTCCACCACGTAGCCTTGTGCGGAGGGAATCACGTTCCAGGCGGAGGCTCGCAAGCCATCCACTTTGAAGTTGCCTTCAGCATCGGTCGTCACATTGCGAGGCGCATTGCCACCACGACCGCGCGTGTTATTGCTGACGGGCAATACGGTGATGCTGACAAATGGCAGTGGGCCATCTTCGCTGATGACGCGCCCGGTGATTGCACCGTAAAGATTGCTCGGTTCGGCCTCGCTTGATTTCGCTTCGACCTTGACGGACGCAGGTTTGGTTTCCTGCGCGAAGATCGAAGGGGAAACACAGAACAAACACAACAAAAGGCTCAAACAGTTCCTCATCACGGTCTCCTCCGGGGCGGATTGTTTGGCTGACCGCCCTGCCGATTGCCGGGTTGATTGCCCTGCGAATTGACAGGAGTTTGTGCGGCCAGGTTGAGCATCAAAGTGACATTTTGCGTGGCGTTATTGCCGACGACTACAGTTTGTGAAACCGGCGTAACACGCATTTGCTGAACGGTCTGTTGCCCTGGTTGTTGTCCCGCTTGTTGTCCGCCACCGCGCCCGCCAAAACCGCCACCGCCGAAGCCGCCGCCCATTGCCTGCGCGGTCACTTCATAAGTTCCTGCCACCAGGCGTTCGATTTGGAATTGCCCCTGTGCATCCACTTGTGCAGGCATCATTCCGCCGCCTCGTCCTCCGCTGCTGTTATCGGTGCGACGCGCTGTGACCATCAGGCGCATGCCTTGCGTCAATGTGCCGCCTTCAACTTTGACCAAGCCGCGAATGCTGCTCGTGCCGTACGCAATGTAAACGCGTACCCCAGAAACCTGCTCGCCTTGTGTGACTTCGAGACCGGATTGCATTTCTGCGCCGTCGCGCTCAATGCGCAAAACCTGCAAGCCGGAAAACGGCCCGGCATTATTGGCTTCGCTGACATTTAAGCTGACACGCCCCGGTGATAATCCCGCGACACGAAACGTGCCGTTCGGCGCAACGGCTGACGCATTGCTGCCGCGCCCACCGCCGCCACCGCCACCACTGCGCGAAAAGGCGTTGATGCGAACGTTGGTCAAAATGCCCGGATCAGTTGCGCCATCCAGCACGACGATGCCGTTGACGCTTGCGCCGCGTTGCAAGCGGAGTTCAAGCCCCGTCGCATCAGTCGTCGCAATCTCAAAGGTCGCAGGCTCGCTGTAATATTCGCTCGTTAATGGATTCTGCGCGTCCTGCACGACATACACGCTGTATTTGCCGCGCGCCAAACCTTCGATGCGAAACTCGCCTTCGTTGCCGCTCGTTCCATCAGCGCCGCCCTGTGCTTGAGGCAGCGGAGCCTGCCCGCCGCGCCCACCACTTCTGACAGTGTTATGTCCAATGAGTACACCCGCGATGGGCTTGCCGGTTTCGGCTTCGACCACACGACCAGTCGCAGCGTAGGTTTCAATGGACGCCATCCGAATGTCTATTTCAGTGACTTCTTTTCCGGCTTCGACTGTGATCGGCACGGCGGTTGATTCCTCAGTCGCTTCGGGATGGAACGTGCGTTGATAGGTGCGATTCGCGGCAAAGCCGGGCGCTCCGCCTTGCGCGTTACCACGTCCGGCGCTCACCAAATATTTACCCGGCGGCAAGCCGAAGGCGCGATAATTGCCGCGATCATCGGTGCGAAAGCCAACGCCTTCGGGTGCATTGAACGCTGCCTGTTTCCCGCTGTCATCAATCGTGGTGAGCGTAATCGGTTCGCCAATGATGGGGCGATTTGTGTTGCTGGTGACTTTGCCCGTGATGACACCGCCACGCGTCATCGTGAAATCAATTCGTTCAATCGCTTCGCCATCTTTGACCGTGATCTGTTGCCCATTGCGCACTAATTCTGAGTTGCCAAAGACAATGTAGCCGGGAGACAAAACCGTCACGCGATAATTGCCTGCGGCGAGGTTGGCAAATTTGTAGCGTCCATCGGCATCAGTCGTTGTACGAGTTTGCGCGTTGGCTTGGGCCACAGGTGTCGCTTGGCGAGCAGAGGTAATCAGGGCGACAGATACACCGGGCGCAGGAGTCTCACCAATTTTGATCTGTCCCGTCACGCTGGCAGTGGCCGGGACCGTAGGTTGAAGTGATTGTCCATTCACAGCAGACACGGTGAATAGCAAAACGAAGATGGCACTGTTTCGACTGAAACGCATATAAGAAAGCCCTCCTGTTATCATAGACGAGGAAAGTTTCGCCCAGGTCACAGATTTAAAGAAATTCGCTGGCCAAGTAAAAAGCCAGCCCCAAAAATAACCAAACCAACACGATGAAAGTAACCGGGTGATTAAGCAATTCTTTGACTTTACGCGTGCCCACGCAAAGGGCATTTGTGGGTGACCAGATTGTAGTTTCAGTGGATTTCATTATGCCTTCTCCTGGAAAATGATCCTTCGATTTCAGGATGATGCGGGATTTTGATGCGGGTTTGGTAAGCTGCGGGCAAAGAGTTTGTAAAGGATGTAAAATCTAACAAATAAAGGTTTGGCAAGTAGTATTTCAGTTTTATAATTCATCCATTATGAAGCTACATAGGGACTCATTGCTAAGTTTAATCGTGGGTGGAACCCTCGTTGTGCTGTTGCCGTTATTGGCGGCGCTGCAATATCGCTGGCTCGGTCAGGTCAGCGAAGGTGAACGCGAGCAAATGAAAGCGGGCGTGCAAAACACAGCTCGGCGCATCAGCGAAGATTTCGATCAGGAATTGACGCGCGCGTTTATCGCGTATCTTTCTCCTTACGAAAAATTGGGTGATGAGAGTAGTTTTGCCGAACGCCATCAACGTTGGCTGGATACGGCACACGACCCACGTCTGGTCAAAGCGGTCTTTCTGGCAACGAACAATGGCTCCGAAGAGTTGTCGCTCCGACGCTTCGATCCAGCCGCCAATCAGTTTTCATCGCAAGTCTGGCCAGAGGAGTTAAGTTCTTTGCCGAGCCAGCTTGAACAGCGCCTGAAAGCAGCACGGGCCGCTTTTGCGCAACGTCCACCGCAGATTCCGCCTGCCCCAACTTTATCGCCCATGCTCAATGGCGATCTGCAAGCGCTTGTGGTTCCAATTACCAGATTCCCGCAACTGGGCAGCGGTGAACAACGGCCTGAGATTTTCGGCTTTGCTATTGTGCAATTGGATGCCAAGTTTATTCAGCAGGAAATGCTGCCCTCGCTGGTTAAGCAACACGTGGACGTTAACAACTATGCGCTGACGATCATCAGTCGTGGCGAGTCAAAAAAAGTAATTTGGCAATCGGCGGCCAGGGACTTCTCCAACCCCGACACCACCCAACCGCTCTTTGGCTTACGTCCCTCTGAAATTCGCAATCTGATGCGGAATCAACAACCCACCTCCAACACCGTAACGCCGCGAATGCCGGCCATGAGTCCTTTTGCCGGAGGAGGCGGCGGCGGAGACAATCGGGGATGGGAATTGCGCATTCGCCATCGCGCCGGTTCCTTAGGCGCAGCCGTTGCACAAGTACGTCGTCGCAATCTGCTGATCAGTTCAGGCATTCTTTTGTTACTGGTTTCCAGTATTGGTTTGCTGATGCTTTCGGTGCGACGTGCTAAAAAATTAGCACAGCAGCAAATGGATTTTGTGGCGGGCGTTTCGCACGAATTGCGAACGCCGCTCGCAGTGATTGATTCAGCCGGATACAACCTGACCAAAGGTGTCATCAAAGACCCACAGCGCATCGCACATTACGGTTCGCTGATTCGCAAAGAAACGCGCCGCTTGCAGGATATGGTTGAGCAAATTCTGGAATTTGCGGGCGTTCAGTCAGGCAAACAAAAATACGAACTACAACCCACCAATGTAAATCAGGTCATCAGTGAAATGATCATTTCCTCGCAACCTTTATTGGCCGAAGGCGGATTTCAGCTTGAGACGAATATTGCCTCGGATTTACCGGCGGTCATGGCTGACGGCCCGGCTCTCACACGAGCCGTACAGAACCTGCTGAACAATGCCATGAAATACGGTGGTGAAAATCAATGGATTGGCATCACCGCACAGGCCGTTGCGAGCGGCAAGAGGAACGAAGTCCGCATTACGGTTGCCGATCACGGCCTGGGCATTTCAGCCGAAGATCAACGCCATATCTTTGAGCCATTTTATCGCGGTAATGAAGTCCGCGCCGCTCAAATTCATGGCAATGGATTGGGGTTGAGTCTGGTCAAAAACATTGTGACCGCGCATAATGGCCGTGTTACGGTCGAAAGCACCGAAGGCAAAGGCAGTCAATTTACTATTGCCCTGCCAGCGATTGCCGAAGAGGTCTTGCAAGCTTCACCAATGAAAACCACCGACAGTATCCGCGTATGAGCAAACGAATTCTTCTGGTCGAAGACGAACCTGGCTTAGTCCTGACGCTTACGGATTGCCTGGCGAATGAAGAGTATCTGGTCGAAACCGCGCAGGATGGCGAGACGGGCCTTCGGCGTGCCAAAGAAGAAACGTTTGATCTACTGATTCTCGATGTGATGCTTCCGCGTAAAAATGGCTTCGATGTGTTGCGCGATTTGCGACAACACGGCATCAAAACGCCCGCCATTATGTTGACCGCGCGGGGGCAAATTATAGACAAAATTCTCGGCCTCAAACTCGGGGCAGACGATTATCTGACCAAACCCTTCGACATGGGCGAGTTGCTCGCGCGCATCGAAGCCATTCTGCGACGCGCGCCCAATGATCAGCAGGTAACGGCGGAGGTTTATACTTTCGGTGATGTCCGCGTGGATTCCCGGCGCGCCGAAGTTACGCGCAGTGGACAACCGATTGAGTTGGCTGCGCGAGAATATCACCTCCTACGCTATTTGATTGAGCATCGAGAAGCCACGATTTCACGCGATGAATTGCTCAACGAAGTCTGGGGCTACGATGCGATGCCAACCACCCGGACGGTAGACGTTCACGTCGGCTTGCTCCGACAAAAGCTGGAACCGAATCCTCGGCATCCACAATTCATCCTCACGGTTCATGGTTTGGGTTACAAATTCGTCGGCTAGGACACGTCTGGATTTTCCTGCCTGATCTGGTATCATCGCCATCCCACACGATTCACCCGAAAGGAAGACCTGCGAGATGAAAAATAAGTTTAAGGTTGCATTGTGTGCCGTCTGGCTCTGCGTCACGTTGCTCACTCTCATTGCGGCACAGGACAAAGTTAACGTCACGGGTGCCTGGGTCTTTCAAGTCGAAACCTCGGCTGGTTCCGGTTCACCGACCATCACCTTCAAACAGGATGGCGAAACGCTCACTGGCAGATATAGCGGGCAATTGGGCGAAGCCGATCTGAAAGGTACGGTCAAGGGCAATCAAATTCAGTTTTCGTTTGACCCCGGCGTCGGCGTCGTGGTTTACACGGGGACAATTGAAAACGGAACGATGAAGGGCAAAGTCGAATTGGGCGACCAGGCCTCAGGAACGTGGACAGCCAAACGCAAGGAATAATTTTTACCAACCCACGAGGAGGAATTACAAAAATGCAGAATAGAATTTTACTTAGTAGTTTGATGATTGTGGCAATCGCACTCGGCGTATTTGCTGGCGTGCAAAACAAGTCCAAGGAAGCAGGCACCGCGCCTACCACTTTGATCCACTTCATTACTGTGAAATGGAAAGATGAAGCCACAGATGCCCAGAAACAAGCCGCGTTTGCTGCTGCCAAAGAAATGGTGGGCAAAGTTCCCGGATTGCATCGCGTCTGGACCAAGACGGTCAAGCTCCAAACGCAAACAGCGGATGGCAAAGCCTATGACGCCATTATTGCGATGGAGTTTACCGATGCGGCAGCGTTGGAAGCCTACACAAAACATCCTGCGAGCCAAAAATGGTACGCAGCCTATACCCCGATTCGGCAAGAAAGCCGCACTCACGACGTCACCAATTAATCGGCGGTGGCAGAATGCTTGACGCACGATAGTGTGGCCCGTTCAACAGACCACACTATCTCTTTCCTTCACGACTGAGTACCCCTCTTAATGTCATCTGCTGCTAAATCAGAAACCGCTCCTCCTGCGAAGCCAGTCTCCAACAGCATTCTCGGAAGAACGTTTCGAGCTTTTCAATATCGCAACTTTCGGTTGTTGTGGTTTGGTGCATTTACGTCGAGTTCAGGCACGTGGATGCAAGAGGCGGCGATGGGTTTCATGGTCTACGAGATGACGAAGCGCGAGTGGTATCAATCGCTCAACAGTGCGCTTGGGACAGTCCCCATTTTAATGTTTTCGTTGTTAGGCGGCGTGGTCGCAGATCGCGTTGATCGCCGCAAAATTCTGATGACTTCGCAATGGTTGCAACTCACCTTTGCGTTCGCACTTTCCATCCTGGCGTATTATCACTTTCATTCCGTCTGGCCGATTTTGCTGATTTCATTTTTGACCGGATGCGCACAGGCCTTCGGCGGGCCAGCGTATCAGGCGTTGATGCCGGTGTTGGTAGACCGCAAAGAAGATGTCGCCAATGCCATCGCGCTCAACTCCATGCAATTCAATCTGGCTCGGACCATTGGCCCGGCACTCGGCGGCGTGGTGCTGGCCCTGCTGGGAGCCAGTGCCAATCACCTGAATTTTGAAGCGGCTGCCGTGTGTTTTGCGATCAATGGATTTTCCTTTCTGGCGGTTGTGATTTCGCTGTTCATGTTGCGTGTGCCACCCATCGTTCGAGACCCCAGCCAGGAAAAAAATATCGGCGGCGAGATGAAGCAGGGATTGGGCTTTGTTTGGCATCAGGATATTTTGCGCTCACTCACATTTATTTCTTTTTCGGCGACTTTTTTCGGCATCCAGTTCATCACCTTCCTTTACCCTCTGACACTGAATCACTTTGGCAAAGGTCTGACCGAATACAGTATTTTGCTATCTGTGTCGGGCGCGGGTTCTGCGGCGGGAGCACTATTTTCCGCGTGGTTGGGCGACGCCCAGCACAAAGGAAAGAAAGTATTGTGGTTGCAAATTGTGGGCGGAATTGCCCTGATGCTCCTGACCCTGTCACCCATGATTTGGCTGGGCTACTTGTTGGTATTTATTGCGAGCGGGTGTTTGATTGCGACCTTTTCGCTGACGACATCGCTGGTGCAATTGTTAGTGCCGGATAGCATGCGAGGCCGTGTGATGAGCATTTACATGATGGCGTTTCGTGGCGGCGTGCCATTGGGTGCTATGTTGACAGGATTCCTGACGGACAAACCACTTCACATTCCATTAGCCCGCGTATTGTTCTGGGAAGCTGTCTTATTGACGCTGATCGCGGTCGCACATTTGCTGAGCAATTCCAAAGTCAAAGCGAGTTGACCTTCCTATTTCCACCCATACATCTTCAAACGGAACTCCTGCCCATTGATGGTCAAACCTTCGGGCGCACGCCGGGCAAAGGAAGCCGCTTCCGCCAACAACATCGGCAATCCGCCGTGAGCGAGCGACAATCCATAATGCCGATTCGTGAAGACAGTCTTGAGGCGCGGATTCGGCGCTTGTGAAATGCCATATCGAAGCGAACTGATCGGCAATTCAGGCAGCCGGGCCGGGTTCAGAAATTCGATGCTGTCTTCATAAATGTTCACGCGCGCGGTTTTTTCCGTCAGGCTCCAATCACGGTGAACGAAGAAATTGGTCACCGCTTCGATCAAGGCGGTTTGCTGATAATTGGCACGGCTGAACTGTTGCTCTTCTTCGGTGAGTGCTTTGCGCGAAGGGCGCACCTCCCACAAATCCACATAACGATTGATAAAGCGCATCGTGCTTTCAAACAGCCACAGCAGATTGCCTTGTACTTTTTGTTGCTCGACGATGGGGGCCTGGCTGTTATTCCCCCCAAAACGTGTTAAGGCTACCTGCGCCTGGGGAATAAATTTTGGCACGCTTTCGTGCAAACCAAACAATAACATTCCGCCGAAGGTAGGTAGGATTTCGTCATTGATCCGCGCCGCCAGCCCCAAATCGTGCAACATCTGCGCGGTCGGAAAGCCTCGGTCGTTCTGCGTCCATTCCTGCGGGTTCGCACCGCGCACAAAGCTCCAGAATAACGATTCGTCAATGTCGCGCAGCTTGGCCTTGAGTAGTGGAATTTGCTCAAAGCGAAGTCGTGGTGCTTCGCCGTAAACTTCGGCCAATTCCTCGCGCGTCGTTTCGCGCTTACTGGAACCATCGCGCAGAAAGAATTTGTAATCCAGCGTGTGATGGGGCCGCCGATGCGATTCAATTTCCAGCATGACAATCCGCCGTCCATTGTCAAAGGCGACTTTTTTGATGTACGGAAACACGGGCGGTTGGATTTGCGCGGAACAAATATCCCGCAGGTCAGCTTCGATCTTTTCGGGATCGTCTACGCCTTCGATTCGTAACTGATCGTTGACGCCAAAGATGAGCGCACCGCCATCGGTATTGGCCAGCGCGATGATCTCGGCGGTGAGCTTTTCGACGTTGCTGAATTTGACCTTGAGTTCCAGATATGTGTCTTCACCGCCGCGCAACATCCGCACCAATTCAGCGCGCGACGTTGTGGGCGCAGGAACCGAAAGCAAATATTCGTGGTACGAACGCTCAGTCGTAGGCGGGTAGCGGCGCGAGTGATTCGAGCGTTTGCGAGACATTTGGAAAGAAAAAAGCAAAAAGCCAAACAGAGAAAGAGGCAGCGTTTCCTCTCACCTTTTGGCTATTTGACGTAATGGGGATTTCGTTAGTTAAGCGGTGGTGCTGGTGATAACGCCAGTCTCAGGCTGAGGTCTTTTTTTCCTCAATCTCTTCTTTCTCTTCGTTGACCGCTTTCTTGAAATTCTTGATGCTCTCGCCCAACCCTTTGGCCAGGCCGGGCAACCGCGAACCGCCAAACAAAACCAATAGGATTACCAGGATTACTATGAGTTCAGGATAACCAAGTCCAAACATATTCTTTTCTCCTTTGGCTTAGCATTGTACGTGGGCAACGGGGGGGTGTCAATTTAGACTTTTGCGCCGGGAATAGAGTCCAAGACACGGTGGTTTTTGCACCTTTGACTCTGCAATTGAAGTTCTCTCCGATTAGGTGCTATAGTGCCTGCTCCTTGATTTATTAACCTCGAACGAGTTCTTTGGAGAACATTTATTCAGATAAGGAGTTGTGAGCTATGGCTGAAGACAACAGCGGAGATAAATTTGTTTACTTCTTGATCGGCGCAGGGATGGGCGCAATTGCCGCATTGCTGTTTGCCCCTAAAGCAGGCAGCGAATTACGCGCCGATATTGCAGACGCTACCAAGCGCAGTGCGGATCAGGCCCGCGATCAAGCCCGCCAAATCGGCGAACGCGCGACCGAGTATTATCAAGCCAGCGCGGAGTATGCGACCGATATTGCCGAACGCAGCAAAGAGGCCATCACCGATGTTGCCGAACGCGGCAAAGACCTCATCAATCGGCAAAAAGCTTCTGTGGCGGCGGCCCTTGAAGCGGGCAAACAAGGCTATCGTGAAGCCAAGTTGAATGACATCGCCAAATCCGGCGCAGCATCGGGTGCGGCATATGAAGAAAACTAACGCGATTGAGGAAGAGGTTAGATAACATCATCTGACCTCTTCACTCTGGTCTCAATTTTTTGAATCCTGTGGAAACTTACCTGCTCGCCATTTTGATTATTGTCACGCTCCTGCTCATCGTGCAGGCAGTTGTCTTCATCGGCTTTTACCTCTTGGCCAAGCGCATTGTCGAATTGGTTGAGCGCGTCGGACAATTGCAGTCACGGGCAGAATACTTGCTCCAAAACACTGAGCCGGTGTTGCATCTTTCGCAACAGGTCATGACCGAGTTCAAAGAGGCGGCTGGATATTTTTCGCAGGGCGCGCAACACATCAACGCCATTGCAGAGATGGTCAAGGATGAAACCGCCGACGTCAAAAACCTGCTCGGCGATACAACTGCGTTAGCCCGCCGCGAACTGGATAAAGCCAAAGCACAAGCTGAGCAAATGCAAAAGGCACTAGCCAGCACCACCGATAAATTTCAACGCACAGCGGACATCGTGCAAAACAATGTCCTCGAACCAGCCCGTGAATTTTCCTACCTGATGGCGGGCGTGCGCCGTGCGGTCGAAGTCCTGAGCGCGGGTAAAAGTCTGCCTGTCAATCGCGCGTATCAGGATGAAGAAATGTTTATTTGATACACAATTATTGACAACGTAATCCTCAAGCCGTTTTCATCTTTGCTACTTCTTCCAGTGTAACGACGCAAACGGACAGTTTGCGCTACTTCTTCGCCTCCGCTGTCCAGTTCGTCACGACAGTGAATTGCAAACTCGCGGCCTCCTCCCGCGCCGTGACGAAGAGGAAGCGATCTCCCGCCGCCGTCACCGTATAGCTGCCCGCAACACCAATCGCCCGCACCGGCGCGAGATCGAAGAGTGCCCGGGGCGCACTCGCCTCGAAGCTATCGCCCGGCTTCACCTCCACCGCCATCAACTTTCCGTCAAGGGACAGGTAGTACATCTCTTTGCCATCGCTCCGCCACCACGGCGCTTGGCCGCCACTCGTCGAAATCTGCCACTTGCCACCCGAAGCAGGAAAGGGCTGCACGTACACCTCGAATCTTCCCTGATCGTCTGAGCGATAAGCGATCCAGCGCCCGTCGGACGAGAGACGTCCTTCAGCCTCGGCAAATGACGTCTGCAAAAACAGCGCGGGCTGGCGCTCTCCTGTGAGCGGCAGTACCCACAAATCCTGTCCCATTTTCGGATCAGTCCGAAAGTAAAGGAGGAAGCGGCCATCCGCCGACCAACTGTCGGGAGCGATGAAAGCGTCTGCTTTGTGCAGCAACTCTTCCGACCCGACGCCACTCGCCAGCTTTTGATAAATCTGAAAAGCTCCGTCGCGATTCGCCCCCCAAGCGATGTGGTTGCCATCGGACGACCAGACGGGATTGCGATCATAGCCCGCATCGAAGGTCAGCCGCGATGTTGTACCCCGCGCGAGGTCTATCACATAAATGTCCCAGTTTTGGCTCTGCGGATCACGCCGCTCCACCGCGACTCGCTTTCCGTCGGGTGCTAACTGGGGTTCTCTATACTCGCCCGATGGCCCGACCGTATTGAGCGGCTTGCCCGCGCGATCCAGCCAAGTCAGTTGCTGATGGTCGGCGAGCGCATTCGGATTGTAGACAAGGCTGCCATTGTCGGACACGGAAAAGTGTCCCCTGATCTGGCTGCCAGTGACTCTTACTTTGTCCACGACCACGAAAGGCTCGCCCGTGAGTTTCAGGCTGTCGGCATCGAAGGGCGCGGCGAGCAAGGCTCCGGCGCGCGCAAACAGCAGATGACCGTTGGCATAAGACGCCTGTGAATCCGCCGCCAGCAGGCGCGTGGTCTCCTGGCGGTCGAGCGCGGCGAGATGAATTTCTGCCGTACCCTGTGTGGGCGTCCTGCGCACGAGGAAGTGGCGACCGTCAGGTAAAAAGACCGGCCAGCGGTAAAGCCCCGGCGGGTCTGAGCGCAGCGCCAGTGTCGGTTCGCCACCTGCCGCCGGGACGCGATAAATCCCTGCACGGCCCGAGAAAAGTATAACTCCGTCGCGATTCCAGGTGCCGTTGAAGTTTATCGAGCCGGTGTCTGACGGCAACTTGCACAGCGTTTGTGGCGCGCCGCCCGCCAGATCAAGCTTCCTGAGTTCGGCCCAAGCGAAAAAGCCCAGCGAGCGGCTGTCCGGCGACCAGAAAGGAATACCGAAAAAGTTTTCCGTGCCGGGCAGCGGTTGCGCTGTGAGCGAACCCAGCGGACGCAGCCAGAGACTGCGCTTGCCTTCCACAGTCGCAGCGAAAACCAGATGGCGGCCATCAGGGGAAAGCTCCGGCGCTTCGATGGCCGTCGCCTTCTCCGGCGCGGCGATGGTAAAGCGCGCGACAGTGGGCGCAGCGGGCGGCGACTGGCGCAGATACTTCACGGCGAAGGGCAACGAGATCAGCGAAACCAGTAGCAAGACCGCCGCTGCCAGCCACGCGAATCGCTCGCGCCCCGCTGGGAACGCACGCGCCCCCGCGTGCTGGCCTGACGAATTGTCCTTTGGCATCGAAGCGTCACCTGGCCCAGAGTTGCCCGCGAGGGCGCGGGCGTACCCAGCGTCACCTGACCCAGAATTGTCCGCGAGGGCGCGGGCGTACCCATCCGACGACCACGCTTCGAGCGCAAAGCCCAAATCGCTCGCTGATTGAAAGCGTTGTTCCGGCTTCTTCTCCAAACAGCGCCGCACTATCTTGTCGAGCGCCGGGCTGATTTTCGCGTTCGCCTCGCTCAACTCCGGCGGGTCATCGCGCGTAATTGCGCTCATCACATCCGCCATCATTTCGCCCGTGAACGCGCGTTGCCCGCTCAGCATTTCGTACAAGATTATGCCGAAGCTGAACAGGTCGGAACGATGATCCAGGTCTTGTCCGCGCACCTGTTCGGGTGACATGTACGCGACGGTTCCCATCACCGTGCCCGGGTTGGTGAGTTGCTTTTGCGTGGCGACATCGGAACCCGCAGAGACCGTGCGCGGCGGTCTGAGCTTGGCTAGACCGAAGTCGAGAATCTTCACGCGTCCGTCTTTCGTGATGAATAAATTCTCCGGCTTCAAATCCCGATGCACGATGTTCTTTTCGTGCGCCGCCGCTAAGCCTGCCGCGATTTGTTGTGCATACTCAATCGCTTTGCGCACAGGCAACGCGCCTTCCTCCAACTGCGTGCGCAGTTCTTCGCCTTCCAGCAATTCCATCACTAGATACGGATTGCCTTCGTGGTTGCCAAAATCGTAGACCGTCAAAATGTTCGGATGATTGAGCGCCGAGGTCGCCATCGCTTCCTGCTCGAAACGGCGCAAGCGGTCAGCATCGTAAGCGACTTCGCTCGGCAATACTTTAATGGCGACTTCACGATTCAAGCGGGTGTCACGGGCGCGATATACTTCGCCCATCCCGCCTTTGCCGAGCGGCGCGATGATTTCGTAATGATTGAAAGTTGTGTTCGGGGCAATAGGCATAGGGTTCAATCGGGATCGGGCAAACGATTATAGCTATTTAGCAATTTCTCATCCACGAAGCCACACGAAGCAGCACGAAGAAGTACATAGACAGGATTGACAAGATGAACAGGGTTTTTACGTAGCAATGACAAGTTCTATCTCTTGTGCATCCTGTTATAAATCTTCGTGTCTCTTCGTGTGGCTTCGTGGAAAAAAAGACAAATTCTTGAGCCGCTAAATTACCACTCTTCAGAACCGATGGGAATGCGTCAACTCATCTCGGCCTCGACAACATCGTGGCTTTCTTTAGGCGTTTCGCCGAGCAATATCCACGCGGTCGGCGCGATGACCAGCACCATTCCAAACAACGATACCCAATTGAGCGCGTGCTTCCACAGCACCAGATCAACCAGCAACCCAAACAGAATTTGCGACAGCGCCACGACGGAAATCCGCGTCGCATGGCCTTTCGCAAACGCCATCGTCATCCCGATTTGTCCCAGCACGCCGCTTGCGCCAATCAACACCAACAGGCTCATGGCTTGTGGCAGGTGTAACGGCGCGAAGGAATCATTGGGACCAGTAAGCAGTAATAGCAGCAAGGTCGAAACGCTCGCCACTGCCGAAAAATGCACGACGATGGCGCGCGGGTCTACGCTTTGCAACCGGCTCAATCCGAGCATGGCAATCGAAGTTGTGACGGCTCCGATCATCGCCATCAAAATGGCGAATTTGCCGTCCTGAAAATGGGGCTGCTGAATGAAAATGATGCCGATAAAGCTGGTGAGAACGGCGAAGATGATTCCGGTGGTAGGCTTTTGTTTGAAGACGAGCCACGAGAGCAACGTCACCCAAATCGGCGCGGTATTCATCAGCGTCAACGTGTCAGACACCGGCAAGTGCGCCAGCGCATAGAAATTGCAAAACATGCTGATGGAACCGGCCAGGCTGCGCATCCACAAAATGCGTGGTCGCCAAAAAACAAGTTGGACTTTGAAGGCTTTCGCCAATAAAAACGCAAACAAACACGCCAATGACGCGCGGGCAAAAGCGATCAAACGCCAGTCGCAATAATCGCCTGCCCATCGGCTGAAGGTTGCCATGAGCGTGAACGCCATCGAAGCCCAGAGCATGTGCAAATACGGCGTTTTGTCGTGGATGGGTGAATGGTCAGAAGACAAGTGGTCGCAGCTTCCTTTGCGTTCCCGCTAAACAGAGTGGCGTATCGGTCGAGCCAAGTTGCTAAAACGATTATTCAAACTGTTGCTTGAAGGCGGCGAACTGTTGTTTCAATTCACTCAGCTCCTGTTTCAGCAGGGCGATATCCGCTTCCAGAGCGGCGATGCGCTCGTCCTTGGCGGAAGCAGAGGAGCCGGACGAGGTCGCCCGTGGGGCGGCTATGACGGGCAATTGCTCAATGTTGATTTCGCCCGATAGCAAGTGGGCATAGCGGGATTCTTTGGTGCCGGGCTGGCGCGGCAATTTTACGATGAGCGGTTCTTTGCGAATGTCTTCATCCATTAATGATTGCAATGCCAACTCAACGTCTACCAATGAATCGAAGGCGTAAAGCGAGGTTGTCCGCGTGCGCAATTCGCCGGGCGTTTGTGCGCCGCGCAACATCAGCACGCACATGATCGCCGTTTCTGCGTGGCTCAAATCCATCGCTTCCGGGAACAGATGCCCATATTTGGCTACGCGAGCATCGGCTCCGCTGAAGACGTAGACGAGCTTCTTTTCGCGCAAGCTACTTAATGCTTTTTGCACAATGGATTCGTCATAGGAAACGACCGGGTCGCGGCTCGACTTTTGATTGCACGCATTCAGGATGGAGTTGAGCGTGAGCGGATAATATTCCGGCGTTGTGATTTTCTTTTCGACCAGTGCGCCGAGCACGCGCACTTCATATTCATTGAGAGTAACGTCCATAAGAAATCAAAAGGCAAATCTCAAAAGGCAAAAGGCAAAAGTAAAAAGCGGAAGGCTGCGCCGCGTTTGTTTTATAAAAAAATTAAGTGCCGACCTTTTGCCTTTTGAGATTTGCCTTTTGCCTTTTGATTTCATTGTATTTGGTTTTGCGCGACTTGATTGAACCGTGCCGCGCCTGCTTGCAAGAAGCGAATGAATTCGTTTTTGTCCCGCGTTAAGCCGGGGAACTTCGATAGCTCTTTGCCGTCGGGACCCACGACCACGTAAAGTGGTAAGGCAACTGTGCCAAAGCTTTTTTCCTGAATCTGACTGTGGCGTTCGTCTTCTGGGGTCTGGCGATCCGTAAATAACTCTGCCAGCACAAAGTTTTCCAATGTTTTCTTAACGTCTGCTTCGGTCAGCATATTGCTTTCCATCCAGCGGCAATTGGTGCAGGTCACGCCCGTGAAGTTCAGAAACACAGGCTTATTCGTGGCTTTCGCCTGCGCTATCGCCTGATCGTAATTCATGATCCATTGATGCGCGGCGGCGGTTTGGGTTGGGCTTTTGGTGCTTGCGCTCAAATTCGCAG
>JAEUQN010000108.1 GCA_016789725.1 Blastocatellia bacterium | reverse complement strand
GGTGGCGACATCCACCGGCAGGAACCAGCCGTCCGCGACGGGCCGGAAGGCAAAGCCCTCCGCCGATTTCAGCAGTTCCCGCGCATCGATCTTCCGCAGGTCCGCGAGTGAGCGCCCTTGCCCGTAGCGCGCACCTTCCTTTTCGAGCTCCTCGCGCTTGGCCATGGGGCGCACCGAAGCGCCGCTTTCGCCGATCGCCCGCTGGAACAATCCCTTCGCCAGCGGCGACGCCATCAGCGTGCTCACACTGGTAGACCCGGCCGACTCGCCGAAGATCGTCACGCGCTTCGGATCACCGCCGAACGCTGCGATGTTCTGCTGCACCCATTTGAGCGCGGCAATCTGATCCAGCAAGCCGTAATTGCCCGATGAACGCTGCGCCGATTCCGCTGTTAATTCAGGATGCGCAAGAAAGCCCAGCGGCCCCAGGCGATAATTGATTGTCACCAGCACCACGCCTTTTTTGGCATAGTTCGTGCCATCGTAAGTTGGCGTAGCCCCGCTGCCGCGCGTTAAGGCACCGCCGTGAATCCACACCATCACAGGTCGCTTGTCGCCCGCTTTCGCCGCCGTCCACACGTTGAGGCAAAGGCAATCTTCGCTCTGTGGACGCGGTGGACGATAAAATATCGAGCCTTGAGGATACGGCGCTTGCGGACAATCCATTCCAAACGCCGTCGCATCTCGAACGCCTTGCCAGGCCTTGACCGGTTGTGGTGGTTTCCAACGATTCTCACCTGCGGTTGAAGCAGCGTACGGAATGCCTTTGTAAGTGGAGACGCCATCTATCATCGCGCCAGAAATCATTCCGCTCTCAATTTTGAGCGTCGTGTCGGATACAACCGCCTGCCCTGAAAAGCTGATCACCGCGCTGGCACTCAATAAAATCAGTAACAGGAAACCCGAAATTCTCTGTGACATGGATGGATGCCTTTCTAAGGTTGAAATGAGCTTTCTGCCCGTGTAGTTGATTACGATGTTTCGTGAACTGTCTCGGCAATTTCGGAAGTGAGTTTTGATTGTGCGGTTTCTGCCGCCAGAAACACTGAAATGGTGGTCACAGCAGCCAGTCCCAAAATATACAGCGCAACAGGTGATGAGCTGCCGCTGCGACGAAGCAAGCCCGTGGCAATCAACGGCGAAAGCCCGCCAGCCAAAACAGAAGCCAATTGATAGCCCAGCGATGCGCCGCTGTAGCGCACGCGTGTTCCAAAGAGTTCCGAAAAGAAACTCGCCTGTGGGCCATACATCGCGGCGTGTCCAACCGCCAGCGCGCACACAATCGCCAACCGCATCCAGATGGGTTGTGAGGTCTCGACCAACCAGAAAAATGGAAATGCAAAAAGCGCTGTAAACACGGCTCCAAATAGATACACGGGACGTCGTCCGACGAAATCCGACAACAAACCGTATATCGGAATCGCCAGCATTTGCAGCACTGCCGCAAACGAAATCGCTCCCAAAACGGATGCACTGGAAAATCCGATCTGCGGTCGCGTGGCAAAGGTCAGAATAAAAACCGTGTAGAGATAAAATGCACCGTTCTCAGCCAGTCGCGCGCCCATTGCCAGCAACACATTGCGCGGATGATGCCGCAGAGCTTCCAAAATGGGGCTGTGCGATGTGGTATTTGATTGTTTGAGCTTGGTAAATTCTGGTGGCTCAACGACCGCCAGACGAATGTACAAACCAACACCAACCAACAGAATGCTGATGACAAACGCGACGCGCCAACCCCACGCCAGAAAAGCCTGCTCCGGCAATTTGGAGATTTGCCCAAACACAACGGTGGACAGCAAGAGTCCTGCGGGGACACCAACCTGCGGCCAGCTTCCATAAAAGCCGCGTCGGTGGCTTGGTGCGTGTTCGACCGCCATCAGTACGGCTCCGCCCCATTCGCCTCCCACGCCAAAGCCCTGTGCCAGGCGTAATACAACCAACAGGATTGGGGCCCAGATTCCAATGCTTTCATAGGTCGGCAACAGACCAATCAAAAATGTCGCCACGCCCATAATCAGCAGCGTCAGGACCAGCATGGATTTGCGACCAATACGGTCGCCGTAATGCCCACAGACAATGCCACCTATCGGACGTGCAATGAATCCGACAGCGTAAGTGCCGAACGAAGCCAACGTTGCAGTCAGAGGATCGTAATTGGGAAAAAAGAGCTTGCCGAAAACCAAGGCGCTGGCCGTGCCATACAAAAAAAAGTCATACCATTCGATAGTCGTGCCGATAAAGCTGGCAATCGCCACCTTGCGTATGGACGCGCTGCTCGAATTCGAGTGGGTCACAGCAGAAAGCCCTCAGGTTGTAGAAATACGAGAGGTCTGAGAACCAGCCTCTCACCCAGCATTACTTAACTAGATTGGCAACAAATCAATAATTTTGTTTTCTTAAACTACCAGGAAGATAACGAACAGCAGAGAGTCTACTATACTAACCGACCGGTCAGCAAGTTATTCTCAGCGATCATCGTTCAAGTCGCTTGGAAGGCAGGCGAATCCCGATCAGGAGGGCAAAAAATTCTTCAAGTTCAAATGAGGGTAGGAGCAAAAAGAAGGGAGGGATTGGGCAAGAAAATACTGATGGGGACAACCACCGTAGTCGCCGTCTGGATACCTTTGACAATGGAGCAACGTAAAGCGGGCGCAACTACGCGGCATCGCGCCCGCGCATCAAATTCCCTAATTGGGCCTCGCCCTCGGCAATCCGTAGATGCACATTAGGGTCGGTGCTGGGCTGCGCCTTGGCGTAGGCATAAATATTCGCGGCGTACTCATATTCGCCCAGGCGCAACCGCAAATCCGCCGCATTGACCAAGGCTTCGCCCGCCATCGTTTCGCCCGGATACGCCAGTCCGAGTTTTTCGTATTCGCCCGCCGCTTCGCGGGGCATTTCGCGCGCCGCCAAATGATTGCACAGTTGCATCCAGTCACGTATTGGCAAGCGAAGGGGCGGTTCTTCGGGGTGATAAGTTTCCAGCACGGCCAGGTAAGCCTGGAGCGCATCGTTGAGCTTTGCCTTTTGAATTAGCAAACGAATCAACCGAACATAAGTGGCAATTTCGGATTGGCGCTGCCCAATTTCGCCATATACTTTGGCCAACGCTAGGCAGGCTTTCTCATCGTTGGGAACCGCATCCAATCGCTGCTTGAGTTTGCGAACCGCCTCTGCGTGTTCGCCTTCTTCCATGTGCGCGACCGCTTCGTGGATCGCATTGCCCGTGCCGAAGCTGGAAGCACGCTTCACATTTTTTGGCGCAAGCCATTGTCCGACGCCACTGAAATGAACTACTGCTCCCACCACTGCGCCGAAGAAAAAGCCGCCAATATGTGCCCAAAACGCTACACCGCCGGAATCGCTGGAGGAAGTGGTAAAGGTGTCTTTCAATTCCAAGGCGATCCACAACGGTAGCATCACGTACGCAGGGGCTTTGAAGGTTCCAGCCCTGAAAATCACGAAGTAGAAAAATTTGATGCGCGCTTTGAAATATCGCACCATAAACGCGCCCATCAATCCGGCAATCGCGCCGGAGGCACCGACCAGATAAATTTTGCTTTCGGGAGAAGTAAACGCGTGCGTAGCAGTTGCGGCAGCACCAGCAGCCAAATAAAAAAGCGTATAAAACCCACGTCCCCACGCGTCTTCCATCGCAATCCCAGCCAGAAACAAAAACAGCATGTTGCCCAGAATGTGCAGAAAGCCGCCGTGCAAAAACATGCAACTGAAGTAATTCGAGAACGACCCTTTGTGATAGGCAGGAACGAAGCCGTATTTGTAGCCGTAGAAGTCGTCGAAAGCCGCGACAAAGGCTGAACTAAGTCGGGTGCTTTCAGATTCCAACACAGCTTTGTCATTCAGCGTCAAGCCCTGATTTTCAGGCGAGTTTCCTTCGACCAATTTAATGAGTTTATCCTGGTCAATGTAGCTCTGGATTTCTTCAAGCTCTAAATCCGCCACGCGTGAAAGCCGTTCGCGGGCCTGTGCCGTGACCTTAATTTCAGGATGCGTTTCCGCAAATTCGAGCAAGGATTTCAACGCCAGACTTTTGCGCGCATTTTGTTGGGTTCCGACCGTTTCGGTAAAAACGAAGACGAAAATATTAAAGGCAATGAGGGTGAGTGTAATGACAGGTAATCGTTTCGTCACCTGCCGATCATGACCGATAGGGATAAGCAACATAACGCAGTAGTAGTTGGAGTTCGGTAGGTCGGGTTGAGTTCAGGGGCGGGGTTGAAAGGACGCGCGTAGCTTATGGATTTCGGGCAAGTTGTGCAAGCAGAAAATTAGACAAGGTCCAGACGATGGTTTGTGGACCTTCAGTATCAGACAGCATTTCTAAACCCGCCACCACCCGGCGTCTTTAATACAATGCGGTCACCAGCTTTCGCCGCCATCGAAAACTTCCCCTTCAACTGCTCTGTCTGGCCGCCCGAAATCAACTCCGCTTCCCCAACTTGTCCAGCTTCTCCGCCCGCTAAACCATAGGGCGCAATCTTCCGCCGATCCGAGAGCAACGTGACCTGTGCCTCGGTCAGTAATTCGATTTCACGGATCACGCCGTCGCCGCCGCGATGCTTCCCTGCGCCACCGGAACCGCGTCGAATCGCATAACGTCGCACGCGCAAAGGGTAGGCGTATTCCAACGCTTCGACAGGTGTGTTGAGTGAGTTGGTCATATGCGTGTGAACCGCGCTCAGGCCATCGGCAGCGGGACGCGCGCCCATTCCTCCGGCAATGGTCTCGTAGTAGGCAAATTCTTTGCCCCGCGTGGCGTCCCAACCGCCAATCGTCAGGTTATTCATCGTGCCTTGTGAAGCGGCAGGAATCAGTTGTGGCGCGGCTTGGGATAAGGCCTTGAGCAACACGTCTACAATGCGCTGCGAGGTTTCGACATTGCCGCCGGCAACTGGCGCGGGCGGAGCGGCATTGATGATCGTGCCGCTCGGCGTAATGATTTCGAGCGGGTCCAGAATGCCTGCGCTGGCGGGAACGTCAGCAGGAATCAAACAACGAAAGACGTAATATGCCGCCGAAATCGTGATCGCAGCAACGGCATTTAGCGGCCCCCGAACCTGTGGGGCGCTGCCCGTGAAATCAAGCTTGGCGCGGTCGCCACCAATCGTGATCGTGACCGCAATCCGCACGGGTTCATCGGATTCGCCATCGTCATCCAGCCAATCTTCTGCGGTGTACACACCATCAGGAAGCGCGGCAATCGTGTGGCGCATCATTCGCGCGGTGTAATCAATCAAATGCCGTGCATAGGCATCACATTCGGTGAAGCCATACCGCGCGACGATTTCGCGCAGGCGGTCGGCTCCGACGCGCAAGGCTCCGAGCTGTGCGGTCAAATCGCCCTTGCGTTCCGCATTGACGCGCACATTGGCTAAAAATAGATTGAGAAACTCTTCGTTCAATTGGCCGCGCGTGACCAGGTGCATGGGTGGAATGCGCAAGCCTTCCTGATAAATTTCCGTGGCCTTGCCCATTGAGCCGGGCGTCGAACCGCCAATGTCTGCGTGATGGGCGCGATTCGCAACGTAAAAAAGCGGGCGGTGGCTGGTGACCGATGATCGGTGAGCCGTAGTTTCTTCGTAGACGGCGGCGACTAAGGTCACATCCGGCAAATGGGTGCCGCCTGCGTACGGATCGTTGAGGATGATGACATCGCCGGGATTGAGTTCGCAACGTTCAATTGCGGCGCGTACCGACATCGGCATGGAGCCGAGATGGACGGGCATGTGATCGCCCTGTGCGATGATCTGTCCACGCCGATCAAACACAGCGCAGGAATAATCGCGGCGTTCTTTGATATTCGGGGAAAAAGCCGTGCGGCGCAGACTTGCGCCCATTTCTTCGGCCACGGAAGTGTAGAGCGATTTGAAGATTTCGAGCGTGACAGAATCCATAGCATTTTTCATTTGTCATTGGTCATTTGCAATTTGTCGTCGAACTGCGATCCGCAGCAGACAATGACCATTGCAAAATGTCAAATGACAAATGAAAAATGTCTTCAGACTATTTTTTCTTCACCGTCCTGGGTGCAGGTTTGGTGGTCTTTCCGCCCTTCGCCCCGGCCTTTGCCTTCGGTGCGCTGGGTGGTGGCTCTTCATCGGTCGCGCCCAATAATTTCAAGGCTTCGGCAGCCGCTTTACGCACGCTTTCGTCGCCGTCCTCTTCAGATGCTTCCTTCAACTGCCAGCGACTTCGCTCAATCTTGAGCTGCCCCAACCAATACGCTGCCTTGCGGCGTGAATTCGGATTGATATTTTGTTTGAGAATCCCGATCAATTCGTATTGCGCATTCTTGGTGGCTTTCAGCGCCTCCATTGTTTCACTGAGCATCTTGCGAACCGGTTCTTTTTCGTGGTCCATCAGGCTGAACAAATAATTGAACGGCTTGCGGGAATAGGTCGCATCACGCAATTGATTGATCTGAATAATCGTGTGCAACCGCGCCCGAATATCGCCTTCGGTCAGCGGTGCGTCAATATTCAACAGAGAAAGCTGATTCAAGGCGACCACGCTGGCGTTGGCTTTTTGGAAAGCACATAACGCAACACCTAAAGAAAAGCGTACGCGCCAATCGGCATCCGTGGTCATCTCTGTCAAAGCATCAATGCTTTCAGGATCGCCCAAATGCCCCAGGGCTTCGACTGCGGCCTGTCGCACCAATGGGTCTTTATCCTGCAACATCAGGCTTACGGCCTCGACGCTTTTCCGGTGACAGGAGTTGGCCAGCTCGCCCAACAAACGGATTTTCCCGGTGGAGTCCGCTGCGGCCAACTCTTTGCTGGCTTTGGCAACAGCCGCGTTCTCGCCTTCGCTCAACGCCTCACACTGAACATGAATCGGGCGGATTTTGAGCGCGTATTTTTCATCATTTGCTCCCAGGTCCTGCGCTACAGTGCTGACCAAACCAGTCAGGAGCATCAGCAGGAGCAGGCGTGTGTTTCTTTTCATGTGGTTTCCTTCAATAAATTAGATTGCCTTTGGATTCTTGTCGGGGTTGTCCGGCGTTAACAGCTTCAGGGCACGGGAGGCATGGCCTAAAGCAATGACGTTGTCATTAAACTCTTTGGCATTGAAACTGCGCAGGCCTTCCAGATTTAACGCGCGCAGTTGCACGGTAGATGCAAAAAGTTTTTGCTCGCCCGCTTGAATCAATTTCTGCTGCTCCGGGGTCGGCTTGAAAATGTTATTGAGTCGCGCAAAGTTGATCGCTTCCAACAAATGCCCGGTCAGCTTCACCACGCCGCGCAGCTTGAGCATGTCAATCAATTCATTTTTGGAGACGCCCACACGTTGAAGCATTTGCAGCATCATCGCTTCTTCCTGTGGGTTGGGTGACATCGGCATGGGTTTCCGCTCGTCGTATTCGGTTTCAATGTTTTCGGCCTCCTTGACCAGGCGATACACCGAAAGCTTCATCATCTCATTCATTCGTTCGGTCATCCCGCGATCCGTGTAGCCATTTTTCACGCAGGCTAAAAAGCCATAGAGCGAGTGTCCGCCATAACAGGAATAAACCTTGATGACCTCGTGCAGATCCCTTGACACGCCTCCGTTGCTGTCCATCGCGGCTTTCAAGGGCTGACATTTGGACTCGAAGTCGGCAAATGTTTTGTCCACGACATCCATCAAATCAATTTTCTCGCCATAAGCATTGTCCCAACTGCCTTTGCCGCCCGGCATTAAGGTGGAAAAAGCGATCAAAGTCCAAGGCAAATGTTCGTGGACGTAATCCTTCTCGTAACGCGTCAGATTGTTCGGATCGAATCGGAACAATGATTTGGCATGCTCGCCCACATCGCGCAACGTGTATTTATTGCCGCCTGCGGTGATGGATTGATCCGGGCTGACACTGGCTTCCAGAAAAGTTTTCAGAAAGCTGTTGTCATGAACCTCCACATTGAAGCGCGTGAAGCGCACAAAGCGTTTGCCATTCACAGGTTGTTCTTCGGCGTAACGTCCGCACAGATGCTCAACAGTGTTCGAGCCATCCGCGCGCTTAAAATTTTTCCCGAAGGCGCGCACCGCGTGAATCAGCGCGGAAGGCGAATCAAACACCTTGGCGTAATGATTCACCATTTCGTCCATCGCCAGCAGCGCGTTTTTATAATCTGCCGGGTAGGTCTTGGCGGGCAATGGAGGCAACGATGGCATGGCCGCAGGCGTGGGCGTGGGGCTGGGCGTGGGTGTTGGCGTCGAAGTGACCGTGACTGTTTGCGGATCGCCACACGCCGTCAAACCAACAGCTCCGGCGGCCAATGCGCCAAGTAAAAATTGTCGTCTACTTTGACCAAGCCGGTCGTGGTCAAAGGAAAACTGACCGATGCGAGATTTGTTCATTCCTGATGGCCTCTGTGAGTAATTGATTGATTAGGCTCGGCTCGGCTGGGGCGGGAACGAGGAAGCCGTAAACGTTTGGGGTCGAGAACAGGCGAGAACTTAATCCAAGCGAGGAATTGATGTCAAGAAACTAAACTTTGCGAGACCTGATTTTCTTCGCGGCCTTCACAGTTGCGAAATTTTCTAACTCCGAATAAGCTCGCAGCCATGTCAAGTGATGATCGTTCTCTTTGCTGCTATAACTCCCCGCTATCCTCTGCACGTACCACGAATTTCCCCGTCTCAGATCTGAAAGGAATTCACAGTTTATGAAAAAAGCACTGCCCTGGCTGAGCCTGTTTATCAGCTTGAACGTCTTTGCCATAACCCATCAGGAACACCACAAACCACACAAGAAAACCAAATTTGTGACGGCAGAAAAGGCCCTCAGGAAATTGATTGAGGGAAACCGCCGCTTTGTCACCCATCATATGAAACACCCGGATGAGACGGTAGCTCGTCGAATCAATCTGGCGCGTAAAGGGCAACATCCTTTTGCCATTGTGTTGAGCTGCTCGGATTCTCGTTTGCCACCAGAGATTATTTTTGACGAGGGCTTGGGGGATTTATTCGTCGTGCGCGTGGCAGGCAATATTGCCGATGATGCCGTCATCGCCAGCATTGAATACGCGGCAGAGCATTTGGGGACCACACTGTTGATCGTTCTCGGTCACGAAAACTGTGGCGCAGTTCATGCCGCCATCGCCAATCAACATGAAGGACATTTGGGAACACTGGTAGATGCGATTCTCCCTGCTGTCGAAAAGGTTCGTCATCGCACCCCAACCAACCAACAAGCAGCCGACTCCGTCCACTTCAATGAATTGGTGGCGCGAGCCAACGTCGAAGCCGTGATTGCCAAATTACGCGCCAGCGAACCGGTACTGTCCCGATTGGTGAGCGAAAAGCGGTTAGTCGTAGTCGGCGGATATTATCATTTGGGAAGCGGGAAAGTGAGTTTGCTACACCCGTAGTTTCATTCAAAATTATGCCCCTAACCTTCACAGCAGACCTTCAGACAAACCCGATCCAGCCTGATGTACAGTCCAGGCGGCAACTGGCCCCTGGATTGGCGATCCACCCGTCGCCCATTCACGGGCAAGGCTGTTTTGCGGCGATCCCTCTGGCGCGTGGCACCAGGATTGCCGATTATGAGGGCGAATCAATTTCGTGGGATGAGGCCATGCGGCGCAGACGCCGAGGGCTGGGACATTGCATCTGTGATCTGGAAGATGGCACTTGCATTGATGGCCGGTTTGGTGGCAACGGGACGGAATATCTGAATCATTCCTGCACCCCCAATTGCGGACTGCTTCTGGCACAAGGACGGCTCACGATTTATGCGTTGCGAAACATCGCCCCCGGCACTGAATTGACGGTCAATTATTTAAGCAGTCTTGAATTGGTAGAAATCCCGTGCCAATGTCCAACCTGCCTGGCAAAAACAAATCGCCGCTAACTCATCAATCGCCTGGCTCAGAAGATCGCCAGCCTCACGATTCCTGTGCAGTTCGGCGTTCGGCTCCTTCGCTTTTTCACAGGAGCCATTTACTATTGAGGCCGACACAAATCTAATCCCTGCGGTCAAAACTCATTGGCGCTATGGCAAACGCGACGCAACTCGCAGCAGTAAACGAATCACCTCCCACCGCCGACGAAGCAATCAGCTTTATTTTGCGACTCGGACGCGCGATGCACATGTGCGGTTATGCCTCGCATCGCCTGGAAGAGCTACTGGAACAGGCCGCTGAACGCGTTGGATTGCAGGGACAATTCTTTTCGACACCGACTTCGATTTATTGCGGCTTTGGAGAGTTGGAACACCAACGCACATACCTGATTCGGGCGGAACCTGGCAACTTGAATCTCGGCAAAATCGTAGACCTCGATCAGGTCTTAACGCAGGTTTTGCATCATCAACTCTCGCCGGGCGAAGGCTCCCGGAAAATAGACGAAATTATTTCGGCGAAACCCGAATACGGTCCGCTGATGAACACGATTGCCTGCGGGCTGGCCTCGGTCGCATCGTCACAATTCTTTGGTGGCGGGTGGAAAGAGATGACCGTGTCGGCGCTCATCGGGTTGCTGATTGGGCTGCTGTATTTGCTGGCCGACAAGTATCCGCAGCTCGGCAAGGTCTTTGAGCCGGTTGCCGCGACCTTAGCATCGGGGGTGGCGTCGGCTTTGAGTTTGTGGCTGGGACCGTTTTCTGTTTTCAATGCGACGCTCGCAGGCCTGATTTTATTGATGCCGGGCTTCACTTTAACCACAGCGTTGACGGAGTTAACCACACGCAATCTGGTCTCCGGCACATCACGGTTGAGCAGCGCGCTGATTGTGTTTTTCGGCATCGGGTTTGGCGTGACATTGGGCGCAAAGATTTCGAGTTTACTGTTCGGCACGCCGCAGATTGGGGCTTCGCTGGCGCAACCGTGGTGGACGGAATATCTGGCGCTGTTTCTGATTGCGATTGCGTTCTCGATTTTGCTGCGGGCGCA
This sequence comes from Blastocatellia bacterium, assembly GCA_016789725.1. Lineage (GTDB taxonomy): Bacteria > Acidobacteriota > Blastocatellia > RBC074 > RBC074 > JAFDVL01. The sequence continues at coordinate 13,302 of JAEUQN010000108.1, read as the reverse complement.
TGTGCGCGATGTGATTTGGATCGTCCTCGTTGTCGTGATTGCGATTTCAGCGAGTCGCGGTGGGGCGAAACTAATCGGGGCGGAATTAGGTCCTTTCATTGGCGCGCTGACGGTTGGATTAGCCAGCAAAATCTATTCGCAATTGATGCGCCGCCCAACAACAGTGACGCTCGCTCCCGGCATCCTGTTGCTGGTTCCCGGCAGCCTGGGCTTTCGCAGCATCGCCTCCCTGTTGGATAATCAAATCGTCCCCGGTGTTGGCATTGCCGTCCAAATGATTTTGACCGCGATGGCGTTGGTCGCGGGTATTTTAATTTCAAATATTTTGTTGCCAGTACGACGAAGATGAAAGGAGGAGTAGACGGTAGACAGTAGACAGTAGTTGGTGGTCGGCTCTCAAAACTCTACACTCGGAACTCAAATATTTCTTTCTACTGTCTACCGTCTACCGCCTACCGTCTACTCAATAAATCAATCTATGCACAAAACCGCTCCCTATGGAACCTGGAAATCCACGATTACATCTGACTTGATTGTTTCCGGCTCGATTGGTTTGAGCCAAGTGATGCTTGACGGCGAGGACATTTATTGGATCGAATCACGCCCGGCGGAAAAAGGCCGCAGCGTCATTGTGCGACGCACACCCAACCATAAAACCGAAGATATAACCCCCGCACCTTTCAGCGTTCGCACGCGAATTCACGAATATGGCGGCGGCGCATATCTGGTCGAAGACGGCGTGATTTATTTTTCCAATTTCGCTGACAATCGCGTCTATCGTCAGGTCGTCGGCGAAGAACCAACCCCGCTCACGCCCGAAACCAAAGGCGTGCGTTTCGCCGATTTCATCATTGACCACCGCCGCAATCGCTTGATCTGTGTATGCGAGGATCACCGCGTCACGCAATATGAACCGATCAACTCGCTGGTCAGCATTGATCTCGACTCCGGCAGCTTTCGCACCTTGTATTCAGGCAGCGACTTTGTCTCGTCGCCGCGTCTGAATCCTGACGGAACACAACTTGTCTTCCTGCAATGGAACCATCCGAATATGCCCTGGGACAGCACAGAATTAATGCTGGGACATTGGGAATTCGGCGGCACGGTGGTGGCCGCGCACCCCATTGCCGGGGGCAAAGAGGAATCCATTTTTCAACCTGAATGGTCGCCCGAAGGCGTATTGCATTTTGTGTCGGATCGCACTGGTTGGTGGAATTTATACCGTTGGCGCAAAGGCCACGTCGAGCCATTGCTTGAGGCCAAAGCGGATTTCGGATTGCCGCAATGGGTCTTCGGAATGTCCACGTATTCGTTTCTGGAAGAACACAGCCTGCTCTGTTCATTCATCGAACGCGGGTTGCCGCAGCTCGGAGTCCTGAATACAAACTTCAAGACTTTTCAGCGCATCAAGTCGGAGTTTTCCAAATTCGACAGTGTGCAAGCCTTACGTCATCGCGCCGTCTTTATTGCCGGGTCGCATCTGGAACCGAACGCGGTGGTTTCATTGAATATCAACACCGGAGACTTCAAGTTGCTGCGCAGCTCCAACGAAGTGGTGATTGATCCGTGGATCATTTCGCTGCCCCGCCCGATTGAATTTCCGACGACGGACGGATTGACCGCGCACGCGTTTTACTACCCGCCGCGCAATCCCAACTACCGCGAACCCGCCGGAGAAAAACCGCCGCTGATTGTCGAAATTCACGGCGGCCCGACCGCTGCAACGTATCCGGTTTTCAGCCTCTGGACACAGTTCTGGACCACGCGCGGTTTTGCAGTGCTGGACGTGAATTACGGCGGCAGCACCGGCTACGGGCGTGAATATCGCCAACGATTGAAAGACCAATGGGGCATCGTAGATGTCAACGATTGCGTCAACGGCGCAAAACATCTCGTTGCAAAAGGTCTCGCCGACCCGAACCGTTTGTGCATCACGGGCGGTAGCGCAGGCGGCTACACGGTGCTGTGCGCGCTGACGTTTCACGACGTTTTCAAAGCCGGAGCCAGTCATTACGGTGTCAGCGATTTGCAAGCCCTCGATGACGACACCCACAAATTCGAGTCGCGCTACACGTATGGATTAGTCCCGAAAAAAGCCTACAAAGCCCGCTCGCCCATCTATCACGTAGACAAACTCAACGTGCCTGTCATTTTCTTTCAAGGCCTGGAAGACAAAATCGTCCCGCCCAACCAAGCCGAAAAGATGGTGGACGCGCTGCAGGGAAAAGGCTTGCCCGTCGCGTATGTGACCTTCGCCGAAGAAGGCCACGGCTTCCGCCAAGCCGCGAACATCAAACGCGCGCTGGACGGCGAATTGTATTTTTATGCGAAGGTGTTTGGTTTTGAGTTGGCCGATGAAATCGAACCCGTAGACATTGAAAATTTGGAGTAAAGGGCTTCTTGCTCATACCTATGATGAGTAGTATCGTAAGCCCGTCTGAGCATTGATTTTGAAGGGGAGTTTTTATGCTTCAAACCTATTCTGCAATTCTAAAAAACAACCAAGTGCATTGGACGGATGAGGAACCTGTCGCTTCTGGTGAAGGGCATGCCCTGTCGGTTTTAGTCACGATTGTGGAGGAAACCGTTCAGCCAACCACCGAAAATCATCGGCAAAAAATTGCGCAAGTTCTTAATCGCCTTGCAGCCCGAAATACTCTGGCAGAGATTGATGATCCGGTTGCGTGGCAAAAAGATCTGCGCGAAGACCGCACGTTGCCAGGCCGCGATTGAACGGGGGACAAGCGATGCTTTTGGATAGCAACATCGTCATTTACTCTACTCAGCCGAACTACGATCAAATACGCCTATTTATCGCAGAGCACGTACCCTTCGTGTCAGCCGTCAGCTATGTTGAAGTCTTGGGCTATCACAAGCTGACCGCATCAGATCGCAAGGATTTAGAGGATTTCTTTGTGTTAATGCCCATACTGCAAATCACCTCGCCGATTCTTGATGAAGCAGTGCGACTCCGACAGCAACAGAAAATGTCTTTAGGGGATGCGTTGATTGCGGCAACAGCAGTGGTACATCAATTAACGCTTGTCACTCGCAACACAAAAGATTTTGTTTGGATTCCCGCCTTAACATTACTTGATCCAATAGCTGAAAGGATGCAATGAACGGCGAGAGATTAGCCATGAAGGTTGCAATTATTCGCGCAGGAGTACAGTTATGGGCACTGCCTTAAAAAATATTCCAGCCTCGGTGACGATGCACGAGATCGAATTCAAACCCGAAGTGCCGCTCGTCCGACGCTTTTCTCTGAAGGAATTTGAAGAGATGGTGTCCCTGTTCCCGGATGATCGGCTGGAACTCATCAACGGAGAAATCGTCATGGCCCCGCCCCCAAGTTTTGAGCATATTGAAGAATCCATGAGCATTGAGATGCTCTTGAATTTGCATCTCTCCGATATTCTGAAACTTGGTTGCCGTGTTTTAGGCACAAGCGCGTGGTATGCCCTACCAGTGGAGTTGAAAGAAGCCTGGGTACAGGAAAATGTGAAAGGACCCGATCACGTTTTGCCCGATGCTTCGGTATGCTTTGCCGATTATTTGCGCACAGAACGACGCCCGCCGGCATTGTTGATCGTCGAAATCATCTCCACTTCCAGCAAGCGTGAAATGGATCGTGACCTCATCAGCAAGCCCGACATTTACGCTGCCCTGGACATTCCGGCTTACTGGGTCATTGCTCGCCGGGACAAAAGTGTCTGGGTTCACACAGCACCCGAAGACGGCAAATACACCAAATGCGTGCAATACAAAGGCCGCAAAAAATTGCCCGCGCCCGGCCTGGAGTTTTTGACGATTACGCCAGCGCAGATTTTGCCCATTAGCTTTTTCACAATGCAGCCCAAAGGAGTCTTTTATCATGCAACTCCTCAGCCACTTCGTTCTCGTAGGGGTCATAGCGCTTTTTGCTCCGCTCAAGCTTTCTGCGCAAGAAGCCAATGACTCGGCCAAACCCAAACAAGCAGAAACGATGCAGAAAGCGCAGGAAGCTTTACCGCTCGTCATTGTCGAGGCGCGCGCTTTGAAGTTGCCTGAAAATCGCGCGGCAGTTTTGGCGCAGGCGTTCGCGTTACTGTGGCCGCACGATGAAAAAGCAGCCCGCGAATTGATCCCTGAAATCACAGGCAACTTGAAACAGATGTTCAGCAAGGTGGATGAGAATCAGCAGCAAAATCGCTTCTATCAAGTGCGTAAAAGCACGCGTGAACAGGCCGTCAATCAAATCGCCAAAGTTGATCTGGAACTCGCGTTGGAGATGTTGCGGGCAACGCGCCCACCATTGAACGCGGAAAGTGCGATCAAGGATTTGCAGCAAAGTGATCTCAACGTAGAACAAAATCTGGCCAATCAAATTGCCGCACACAATCCCGACGTCGCATTGAAATTAGCCGAGCAAAGTTTGGAAAAAGGCTTCTCATATAGCCTCCGCCCGCTGCTCACCACAATCCAGAAAAAATCGCCGGAGAAGGCCACCTCATTGCTCGATAAAATCTATAAAAAACTTCAGACCGAAGATGTGTTGCTCAGCAATGAAGCACGGTTCTTTGCCTCATCGTTTCTGGTCGAAGAGTTTCGCGCTCACAAAAAGGAGTTGCCCAAAGGCCATGAATTGCAAGGCATAAAATTGCGGGAACCGTTGCTCGGCAAAGAAGACTTGAAGAAATGGACAGATACGTTTGTCCGTCCATACCTCTCACTGCCCAACCGCATTGATGCCATGCGCGAGAAAAGCAATGTGCTGGGCAGCCTTCAGATGGTTAGCCCTTTTCTTGACTTCGTGAGTCCAGAGTTGATGCAACCCGTCAATATGATGCTCAGCAAAATCCGACCGAAGTTGAGCGATCACGAAAAGGAACGCTTCGATGCAGAACACTTGAGAACTCAAGGCAAGGTAGACGAGTTGGTTGCAATGGCAGAAAAGCTTCCGAAAGAACGGCGCGACGGATTTCTGTGGAATGCGATCATGGCTGCCATTGATTATCTGGGCGATCCTGATCTCGCTACCAAAATCATAGACAATCACGTTACGAGCGATGAGAAAAAGAAACAATACCGCGATTTTGTCGCCTGGATAAATTCTTACCTGTTGGCCGAGCAAGGCAAGATTGATGAAGTTATCGCGTCTCTGGCTCACATTACCAGAGACGCTGAAAAGGCCAGGACCTTGGCGCGCATCGCAGAAAGCAACGTCAAGAGCAGGCCCGCCAAAATTCAACTACTCGAACGAGCGGTGCAATATCTCGGTGACAGCATAGATACCGGCGAGTCATTTTCAGTCCACTGCTACATCATTGGCATTTACGCGCAAGTGGATAGTGAACGTGCCTTCGCGTTGCTGGAGCCACAGATTGATCCGATGAATCGCGTCTGGGAGGCTGCCGCAAACTATTGCACTTTCGATGGCGGATTTGTCTGTTTAGCGCGAAAAGGCGAGCTGCTAATGAGTCCAAACTTCAATTCGTCTCGCTTTATATTTGATGTTGTAAACGCAATTCGAGGGGTGGGCAAAGTAAATTTTGCGCGAGCTTATGAATTGGCACAGCAGATCAAATCCCCGGAAATCAGGAGCCAGGCATTGATCGCTATGATTGAAAGCAATTTGGTTCGGTCAGAGGAGAAATGAGGGAACGGCTGAGCGCGACTTCATCCGCCGGTCAGTGAGACAGATGAAGTCGCCTCGATTGCATTACGCTTGCAAGCCAGTCAGATAATCCAGCTTGCCGGTGCTGTCGCCAATCTTTTCGGGCTGTGCGCCCAAACAATCCAACAAGGACAAATACAAATTCGTGATTGGCTTGCCGGGCTTGTAGGCAATGTGGCGTCCGGGTTTCAGGCTGCCGTCGCCGCGTCCGGCCAACAGTGTCGGCAGGTCTTCGTGATTGTGGCGATTGCCGTCGCTGATGCCTGCGCCGTAGACGATCATCGAATGATCCAGCAATGAACCATCACCGTCTTTCGTGGCTTTGAGCTTCTGCAAGTATTCGGCAAACAGTTTAACGTGGAAGGTATTGATCTGCGCAACTTTTTCAATCCATTCCTGATTGTTGCGGTGATGTGTGAGCGGGTGATGCGGGTCGGAAATCCCGATTTCAGGATACACTCGCATGCTGCCTTCGCGTGACCACATCAGCGTCGAAATGCGCGTCAAATCGGTCTGAAACGCGAGCAATTGCAAATCGCACATCAGCTTGGAATATTCGATAAACGTCGGCGGAATGCCAGCGGGTTTTTCAAGGCCGGGATTGATTTGACGATTATCTTTTTCGGCGGCAGAAATGCGCTGCTCGATTTCCCGAATCGCGTAGAGATATTCATCTATCTTGCGTTTGTCGCTTGCGCCCAGATTGCCAACCAGTTTTTTCGTGTCGGCTTGCACCATATCGAGAATGCTCTTGCGATACTCGGCTCGACGGGCGCGAACCTCCGGCGCAAGACTCCAATCCTCTGTGCCAAACAAACGCTCAAAGACGTTGCGCGGATTGACTTCAGGCGGATTCGGTGTGGTTGGCGTGCGCCACGAAATGCTGTTCGTGTACGCGCAACTGTAGCCCGAATCGCAATTGCCAACGGTGCGCGAATCCTCGCAGCCGAGTTCCAACGAAGCGAAACGCGTTTTGTTGCCGATCAGTTGCGCGGCAACCTGATCGGCGGAGATGCCCGCCTGAATGTCTGCGCCTGCGGTTTTTTTGCAATGTACCCCGCTCAGGTATGAAGCTCCCGCACGCCCGTGATCGCCGGGGCCATCACCGAGCGCATTACCGTTGTGATCGTCCAACCCTGAGAGCACAAAGAAATCTTCGCGCAAGGATTCCAGCGGCTTCAGTATCCGTGTGAATTGGTAGTTCGTGCCAGTTTCTGCGGGCTTCCACCAGTTGATATTGACGACGCCATTCGGCACATAAATAAACGCCAACCGTGCGGGCGCTTTGGCAGGCGCGCTCAACGCGGGTGTCATCGCATCCAGCATGGGCAACGCAATGGCGGTTCCAATTCCTTTAAGAAAGGTTCGACGATGAAGATGTTTTCGTGAAATAAACATAAATTCCTCAAATATTCAGACCAAATCAAAAGGCAAATATCAAAAGGCAAAGGGCAAAAGTTTATTCGGAAGCAAAGCCATTTTTTTCAGATTTCTAAAAGCCATCATAGCAACCGAAGGAAATATAAAAGAAAGAAGTGCCACCCTTTTGCCTTTTGATATTTGCCTTTTGATTTCTTAACTCTTTGCGCTTCTGCGCATTTGAAACGGCAGACTGTTCACAATTTCCAAAACTACACTGGAAAACTTGTAGTTATTTGCAGCAACTTGCGCGGCAATCTTTTTGACGGTTGGCTTGTCATAACGTTCCAACCCGCGCCCCAGACCGTATGTTAGCAGCTTTTCGGTCAAACATTGAGCAAAAGCATCGCGGTCGGACAGAATAATTTTGCGCAGTTCCTCTGGGCCATTGAACTTTCGCCCATCCGGTAATTCGCCCGAATCGTCAATCGGCAGCTTGCCATCTTTCGTGCGATACACACCAATGGCATCGAATTTCTCCAAGCCAAATCCCAACGGATCCAACCGCGAATGGCACGAAGCACAGGTTGGATTCTTGCGATGCTCTTCCAATTGCTGGCGCAAGGTCAGCGACTGACCTATTTTCGATTCGTCCAGTGTCGGCACGTCGGGCGGTGGCGCGGGCGGTGGCGCGTTCAGGATATTTTCCAGAATCCATTTGCCGCGCAAAACAGGTGACGTGCGCGTCGTATACGACGAAACCGTCAACACGCTGGCGTGCGTCAGGATGCCCGCACGCAGCGGATTGCCAAGCAATGAGACTTTTCGGAATTCCGGGCCTTTGACATTGGGGATGCCGTACAGCGTCGCCAATCGTTCATTCAAAAATGTGTACTTGCCATCAATGAAATCCAGAATGCTTTTGTCTTCGCGCACAATGCTTTCAATAAACATCTCGGTTTCGCGCTGAATGGACATCCGCAAATAGTCATCGTATTCGGGAAACTTTTCGCGGTCGGGTTTGGACGATTCCAGCTTGCGCAGTTCAAGCCATTGCCCGCCAAAATTTTCAACCAACGACCGCGATTTCTCATCCTTCAGCATCCGCGCCACTTGTGCCTGCAACACCGCAGGCCGACGCAAGCTGCCATTGCCCGCCACGCGCAGCAATTCGTCATCCGGCATGCTGCTCCATAAAAAGTACGAGAGCCGCGATGCCAACTCGTGTGGATTCAAACGCACGCCGATGTCGGCAATTCCGGCTGGTTTGTCCTGCTCCAATCGAAACAGAAAATGCGGCGAAACCAACATGGCCTGAATGGAGAGGCAAATCCCTTCTTCAAACGAATCCCCTTTTGATTGTGCGAGCGAAACCAGGTTCGTCAGTTGCGCGGTTTCTGCCGCTGTAACCGGACGACGATAGGCCCGATGCGCCAGATTGCTGACAATCTTCGTCGCGCATTCCGTTCGGTGCTGGCCGTCTGCATGACCACAGACAAAAATCTTCTTCTTGCTGTCGAGCGATGCGCCGAGCGTTTGATTGTACGGCCCGCCAATGTCTACGCGCCCGATGCGCACCGTATTAACGGGGACTTTTTCGTTGACTCTGGCGTCAAACGCTTTGCGCCGCCGTTCGTTGATTTCCGGTGAAAGATCAGGGCGAACTTTGAATTGTGGCGCTGGCGGTTGTGGCTTTTTGGAAGGATTTGCGCCATTCAAATTTGGAGGCAAACCATCATATAAATTCAAAGTCGAAGCCGCGACCCAATGCTCCCCGGCGGGAACCTTCACGCGAAAATCCAGCGTAAATGAATCAAACACCTGCTTGCCTTCGTCGAAGGAGGCACCGCCTTCTGGATCAAGATCGAGCACCTGAGCTTGTTTACCATCAATCCAAATGGCGAACTTGATGCCTTCGGAACCTTGCGGGCGCGCGCCATTCAAAAACAAACGAAAGGTATATTCAGCTTCGACGGGAAAGCGATGGGTGACGTGTAGAGCGTTAGGCAGGCTCAATCCCGTCTGGTCATATTCGGTTGGCGGCGCGAAGCTCGGTTTGATTTGTCGCCCCTGAACGCGGCGTTCAACGACGGCAGGCTTCATCGGCGGCACACCAAACACAGCAGTACGCGCGACCTTTTCTGCCGCATTCAAATATTTCTCCATCAACACAGGCGAGAGCGACAGTACGTCTCCAATATTATCGAACCCGTAGCCGGAATCATCCTGCGGAAAATCATCCGCAGGTTTGATGTCTACGCCCAGCAAATCGCGCACGGTGTTGTTGTACTCAGCACGATTCAACCGCCGCGCGGTGACACGACCGGGATCAGGTTTCAGCAGTTTGTCGAGGCGCGCGAATTCACCTTCGAGAAACGTCGTGACTCTTTTGACTTCGGCGGGGTCGGGTTTCGGTGTGCCTTTCGGAGGCATTTCGCCGGAGTGGATTTTTTGAAGAATCAAATCCCACGCCTCACGCTTGTCATTCAACGTCGCGGCGGTTTTCAAATCTTCCAGGTTCAACCCACCCGATTGTTTTTTCGCGTTGTGACAATAAGCGCAGTTCTCTTCCACGAAGGGCAGCACTGTTTTTTCAAACGAGACCGCAGTTTGTGCCCGTTGCCCCGGAGCGAACACCGCCCAGCCAATTGCAGGCAAAGCTAGAATTATTAATCGAAGGAATGTTTTTCGTTTCATCGTTACCGTTTAATTAGTTCACGCAAAGGCCGCCAGTAAATGTTGCGCAGGGCGACGGGGCCGTGATCGCCTTGAATCATAATCGGGTTCGTCGCCGCTTCGGCAATGCTCATCGCCGCACGCGTCGGGCCGTCCACTTCAACCAGCTTTTGTACGGTCAAGCCATTATGAACGACGCGCAGAAATTTTGCATTTTCAATTTTCTTTCCGCTCGTATCAAAACGCGGCGCGCGAAACCAAATGTGAAAGGATTGCCATTCGCCCGGACGCCGCGAAGCATTCCGGCTCGGAGCCGAACCGCCAACGCCCTGATTGTCAATCCAGCGATGATAGATCGCGCCGCAATCTGACGTAGACATGTCTTCGGTCGAACCCCAGCTATCAAAGAGTTGCACCTCGTACAGACCTTGTAAATAAACGCCGGAATTCGAGCCTTTCGCCAGCATAAACTCCAAATACAACTCAATATCACCGAATTTTTGTTCGGTCATTAAATTGACCGTGCGGCCTGTTGGACCGTTCACGATGCGGTCACCAGGCGCTGGCATTGCCCCCAATCGCGTTGGCCCCAACAAACGCTCCCACGCAACTCCGGTGGTCGTCAACCATTCATTTTTCGCCTGAGGATTCTGCCCGCGCCAGCCCGACAAATCTTTGCCGTTCAGCAAAGGCGTCCATCCACTTTCGATCAAATACGGCGCATCACCGTGCGCATCGCCATCGTTGGAAATTTGTCGCGGCGCTTGCTGTGGAAACCAAAACAAGGCCAGGAAGAAAAGGAAAATCGTCATAATTACTGTGAATGTACGATTACAATGGGAGCGCAACCAGTCAGACAGATTGCGCTCCCGTTTTCCAAACTGCTGCAAGCGGTAAAAACGATTGGCAGAATAGTCTGGTTACGAGTCTTTACGCTTCGGGCGTGAAGCCGAGGACGATGTCGAACTTCGCGGCCAGTTCGCCGTGCCTGGCATTTTTCATCGGCGCAAAATCTACCATCACCGATTCGCGTGCTTTGGCGTCTTTGATCCCTTTCAGCACGCCATCATTTGCATTGCCGGGATGGCCTTTGATGTAGCATTGCGTGATGAACTTTTCCTGCCCTTTGATTTTGACGGCGTAGTGAATGTGCGGCGTGCGTCCGGGATACGGAACCGGCTTGATCGTGCGGAACAGATATTCGCCCGTTGATCCGGTCACAAAACGCCCAAAGCCCTGAAAATTGGTGTCGCGGTTCGGATTGTTTTTGTCCGCCGTATGAATGTACGCCGCCTTGTTGTCTACTTGCCAGATTTCCACCAACGCGCCGCGCACCGGGTTGCCGTTTTTGTCGAGGATGCGCCCGCTGACATAGGTAATGTCGCCCACCGCAGGCGTAATGGAATCGTTGACAATCAACAAATCGTTATCCGTGTCGAGCGGCATTTTGTTTGGGTAAAATGGCCCCTCGGTTTGTTTCGGCGTTTGAATCAATTGCTGGGCAAAAACGCCGGGCGTCCAAAGCGCAGCGGCACCAACAGCAGCGCTGCTCAAAAAGTTGCGGCGGGTGTAAATCAAATTAGGCATACGATTCCTCTCTTACACTATGGGTTGAGCCATTGTTGGAGCCACGCGATGGCCTCCTGACGCGCTTCAGGCGTCACCGCGTGACCAGTATGGGGTTGAATCTTGAGTTTGATTTTCTCTTCAGCGTTCGCACCGCGATAGGCGGCGCGCGCCTTCTCAACACACTCCATCAAGCCCGGAATCGGCGTGCGCGGATCCGACTCTCCATTGATGACCAGCAACGGGCGCGGCGCAATCAGCGGCAACATCTGCGGCCCATCAAAGCGATCACGAATGCCCGGAACGACACGATCATAAAACTGGCGTACGAATTCGGTATTGACTTCGCTCTGGCCCGCATCTTTGGCGGCTTGATTGATGGCCGATTGAAACGTTTCGACGCGCGACTTCCACGAATTATTGTCCAAGGCCCAGCGAAAGCTTTGGACGCCAATGAAAGGAACGGCGACTGCGACACGTGCATCCGCCGCCGCCGTCAGATACGTTTCCATTCCGCCTTTGGAAAAACCAATCAGTGCGATGCGCCTGGCGTCTACGTCATCGCGCGTTTCCAAATAATCCAACAGGCGCATGACATCCCAAACAGTGTCATATAAAAACGGCAGCTCTTTTCCCGTGCGATACGTGCGCAACATCGCGTCACTGTATTCAGCAGACCCCTTGCCCGACTTCGTTCGTTCGCCGTGATAGCGACCATCAATCGCAATTCCAATGAATCCCAGTTTGGCGAGTTGTATGAGAAGTTCCAGTTGACTTTCTTTGGTGCCGCCAGTGCCGTGCAGAGAAATGACAACCGGGCGTTTGCCACCGGCGGATGTGGCTTTGACCAAAATTCCCGGCACACGTTGCGCCGCGTCGGCAGCAAAAGTGAAATGCCATTGTGCTAGCCCGTCCGCTTCCGCAAGTTTCGTTTGCGCGGCGGTCAACGGCACGCGTGGGCGATCAATCAGCTTGAGAAAAGCCGTGCGGGTCGCAACCGGCGAAAGCGATTGTGCGAGGCCAGAGATTTGCATAAGCAGCAATCCAATCCAGGCGAAATGAATCAATGGTTTCATCTTTGGCGTTTCATACTGGGTCAGTTATTTTTGGGGTCAGATGCAAACAGAAATGGCATTCTAAACCGAAACGGCAAGAGTTGGTACAGCGAAGCAGCCTTCGGGCCAAGAATCTTTTGCGCGACACTTGACGCTCGATAGCTGAGCCATTCATAGTCGTTTTCAGAAACGATTGAATTCCTGGAGAACGAATATTCATGGCTGAAACGACTGCACCACCGCGTCAATCTACGCTGGCGTTTATTTACTTCACAGTAGTGTTGGACGTCCTGGCGTTGGGCGTCATCATTCCGGTGCTGCCTAAAATTGTCGAAGAGTTTACCGGCGGCAACACCGCACAGGCGGCCACGTATTATGGCTTATTTGGAACCGTATGGGCCTTGATGCAATTCATCTTTTCGCCGCTGCTGGGTGTGCTGTCAGATCGGTTTGGGCGGCGTCCGGTGATTCTGATTTCGTGTGTGGGATTGGGGCTGGATTACGTACTGATGGCGCTGGCTCCGAACCTGGCGTGGTTATTTGTCGGGCGCGTGATTTCAGGCATCACAGCGGCGAGCTTCTCAACCGTTGGTGCCTATCTCGCCGATGTCACGCCTCCTGAAAAACGAGCGGCCAGTTTCGGGATGATTGGCGCGATGTGGGGATTTGGATTTGTCTTTGGCCCGGCACTTGGCGGTTTGCTGGGCAGCATCAATCCACGTCTGCCATTTTGGGCTTCGGCGGCAATGGCGTTGCTGAATGCGCTGTACGGGTTGTTCGTGTTGCCGGAGTCGCTGGCGAAAGAACATCGGCAGGCGTTTTCGTGGAAACGTGCCAATCCGGTAGGCGCGCTGAAACTGCTGCAATCGCATCACGAATTGCTCGGCCTGGCGGGCGTCAATTTTCTCTATCAACTCGCGCATCAGGTCTATCCGAGCGTCTTTGTGTTGTACGTCGGCTATCGGTATGGCTGGGATACGCGCACGGTGG
>JAEUQN010000107.1 GCA_016789725.1 Blastocatellia bacterium | reverse complement strand
GTTTCGTCGCATAGATATGATTCCAATGAGTTTGGCGATGTACGTTCATAGTTTCGTTTCCTCGCAGACAATATTTACATCTGGGCAAGGCAAGACAATAATGAATCCGCCTCATTTTTCTGATGCGATTGACCAGAGGCACTTTCACGAGATCAAACAACCAATTGAAGGCACTGCCGATGCCGGGGATACGATGGATGGCGTAGCAAATAGCGTATCCTGGAAGACGGTGGTGGAAGAATCCCCACAATTGGGGAAAACCCCGCGTGCCGAGGTTGTCGGAATACATATCTATGCAATTTCTCGCAGGCACGACATTTGCCCACGCCCTGGATGATTAAGGCGCGTTGAGGAAGACTCCTCAACGGCTGTTCTCCCGTACCCAAAATGACGAAAGAGATTATCAAAGCCTCCTTTATCGCCAGCCTTGTAACCATTTTCCTGGCACTCTTGATCTGGCTTGGCTCGCGCAATCTGGCGCATTTCGATGCCGCACTTGTTGCTTACACCTTTGCCACGCTGTTTGCCACGTTTGGCATCTCCTATCGTTATGCGATGTGGTTGCAGCGACCGCCGACGGCGCTCTATTGGAAACGCGGCTGGCAAATCTTTTTGCGCCCCAAATATCTGGCTCGCAATCTGCGCACCTGGTTTTCGCGCGTCACGAGCGAGTTTGCGCTCAATCGGTTTATTTATCGGCGCGGGCAAGCGCGCTGGGCCGCGCATTTTCTGTTGATGTGGGGCTGCATCATCGCCATTGCGATTACGTTCCCGCTCGTGTTTGGCTGGCTGCATTTCGAGACGTTGCCGGACGATATGAATTGGTATCGTACCTACGTCTTCGGCTTTCCTACTTTTGCCTTTCCGGTTCATTCGATCTTTGGCTTCCTGATTTTTCACGGTTTGGTGTGGGCGTCCATTTTGGTGATTGCGGGCGTGATGATTGCGATGCGGCGGCGGATGCTTGATCACGGCGCGGCAGCGGTGCAGCAGTTCGCCGAAGATTTTATGCCGTTAATCTTGTTGTTTGCGATCAGTGTGACAGGCTTGATGCTGACCGCGAGTTACACCTGGATGCGGGGCTATGCGTATGATTTTCTGGCGATTCTGCACGCCATCACCGTGATTTTCACTTTGCTGTGGTTGCCGTTCGGCAAGTTCTTTCACATCTTCCAACGACCGGCACAACTCGGCGTGAGCTTTTACAAAGACATCGGCGCGCGCACGGCCCAGGCACAATGCCGACGCTGCGGGCAGGCGTATGCTTCGCAAATTCACATTCAGGATTTGATCGAAGTCGAAAAAAAACTCGGCTTTCAGTATGAAGTCGAAGGCAGCACGGAACATTATCAATGGATTTGCCCGCAATGCCGCCGCGCGATGCTGGCATTAGCACAAGGCCGACTTTGGAAAGCACAAGTTTGAGATTTACGTTTTATGTCTACCCTACCGATTCAATTACAAGGCATCAATGAACAGTACGGGCCGCATCTCGCGTTCAATAGCGGGTTGCGTTTGGAGACAAACATTGAGCCGGACAAGATCGTCGAGACACATTGCTGCTTTTGCGGGCAACAGTGCGGCATCAAACTCAAGGTCAAAGACAACACTGTCATCGGGTTTGAGCCGTGGGAAGACTTTCCCTTTAATGAAGGCATGCTTTGCCCAAAAGGCGTGAAACGATATTTGCAGGGCGCGCATCCTGATCGTCTGACGACTGCGCTGCAACGCGATCCGGCGGCAACGGGTGGCTTTCGTTCGATTCCGTATGAGCAAGCGATACAACGCGTCGCGTCAGAGATTCAGCGCATTCAATCGCAATACGGCAACGATGCGTTTGGCATCCTGAGCGGTGCGAGTCTGACGATTGAGAAAGCCTATTTGATGGGCAAGTTCGCGCGCGTGGCCTTGAAGACGCCATACATTGATTACAACGGGCGGTTGTGTATGGTCAGCGCCGCCGCCGGCAATAAAAAAGCCTTCGGCATTGATCGCGCTGCGAATCCCTGGTCAGACATTTTGCATTCCGAAGTCGTTTGGATCAGCGGCGCGAACGTCGCCGAATGCGCGCCGATCACGACAAACTATGTCTGGCAGGCGCGTGAGAATGGCGCGAAGATTATTGTCGTTGATCCGCGCATCACGCCGATTGCGCGCACTTGCGATTTGTTTTTGCCCGTCAAGCCGGGGCGCGACATTGCGCTTTTCAATGGCATCCTGCATTTGATGATTGAGAACGATTGGCTCGATCACGAATTCATCAACGCGCACACGGTCGGCTTTGAAGCCCTGGCCGAACACGTCAAGGAATGGACGCCGAAGAAAACCGCCGAGGTCACGGGCATTGCGGAACGTTCGATTCGACAAGCTGCCGAACTATGGGGCACGGCGAAATCCTCATTCTTGTTGCACGCGCGCGGCATCGAGCATCATTCGCACGGCGTGCAGAACGTGCTGGGCGCAATCAATATCGTGCTGGCTTCGGGGCGCATCGGACGGGCGAATTGCGGCTACGCGACGATTACGGGGCAGGGCAATGGACAAGGCGGGCGCGAACACGGACAGAAGTGCGATCAATTGCCGGGCGCGCGCGACATCTCGAATCCTGAACATCGTGCGTTCATTGCGAACATCTGGGGCATTGACGAAAAAGAGATGCCGGGCGCAGGCGTGGATGCTTACGAATTGATCCGCAAAATTGATCGCGGCGAAATCAAAGGCTTGTTGTCGCTGTGCTTTAATCCGCTGGTGTCGCTGCCAGATAACAATTTCGTGCGACAGGCACTAGAAAAGCTGGAATTTTATGTAGTGATAGATTTCTTCCTCAATGAATCGGCGCATCACGCGGACATTGTGTTGCCCGGTTCGTTGCACGAAGAAGACGAGGGCATTGTCACGCAGATCGAAGGCCGCGTCATCAAGATCAATCAAGCCGTTGATCCGCCGGGCGAGGCAACGCAGGACTGGCGCATCATTCAGGACATTGCCAAAGCGATGGGGCGCGAGCGCGGCTTTACGTTCAGCGGCCCACGCGAAATGCTCGACGAGTTGCGCGTCGCCACGAAAGGCAGCATCGCGGATTACTCCGGCATCACCTACGAGAAGATTGAAAAACAAGGCGGTGTGTTCTGGCCTTGCCCAAGCGACGATCACAAAGGCACGGAACGTTTGTTTGAAGCTGGTTCGTGGAATCCAGTAGCGAAAGGTGCGGGGCCGTTTTACTTCCCCGATGGCAAAGCGCGGTTCAATGTTGCGCCGTACACGCCGCCTGCCGAAGACGTGGACGCCGAATATCCGATCATCCTGACGACCGGGCGCGTGGTCAGTCATTTTCTGTCAGGCACGCAGACGCGTCGCATTGGGCCGCTGGTCAAGCAGTATCCGCATCCGCGCATTGAATTGCATCCACAGCTTGCCGAAAAGCTCGGCATCAAAGACGGCGAATGGGCGACGGCAGAATCCCGACGCGGCACAATCACTTTGCAGGCGCACGTCGTCACAACGATTCGCCCCGATACGATTTTCATTCCGTATCACTGGCCCGGCAACAAAAGCGCCAATCTATTGACCGTTTCCGCGCAAGACCCGATCTCGAAAATCCCCGAATATAAAGTCTGTGCCGTGCGTTTGCGCAAAGCCGACGAACCGCCCGACTGGGCACACGAACTCAAGAACGATGGAGGGCAGGGCTGATGTCATTCCCCTTGCACATGGAATTTTTCATTGACCCTAATCGCTGCATCGGTTGCCAATCCTGTGTGCAGGCGTGCAGCGAATGCGACACGCACAAAGGGCATCCGATGATTCATCTGGAATACGTGGATCGTGCGCATTCAGTGCAAACCGCGCCCGTCGTTTGTATGCACTGCGATCAACCGACCTGCGCCGAAGTTTGCCCGGCAGACGCAATCAAACGCACCGAAGACGGCGTGATGCAAACCGCGCGCAAACCGCGTTGCATCGCGTGCAGCAACTGCGTGCTGGCCTGTCCGTTCGGCGTGCCAAAGATGCAGACGGAATTCAACCTGATGATGAAATGCGATATGTGCTACGACCGCACGTCGGCGGGCAAAAAGCCGATGTGCGCGACGGTCTGTCCAAGTCAGGCGTTGTTTTTTGGCACGCGCGAACAGATCGAAGCCTTGCGCCCGCGCTCGACGCCCGTCAATCAATTTCGCTTCGGGCAACAAATCATTTCGACGAAGGTCAATATGATGACGCCGAAAGTTGCGCACGCAGAATATGTGGATGTCACTGCCGCGATGAGTGAGAAATCCGCAGGCAAGGAAATCACGTTCACGATTTTGCCCAGTGGCGCACCAGATTTAATGCCTGATTTAATGATGGATGGGATTTATCAAGAGGAACCACAAATGACCTGAAACGAGTAAAAAAATAAGAGTGCCGACCTTTTGCCTTTTGATATTTGCCTTTTGCTTTCTCCAGGAGGTTTCACTTTGATTACGCGACGAGAAATTGACGAACGCGAACAACTCACGATTGCGCCCGATGGCAAGCCGCTCGCCGAGCAACCACGCTGGCGACAGGATTTTCCGATTGACTGGCCGCAGGATCATTATGTCGCGCGGCGCGATTTCACGAAGTTCATGGTCTTGACCAGCTTCGCGTTTGCCTTCGGGCAATTCTGGATTGTGGTGCAAAACTGGTTGCGCCAACGACGAGGGGAATTGCCGATGCAGCCGATTGCGAAGCTGAAAGATTTAGCCGTTGGCAAGTCGCTCGTGTTCGCATACCCGGAAGAACACGACAAATGTTTGCTCGTGCGTGTCGGCGAACAACAGTTTGTCGCTTTCGGACAGGAATGCACGCATCTGGCTTGCGCGGTCGTGCCGGAGCCGGACAAGAAACGCTTTCTTTGTCCGTGCCACAACGGCGCGTTTGATTTGACGACCGGCAAACCCTTGATGGGGCCGCCGCGCCGCCCGCTGCCGCGCGTCACGCTCGAAATTCGCAACGACACGATTTATGCCACAGGCGTGGAGGTCACGACGGTATGAAAAAGCCGTTCACACGTGAACAAAAAACCACCATCGTGTACGGCATTTTGTGCCTCGTGATGGTGCTGGTGATTTTGCAGTTGTGGATGCTGGTAGCGACGATGAATGCGTATTTAGGCGGCGATTATGCGGTGATCTGGCCAGGTGCGATTGGCAGCCTGATTTGCCTCGGCCTGAATTTAGGCTTGTTGCGGTATCTGTACGCAATGGATCGGAAATGATTATGACGAACTCAAATACACCTGCGGCGACAGGAAATTCTCTGCAATTGATTTTAGCGACGGGCGCGTTTGCAATTTGCTTTGCAGTGTTTGGTTCCGTTTCGGCCATGATGCCGTTGCTGAAAAAGAATCTCGGCCTCAGTCCCGTCGAAGTGAGCATTGCGCTGGCTGTGCCTGTCCTGCTCGGCAGTCTCGGTCGCATCCCGCTGGGGATGCTGACAGATCGGTTAGGCGGGCGGCTGGTGTTTTCGCTCGTGATGGCATTTTCCGCTATGCCTGCGTTTTTGATGGGATTTGTATTGAGTTACACGCAATTGGTTTTGTGTGGCTTTTTCATCGGCGTGGCGCTGGCCAGCTTTTCGGTGGGCGTCGGTTTTGTCAGTGGTTGGTATCCGCCCAACAAACAAGGGCTGGCGCTCGGTGTGTACGGCGCAGGCAACATCGGGCAATCGCTCGCGGCGTTTGGCTCGCCCGTGTTGGCGGGGGCGCTGGGCCTGAAATGGGGCTTCTGGACGTTTGGCGTGTTGCTGCTCATTTGGCTCACTGTCTTTTGGCTCAAAGCCGAGAACGCGCCGCGCCGCGCACCTGTCAAAACTTTCAGCGAAGTGATGCAACCGTTGCGCGACGGCAAAAGCTGGGTCTTGAGTTTGTATTACTTCCTCACGTTCGGCGGCTTTGTAGCGATGGCGATTTACCTGCCAATTTTTCTGACGGATATTTTCAAGTTGACGCCGGGCGATGCGGGCTTTCGCACGGCAGGCTTTGTGTTGTTGGCAACGCTGATGCGACCGGTCGGCGGATCGCTCGCAGATCGGATTGGCGGGCGCAAAATCCTGCTGTGGGTTTTTCCCGTCACCGCCGCGATGGCGATTTTCCTGGCTTGTCCGATGATGTCCACGTTTACGATTGGCGCACTGGGGATGGCGGCGGCAATTGGGCTTGGCAATGGCGCGGTTTTCAAACTCGTGCCGGAATATTTTCCGCAATCGGTTGGGGCTGTAACAGGGTTGGTCGGTGCGGCGGGCGGGCTCGGTGGTTTCTTTCCGCCGCTCGTGTTAGGTGCAATTCGGCAAGCGACGAATTCTTTCACGCTAGGCTTTATTCTGCTGGGGCTATTTGCGCTGTTTTGCCTGTTAGTGGCGTATAAATCTGGTTCGCCTGCGACGACACCGTCTGTCTCACAGCGCGCTACGGCTTAACCGCATTGCAGCGTAAGAGTCGGTATGACACCACATAAGTTCTGGTTCCTCGTTTTGTATCTCTGTGCGGTGCCGTTGACGGCTGTAGCGCAAACCAACCCATCAACTGCAACGGCTTCCGCTTCCACACCCATCAAGATCGGTAGCGTCACTGTTTCCGGCAGTATTCGTGGACGACTGGAAAGCTGGGATTGGTTCGAGACGTCAGCCGCGAAAAATGAATACAACTTCGGAGCGGCGACGTTGCGCTTGTCGCTGAGTCAGCAGCACGAAAAAGTTGAATGGCAAATCGAAGGCGCGGCACCATTGCTGCTGAACCTGCCGACGAATGCGATTGCGCCCGCGCCACAAGGCCAACTCGGTTTGGGCGCATCCTACTTCGCGGCGAATGGCAACCGGGATGCGAGCGTGTTTCTCAAACAAGCGTTCGTCCGCTTCAAAGGCAAAGCCAACAGCCTGAAGCTAGGCCGCTTTGAATTCAGCGATGGCGCGGAAACGATGCCGACCGATGGCGCGTTGGCGACGCTCAAACGCGATCATATTTCGCAACGCCTGATCGGGCCGTTCGGCTTCCCACACATCGGGCGTAGCTTGGACGGCGCGCAGTATGTTTACAACACCAAGCAGCACAACTTCACCTTCCTGGCTGCGCGTCCGACAGAAGGCGTGTTTCAACTGCGCGGCTGGAACGAGTTGGACGTGGACGTGTATTACGGCGCGTACACGAAGCCGCTCAAAACCAAAAACTCCGAAAGCGATATGCGGGCCTTCGTTGTGCATTATCACGATGGTCGCCGCGTGCTGAAGACGGACAATCGTTCGTTGGCCTTGCGCGCTGCTGATCTGGAAAAAATTCGCGTGACGACGTTCGGCGGGCATTACATCGCCGTGGCCAAAGCGGGCGCAGGCAAAGCCGATGTGTTGTTGTGGGGCGCAGGGCAAGTCGGCGATTGGGGCAGGCTGAACCATCGTGCAGGCGCAGTTGCCGCCGAAGCAGGCTATCAATTCAATGCCAAGGTCAAACCGTGGTTGCGTGGCGGCTATTTCCGCAGCACGGGCGATGGCGATCCGAACGACGCGACGCACGGGACGTTCTTCCAGATGCTGCCGACGCCACGCATTTATGCTCGTTTTCCGTTTTTCAATCTGATGAACAACGAAGATGCGTTTGTGCAGTTGCGGCTGAAACCACATGCGAAAATGAACCTGCGCACCGACCTGCGGCATTTGCGGCTAAGCAATAAAAACGATCTGTGGTTTGTGGGTGGCGGCGCATTTCAGCCACAAACGTTCGGCTTCATCGGGCGTACGAGCAACGGCAAACAATCGCTGGGTACGATGGTGGATGTGAGTGCGGATTGGACGGTGACGCCAACGACAACGTTTACGGTGTACTGGGCAGGCGTGCGCGGCGGCGAGGTGGCTTCCAGTATCTATCCTGGTGGAGCTACTGCGCGTCTGGGCTATCTCGAACTAACGAAGCGGTTCTGATAGGTTGTTCCATTTTCTTCTGCCTCAGAAAAAGCCTACGCCTTTGCTCAGCTTCATTTCCCCACCAGTAGCTCGAATTCGCGTGCGGTTTGCTTTGACCAACCGCTGATAACCTTTTCGACGCGGCCCTGTTCATCCAGCAAAATCGAAAGCGGCACGGCAGGGTCTTCGACCGCATAAATTTGCCGCCCGCCTGCTTCGCCAATCACGGCGATGGGATACGATACTTTGCGCTTCGTCAGAAATTCGTTAACCAATTGGAAGCCTTTTTTGCCGTCGTCGTCCGTGTCAATGCTGAGGCCGACGAGGTTGATTTTATTGGCTTTGAATTGCGGATTGAGTTTGTCGAGTTCGGGCATTTCCTTCAGACACGGGATGCACCACGTCGCCCACAGATTGATGAGCGTTTTGTGACCTTTTGTTTGCAACGCAGTCAACGGCGCTTTCGTGCCATCGAGCTTTTCGACTTGCAGGGCGGGAAACGGCTGGCCCTTTTTCAGTTTCAGCGTGGCGAACAATTGGTCTTCTTTCGTCAGCGGATCAGGCAATTTGGTTTTGGTTTCTTTGACGACCGCAAACTGGTCATTGCCTTCCGTGACCGCGATTGCAGCGTTCGCTGCGACATTCGCAAGGCGTTGTTGCTTGCCGTTCGGCCACGTGACTTCGACGTATTCGGCCTTGGCATCTTTGCCCAAACCAAACAACAAACGCGGATCGTTTTGTGAAATGAAGCCAGAGCCTCCGGCCTTGATTTTGGTTTCGATGCCTGCCGAAGTTCTCACGCGCACGACTGCGCCAAACGCATCTTTGCCCGTGTTCGTGCCGGTCAATGCGACACGCAAGAAGTTGTTCGCACTGCCAACGTTATTGCGAAACAGCAAATGCGATGGGCCTTGAATCGTCGTCGAAAACACATCGGCATCGCCGTCATTATCGAAATCCGCAAACACGCCGGCGCGTCCGTCCGTGATTGAATCCATTCCGCTCAAGCCCGAAACTTCAAAGTATTTCACCTGCCCTTTGTCATTCTTGCCCAGGCTCAAAAACACGGGATCGCGTTCGTAGCCACTGAACGAAAAGCCTTTGCCGAGCAGCGAATTTTGATCTTCGCGCAACACACCTTTGTCTTTCTTGCCTGCGCCGTTGTCGTGCGTCACAACTTGACGCCAGAACTGGCTTCAGGTGTCGGCCATTGATTTGCCGCTGATGAATCCGTTCGGTGTGTACAGGTCTTCCCAGCCATCGTTGTCGAAGTCAATAAAACCGCCGCCCCACGCCCACATTCCCGATAAACCGCCCACGTCGGCCGTCACGTCTTTGTAGACGCCATTGCCTAAATTCTCGAAGAGATTGTTGCCCGCCGCCAATTTCTTCAGCACGTTGTTGCTGGCGTTTTGCTGCGGAAACAAGCGGTTCAGAATGCGATTGCCTGCGGTCGAAGACATATTCGTCGCGTGCAAATCCAAACGGCCATCGTTGTTGTAATCGCCAAACATCGCGCCCATTCCGTTGCCCGGATCGAGCACGCCGCGCTTGCCTGCTTCGTCTTCAAAGTGATCGCCTTTGTTGATGTACAACGCCTTTTCGCCGAAGTCGTTGGCGACGTACAAATCCTGTTTGTGATCGCCGTTCACATCGCCGAAGATCGCGGCATAGCTCCAACGCCGATCCGCGACGCCCCATTGTTTCGCCTCTTCCTTGAACGTACCGTTGCGTTGATTGATGAAGAGTAGATTCGGCGTGCCGTTCGTGGCGCGAAACCATGAATCGGGCACGACCAGGCCGTATTGATTGTACGACGAAACGTAAATGTCGGGATAGCCGTCGCCGTTCACGTCCGCCGCTGCTGCCGAAAAGCCATACGCCAACGTCGAAGCGCCAACGCCTGTTTCGAGCGAGACATCGCGGAATTCGAGTTGTTTGTCCTGCTGCAACCGATTCTCAAACAGCACTTGTTGCCCGACGGTGGCAATGAAAATATCGGTGTCGCCGTCGTTGTCGTAATCCAACGCCAACGGCCCCGCGCCGCTCAACAGAAATTTCACGCCGGTTTTTTCGGACGCATCCACGAACTTGCCTTTGCCGTCGTTGAGGTACAAATAATTCCGCGTCGCGGCGGTCACGAACAAATCCATCGCACCGTCATTATTGAAGTCGGCAGCCGCTGCGCCGTGCCAGATGAAACCGGTGTTGCCCGGCTCGCCATACGCCGGAATTTTTGCGCCGAGTCCGGCAGCTTCGGCGACTTCGGAAAACAGATCGGTCGTCGCAACCAAGCTATTCATAGGGTTGAGCGCGAATTCCTTGATGAGCCAGCGGCCTTCTTCTTTGCTCAAACTGTTCTTGATGCCGCAGGTTTCTTTGGGGTCAAGGTTGAGCGCAAAAATCGTGTCCGTCGTCGCGCGCACCCACGAGCGACGGCCTTGTGCATCGCGCCCGACGATGAAAAAGCTGACCAGCGATTTGGCGACGCGCGCGGTGTCATCGAAGCTGGACGCACGCAGCTTGAACCGCACGTCTTCGATTTCGGAAAAGTTGGCTAAGAACTTGTCCCACTGCCTAGCGATGTCTGCGCGCGACGTGGCGACCAATGTTTTCGATGTGAATTTCCAATCGTGTTTCTGAATCCATTTTACTTCCGACTGCGCTGGTGTTTTTTCAGCAGGTAGGAGCGTGACTTTCGCGCCGTCCGCAAAGAATTCCGCAACCTTCGTCACATTGCTGTCACGCACGGCGACGGCCAATTCCAGAATGCCATTGGCGATGTCTTCGGAACGGTCTTCGATTTCTTCGAGCTTGCCGCGATCCTCGTACGGCTTCGGAGCCGGAGGCGGTTGCGTGATGGGTTGTTGCGCGGGGAGCGGCGCGACCGTTAGCACCACCGCGAGCAGTAGAATTATTGTGTGCTTCATGACTTGAACCATCCGTGTTCCTGCAGCTTTTGCAAAAGATTGTACCGTAACACGATTTCCGTGCGGGTGCGAACCGGCAGCACGACGCTGGGTTTTTCCAGCAAATGCCCGTGATAAAGCTGAAATGTCAACGCTGGCGTCAACGCATAACTGCCCAATAAATACAGGTGCTTGCCCGTGAATACTTTGTCCGCATTCACGTTGCCGTAGTTGCGATCAATTTGCGTGTAGCCGTAGGTCACGCTCAACTTTTTCGTCACCGCTTTTTCCGCGAGCAGCGCAAAGCCGTAGGCGCGATGCACGTCCACGCGCTGATAATTCTCAAAGCGTACAGCATCCGCGATGCGTGTTTCTTTCGCGGTGAGTTTGATAGCTTGGCGCAAGGTTTCTGCGCCGGAAACAAACGTGTAATCGAACGACACAGCGGCGCGTTTGCCGAGAGTTTTGCTGACCAGAAATTGATGATAGTTCGCTTGCTTCAGGCGGTGATAGCGTTTGTTGAGATTGGGCAAATTCAGATCGCCGAAGTAGCCGTAGGTCGCCGCGACTTCGTCAAAGAACAATTCTTTTGGACGGCGCAGAATCAAGCGCTGCCCCGTCAAGAAGCCATCGTTGTTGTAGGTCGTGATTTCGGTATGCTGCCCGCGCAGAAAATCAAAACCGCCGTACTGCGCCTCGATGCCTCTGACGGGTTGCACCGAAAGAAACAGGTGTTTGAGATACAAATTGACGTTGGCACGACGCGGCCCCGCTGCGGTTTCGTTCCAACCGGCGGTGAAGCGGCGACCGCTGTTGAGCCAGAAATGCAAGCTTACTTTGCCTGCGGCATCGAACTTGAAGCGTCCGGCCAAATCCTGCCGATGTTGCAACTGTGTGACGGTAGTCGTGGGGGCGGAATTGGTAACGTGCATGTAGCGCGTGGCGAATCCGAATTTGGAGAGTTCCAACCAACGGCTGTTTTTTTCAGCGGCTGACGTTGTCGTCGGCGCGGGCGCATTGTTGGTGGCGGCGGTGCCTTCGGTTTGCGCATGGAGCGGGATACATCCCATACCAACCAGCAGGAAAAACCTGAGAATGGGGAACGTCGGGCGAATCATGATGAGTCCGAATTGCTTTTGTTATTTTTCTTCAAAAAGAAACTACACGTTAGCACATTCAGGACAGATCGTCTTGAAACCGTATGTGGATAAATATCTCCATCTTTCGGCTGATTTCGTAGGCAGGTAGACGAGCATGGATGTTGTCATTTGAATGGTGACCAGCAGTCCATATTGCGCGGCTCTTTGGGAAGTGCAACAACGATGATGGCGAAAATCGCAGGTGCCGCCATCAATTAAAAAGTGAAGCGCAATGAACTTTGTAACCGACGCACCGGACGCGCGGCGACCGCAGAGCCAAAAAAGGGCGAACTCTGATTGCCGACGTAACCGGCATAATTCACGCGGTTGAATACATTGAAGGCATCGAGCGCCAGCGTCACCATCGGGCCTTTGTCCTTTTTCGCTTTGGTCAAATAAACATCGCGCGACCAGCGCAGGTCGAGTTGCGCAATGCCCGGCCCTTCCAGCGTATTCCGGCCCACGCCCATCGGACGATCCAACGTCTGACTGTCGCGGTTGTTATCGCGTCCCGTCGTCAGCGTGTATGGCGCGCCAGTGTTCAAGGCCAGATTCATTCCCAGGTTGAAAAACTTCCCAGCTTTCACCGTACCAAGCAAATTGAAGCGGTGACGAATATCGAAATCCGCCCTGCCCCATTCGCCGGTCAGATCGTAGCTGTTGGCTGGAAACGCATTGATGCCGCTGGTGTCATTCCAGGCGTGCCCGAAGACGTATTGCAGCATCCCGTTGAAATAGCGCGTGACGTTGCCGCGCAAGCCGACTTCCAGCGCATGCCCCGCCATTCGTCCGGTGGATTCAATCTGTCGAATGACCATGAAATTCGGATCAGGCCGTGTGGCAAACAGCGGCGGCAAGGGCGCATTCACATCGCGCGAACGAAAGGAATTCACACCGCGTGTGCCGATGTAACTGGCTGTCAGCGCCAGCGTTTTTTGCAACTGCCGCTCAACGCCGACGCTGTATTGCAGGATGAAAGGAATCACCGTGGCAGGCGCAAGCCGCACGATGCTGTTGGGTTGCGCGCCAAGCGTTTGCCCATTCGCCAACGGATTGGGAAAGCTCGGATTGGTGATGACGTAGCGGCGCAATCGTTCGCCATCAAAGCGTAGTAAGTCAGAGATTGGCCCCGGCCCCGTGCGGTCGTAAAAGAACCCAAAGCCGGTGCGCACGACGGTCTTGCGGACTTTGTCTGCCGCCCACGCGATGGACAAGCGCGGGTTGAAATTATTGCTGTCTTCGTTGAAGTAATTCTGCCAGTCGTAGCGCAAACCAACGGCAATGGACAAATCAGGCCGCATGCGAATTTCATTCTGCACAAATGCCCCCAGCACCATTTCCCAGAAAATGACTTTCGTGCGTCCTTGCTGTTGGACAAAGGCGAAGGGCTTACTCTGCTGATAATCCGCGAGCGACGAAAAGAAGAACGTACCCAGTTTGTTCGTTTGGTCATTGATGCCGCGCCGACTGAAGTCGGGCACCTGCACGCCCGCTTTGACTACGTGTTTGCCTGATGAATACGTCAGTATCTGGCTGAACGTCCAATGCTCTTCGGTGCGATTGAAATCAGCCTGCGCGCCGCCGCCCGTGAAAGCTTCCTGCACGACGATGCGCTGCGCCTGTCGCACGCTCTCGGTCGGCGCGATGTACCTGCCGAGCAGCAATTGCGTCTGATTGACGAGTTTGGGCGAGACAATCCAATTGTGACTGAAGCGCGCGATGTCTTCGCGGAAGCGCGTGTTCGTCGCCACTTCCGGCAAATTGAAACCACCAACGCCCTGATTTTTGGTGACGCGATCCTGAAAACTGTAGAACGCTGCGAACGTACTTTTGTCCGTGATCTGATGCGAGATGCGCCCCGAAAATTCGGTATTGCGCGTGGGGTTCGGAAAGTTCTGGCGAAGATCGCCGCTGGCGGTGCGGGCAAAGATGACCGATTGCAAATCATCCTCTTCACGGTTGGCGGTGATGACGAAAACGGTTTTCTTGCCGTTGCCGATTGGCCCGATTAAATTGCCCTCGTAGATGCGTCGCTGTTCGGGCGGGCGCGTCAGCGCAAAAGGATCGCGCGCGTTCAAGCGATAATCGCGGAAAAGGAAATTGAACGTGCCGTGATATTGCGCGCCGCCTGGCTTGGTGATGATTTCGATGCGCGCGCGTCCGGGGCGGGCATATTCGGCTGAGTACGGATTGTTGTTGATGCGGACTTCCTGAATGCCGGAAGCGGAAACGCCTGCTTTGACGGCTTCCATCCCGTCCACGATCAGTGTTGCGCCGCCCGTTCCCATCGCGCCTGCATTCAGGAATCCAGCCATCGTCCCGATGTAATCCTGTCCCAAGCTGGGGAGCGTATCGAGCATCTGCCGATCCACGCTCGCCACATCCTGATTGCTGGCGGCTTCGGTGCTGACCTGCGTCGAGTTTTCGCTGACCACGATTTCCTGCTGCACATCCGCAACAGTCAATACGATGCGCAACGGAGCGAGCGGGCGCGCGGTGAGGATGAGGCGAACCGTCTCGGCTTTGAATCCCTCTCTCGTGACGAAAAGCTGGTACTCGCCCGTGTTGATGCGGTCGAAGCGAAATTTGCCTGCCTCGTCAGTCCGGGTAGTTTTCCGCATCTCTTGCAAGGTTACTTGTGCGCCGCTGATCACCGCATCGTTCTGATCCAAAACAACGCCAGTGACCGCGCTAGTGGAAGAGGCGGTTTGCGCGTAAGCTGCAACTCCGCACAAGAGTAAAAGTAGCACTAATCGGTGAATCATTATTTCCCCTGTAGTGACCCCGCTATTGTTTCTTAATCTGAAGGTCATCGAAGTACGTCACCGAATCCGCCTTTGTCCAAACACCGATCTTGCCAGCTTCGGAAAACGTCGAATCTTCCACGTCATACAGTTTTGTGCCATTCAGGTAAACGGTGAAGAGATTGTCGGTCACTACCACACGCAAGGTGTGCCATTGCCCGGCAGCAACTTTGGCCTTCTTGCCATAGGAGTTGATTCCACCTTTAAGCGGCAAGGCTTCACGCTTGCCGTTTTGCATCTTGTAAAGCACAATGTTGTGTTCGAGCGCATTGGCACGCATCAGGTAATAGTTGTCCTTGTCACGATAGCGCCAGAGCAGACCTGCTACCTGATCTTTCTCGCCGGAAACAGTTTTGAACTTCACGCTGAGGTCGGCGTTTTTCACCACCAGCTTTTCGTAAACACAAAGGGGGAAGCGATACCCCGTCGCGTCAGCATCCATCTGCGCCAACACGTTGCCCTGCGCACTGTCTGCCATCACGATCCAGACGCCCGGTTTGCCTTGCCCCGTTAGCGCCGTCGTGAAGTGCGTGGGTGGCACTCCGATCTTGTCCTTGTCGAAGTTGATTTTGGTCTGCGCCGTGATCGCTGTGACCGCCAACATCAGCAGCGCAATCCAGGTCACGATGGGAGCAGCTTTCATCACATCTTCCCTTCAAATTTAGATGGCAACTTATGAGTGAGCGTTAGCGTTTGGCTTTCTTTTTCCCTTTCGGTTGCGACTCCTTCTTTGCCAGTTCGTCCACCAGGCTTTGCACTCTTTTCACGATGTCATCGCGTGCGGCCTGATAGTTTTCGCTGGGTGATGGCACGCCTTCCCAGGCAGCGACTTTTTCGGCAACCGCCTCTTTGCCGGGTAGAGCACAGCCGAGTGTGACAATCGCCGCCGCCGCGTCCATGTCCTTTTTCGTGACCAATTGCGGCTTCCACCCTTGCGTCTTCAGACCGTCTTGGGCGAGACCTTTTTCTGCGACGGGAGCAATTGCCGCATCAGGGTTGGTGCCGCGAAAAACGGCGCGGTACTTCAGCTTGCGTTCTTGTGCCAGCTTGTCGAAGTATGCTGCCGCGATCACGCTTTTGGCCGCGCCGTGTTCACAGATGAAAAGAATCGTTGGCGTCTTTTCGTTCGCCACTTTTTGGCTGTAGGACGGAAGCGCCGCCAACGCAATCATTACGGTTATCAAACCCCATCGTAAAAATCGCATATAGACTCCTAATTTGAATTAGAAACGAAATGTGTACTGCACTTTTCCCGTCACGCGCGTGCCCACTCTGCGAAAAGTCAGCCCGCCGAACTCTTGCTCCCAGCCCTGATTGAAGACCAGAAACAGATCGTTGCCCGGTTTGAGAATCCAGCGCAGACGGCTTTGCAACCCGACGTTGCGCGATTCGTTGTCGTACTGAATAAAATTCGCCACCGTGAAAAACGGCGAGAACGCATAATCGGCTCGCAACGCCCAAATCCGCGCGACGAAGTTCCCTTGTGGCAAGCGCGCAACGGTTTGATTGACCGTCACGCCCGCCTGAAAGTGCGGCGCGAGTTTGAAGAGCAATTGCACGGAAGTCTCGTCTGCATGACCAGAGAAGTAACTGCCAAACCACCACGTTGCAAACAGTTTCCACGGGCGTTTGTCCGCCGTATCAAGCTCGGCGCGATAGCGCGTGAAACGATAATCACCGGCTGGCAATTTTACCTTTTCGGCAATTTGAAACGGCACGAAGAGCCGTTCAAACGTGGGAACCCAATTCCATTCGACGCGGTCGCCCGTATTGAACTCCCAGTTCACAGGCGCAGTGAACAAGCGCCAGCTTTCGATCTTGCCCAGATCGTTGCGGCGGTAGGCAGTGAAGGAAAATTCATTGAACATCTGACGCACGTTAAGAAACTTTTTCGGGCGCGGATTGAATTCGGTGCGCACGCTGAATTTGTCTATCGCGCGGCGTTGCACAAAGCCGAGCGCCGGGCTGAAATCTTTGCCCACGTGCCGGTATTCCGCATAGCCCCACCAGCGATCATTCGGATAACTGGCAATCACGCCGAACGTCGTGTCATCGCCCGTCAATCTGTTTCCATTCGGGTCGGCGCGCGTGGTTTTCATGGCGTAAGCATCCACTGCGAAATTGCGATTGCTGCCGAGAAAGTTCGCCGTCGCCAGCCGCATATCTGCGCCGAATGTACGACTTGATTTCTGATTAACCGGATCGCCTTCGGTGTACATGCCGCCGATGAACGATTGCTTGAAGAGATTGCGCTTGAAGCGTCCGACGAAATAGTTTTTGGCGTCCGTGAACGGCGTCTGCTGCGTGCGAATCGCCAGCGCACCGATGTCGAACTTGCCCGCTTTGCCGGTGAGTTTTGTCCCCGCGAAAATCGGCACTTCCACTCCGTCGAGCAAACCGATGCGACGGCTGAAAAACGGAATCATTTCCTCACCGCGCACGACGGAACGTCCGAAATCAAACACGCCTGCGTTTTCCAGAAAGAAGGCGCGCTTCTCAGGAAAGAAGAGCGGAAAGCGCGTCAAATTGATTTGCCGGTTGTCCACTTCGGTCTCGGCAAAGTCGGTGTTGATGGTCGAAGTCAGCCGCAAGCCTGGCGTGATATTGTAGAAAATGTCGCCGCCCACATCGCCTTCAAAACGATTGTTGCCGCGCTCATCACGAATCCAGCGCCCGACTGCGAACGGACGAACATCCAGCCCGCGTCCCTGTTCGATTTCTGCAAAACCCGTGAGTTCGCCGGCTTCCGACACCTGCGTGAATTCGACATCCAGGCGCGGCGTGGCCCAACGGTCTTCCTCAATCTTGCGCACGATGACGCGCGAGAAATTGAAGCCCCACACATCCTGTCCCGGATTGAAACTCAAGCTCTTGAAAGGAATCGCAAATTCTGCGCTCCACCCTTGCGCCGTTCGCTTCGCCCGTACATTCCAAATCGCATTCCAGTTGAAATTGATGGTGCGCTGATTCTCGACAATCAAGCCATCTACCAACGCGCCCGCCGGATTGGTAGCAAAGTAAAACGCATTGCGCCGGTCGTGAAAGGTGTCGAGCAGGATGGCGACACTGTCGTCAATTTCGAGCGAAGCATCGCGCGCCATCTGTGTGCCGACGACTTTGTTTGGTTCCGCGTCATAACACAGCACGCCGATGTACAACGTGTCTTTGTCTTTGAGCACGCGCACTTCCGTGCGTTCCGAGGCGGCGCTCTCTGGCTTCGGTTCGCGTTGCTGAATCTCGCCGAGCAGCGGAGCCTGCGCCCAACCCGGTTCATCCAACACGCCGTCCAGCGCGATCTTGCCATTGAGCGGCTCAACCAAAAGGCGCTTGCCGTTCGGCGTGTTGGCTTGCACCTGCAACAGGAGCAGGAGCGGCACTACAATTGTCGTTAGCCAATGAAGGGGGTGATGCTTCAAGCGAAGTTATCCTCGCAGCAAGGCCGCTGCTTTTTGCGCGCTCGTGAAGCGGCGATTGACCTCTTCCCAGTTGACGTTCTGCATAAACGCATCCACATACTTCGCCGCTGCTGCGCCGTAATCCATGTGATACGAATGCTCATACATATCGAGCGCCAACAGCGGACGCGAAAACGGCGCATTGTGCATGTGATCCCACGACCAGTAATTGTGCAGTTCGCCCGTCTGAAAATTGTGCGCGAAAATCACCCAACCGGAACCACCACCGAGCGCATTGCCCGTGCGTTTGAATTCAGCTTCCCACTGCTCATAGCTGCCCCACGTTTGCTTGATGGCATTCAGCACATCGCCCGCCGCTTTACCGTCGCCGCCGAGGTTGCCGAAATAGATTTCGTGCAACACGACCGAACCCGTGCGCACCAACTCTTCGCGCTTGAGATCGCCGTAGACGTAGGCGGGCAATTCCTTCTCGCTCAGCATCGCTGCCAGCCGCTGCTCGACCGCATTGAGCGCCTTGACCGCGCCCGCGTAGTTGTTTTCGTGATGCGAGCGAATGAGCTTTTCTGATAGCCCTTTGAGCTTGGTCGGATCAAACGGCAGCGGCTTCGGCTGATGCTGTCCGCTGAAAACTTTTGCGGCAGCCGGAGCGGTGGTCTGCGCCGCTGCGGGGATCGTTGTTGCCAGCGTCAGTCCTGCGCTGCCGGTGATGATCGTTTCCATTGCTTCTCGTCTCGTGATCTGGTTCATGGTTCCCTCTTTCTGGTTTGTTTTTGATGAATTCATTGGTTAGTGCCTATGGTTGCGTAATAGCCTTCGCGGGCGCGGACACGTAGTTTTAGT
The DNA here is from genome assembly GCA_016789725.1 of Blastocatellia bacterium. Taxonomy (GTDB): domain Bacteria; phylum Acidobacteriota; class Blastocatellia; order RBC074; family RBC074; genus JAFDVL01. Next base: position 5,259 of record JAEUQN010000107.1, on the reverse strand, counting down.
CCTCTTGTCGGCGGGATCACACGCACTTTGATGTGCCGCCATTGTTTGTCGTGGTCGCCTGCACGAGCCGTGTAGGCGAGGCTGTACTGCTGACGTAATTCGAGCGCAATCGTGGAAACCGCTTGCTCTAACTCGGCGGCAGAGTCGGGGAAAAACGCCCCGCCCCCAGTCATTCTGGCCAGGTCTTCCAATGTGTTACGCTCCCAGTCACAATCCTCTCCCAGCCACATCTTGTATCCCAGGCAATAGACCAGAATATTTTCCTCTCGGAGCCGTTGATACAATTCGCCGCGACTGAAGCGGGAAGCGTTGTCGGCTCCATCGGAAACAATCAGCAGCGCGCGTTTGGCGTGGCGACCGACGCGGAGTTTCTCGATGCCCAGATACACCGCGTCATACAATGCTGTGCTTCCTTCCGCCTGGCTTGTTCGCAGCCGCGCGGTAATCGCATCGGCATCCGCAAAATCCGCCAGCAAATTGCATCGCTGGTTAAAGCCCAACAGGAAGAAGTCATCGTCTGGATGCGATGCTTGCATAAAGGCGTTCACCGCTTCACGAGAGCCAGCTAACTTCTTTTTCATGCTGCCCGACAGATCATAGATAATCCCGATGCTCAATGGCTCGTCTACACACTGAAAATATTCAATCCGCCGCTGCACATTGTCTTCGTACACTTGAAAATGCTGCGGCTCCAATCCCGCGACCGCCACATTCCGGCGATCCGTTACTGTCACCAGCAGGTTCACAATTTCGGTCGTCACCTTGACGGAAAGCTCTTGTGTGGCCGTGCGCCGTACTACATCTTGAGGCCGCGTTTGTCCAGTCACTGACGTAAGCAGCCAAATACCACTTAGGAGAGCGCGGACAATAATGCTGAATAGATTTTTCTTCATCCCGTTTTCCGTTCCAGCGTTTCATCGGAGAGTGGCAAGGCAACACGAAACTGACTGCCTTTGCCTTCGGTGCTGGTGACAGTCACTTGCCCGCCGTGCGCTGTCACAATGGATTTGACGATGGCCAGCCCCAATCCTGCACCGCCCATTTGCCGTGAGCGCGCCTTGTCTACGCGGTAAAACCGCTCGAACAGATGGGGCAGCGCATCGGTCGGAATGCCTGTCCCATTGTCTTTAACTTGCAGCACAGCGTGCTGGATTTCAGCGCCAACCATCACTTGGACTGCGCCGCCTTCCGGTGTGTATTTGATGGCGTTGTCTACCAAATTCACGATGACTTGCTTGACGCGGGCACGGTCGCCTGTAATCGTGACCTCGCCGTTGGTCTCGCATTGGAGCGTGATATTGCGGTCTTCCGCGAGCAACCGCATTTGCCCTACGGTCGAGAGCGTCACTTCGGACAGATCGAAGCGAACTTGCTCCATCTGCGCTTCTCCCGCGTCATATCTGGAGATCGCCAACAATCCCTCCACAATGCGGGAGAGCCGCGCTGTTTCTTCCAGTGAGCTGCCCAGCGTGTCTTGGAGGTCATCTTCCAGGCGGGGGCGCTGCGCAATGGCTTCCAGTTCGCCCCGTAGCGCCGTCAATGGCGTGCGCAATTCATGCGAGGCATCCGCCGTGAAGCGCCGGATATATTGAAACGACTCGTCCAACCGCGCGATCATCCGATTCAGCGCAAAGGCTAGCCGTTCCACCTCATCCCCGGAATGTGCGACCGGCAGCCGTTCTCCCAAGTTGCGTGACGTGATGCGCTCTGCCCCGCTCGTGATTTCATCCAGCGGGCGCAGTGTCCGCCGCATAATCCAGTACCCGCCTGCTGCTGCCAGCGCGATCAGCAGGGGCAAGCTAATGCCCAGCGTCAGCAACAAACCGCGCAAGACATTTTCAATGGAGTCGTAAGGCGCACCACTCTCGATTACGAAGGATCTGCCGTCCCGCGCGGTAAACGGCAGGCTGTAGATAAGTAATTCGCCGCCGTTCGGCAAATGTTCCTCGCGCGTTCCGGCCTGAAGAAGCTGGCGCGGCGCGGTGGAAACTTGGGCAGGATCGAACCCTTTACTATGCGGCATGCCGGAAACATACAACGTGCTGCCATCGCCGCGTGTCACGCGCACAAAGTGATCGTTCTGCTCCGGTGCGTAATGCTCGACGATTTCATCTACCACATACCGTTCGCCGCTCGTCTGCACGTCGAGCAGAAAATTTTCGCCAATCTGCTGCGCCTGCCGTGCGAGCGAATCGGTGAGCGACCGGTTCAGGTAATGTGCCAGCCCAAACCACGTTGAGCCTCCAAAGAGAAGCAACACCAGTGCCAACAGCCCCGCATACCAAGCCGTCAGCCGGAAGCGAATTGAGCGCGGATTCATGCCTCCTCCTCGCCGCTAATTCCATAGCCAACTCCGCGCACAGTGCGGATCAGCTTTTGCGCGTGGCCTTCGTCAATTTTGTTGCGCAAGTGACGAACGTACACATCAACAATATTCGTTGCCCCATCAAAGCTTTGATCCCAGACATGCTCCACAATCATCGTGCGCGAAAGCACCCGCCCGGCATTGAGCATCAGATATTCGAGCAGCGCATATTCCTTGCCTGTCAGTTCAACCCGTTGCCCCGCGCGCCGGATTTGTTGGGTCAGTCGGTCGAGTTCCAGATCAGCCACCTGCAGCACCTGAGAGCGCCCACCCATCTGATTGCCCACGCCACGCCGCAGCAACGCTTTGACTCGTACGAGCAGTTCCGCAAACGCGAAGGGCTTAGTCAGGTAATCATCTGCGCCCAGTTCAAAGTGAGTAACTTTGTCTTCCAACGCGTCGCGCGCCGTCAGCACCAGCACGGGGGCGTGGTTATTGCGTTGGCGTAACATTCGTAAGACTTCCGTGCCGCTGAGTCCCGGCAGCATAAGATCAAGGATAATTAGGTCGTAGTCATACGTCTGCGCCCATTCCGCTGCTCGCCTCCCGTCCGTTGCCACATCTACAGCAAAGCGTTCGGCTTCCAATCCACGCTGGATAAAACGGGCGACTTTGGCTTCGTCTTCTACCAGTAACAATCGCATGAAATTCACTCCTCGAAAGCTTAACAAGATGGGATTAAAGGCAAATGAAGGGACGATGAAAATTTTTTCAGAATGTTCCATCTTGACCGGCTCCTAAAATAAAGCGGATGGCTGCTGGATGTAAGAGGCGGAGGCCCAAACAACTGCTGTGACATAAATCATCGTCAGCAAGGACAAACCTCTATTACGCTTTTGCTGGATTCAACTTTGATAGAAAGGAAAGCATTGCAATGGCGATTACTATTGGTAGCAAATTGGAAAGTGATTATGCCAATCCGCTGGGCATGCTCAGCGATTGCCATCGCCGCATTGAGCGGTTTCTCCAGGTCCTGCTGACCGTAACCCAAAAGGTACGAGGCAGAGAGTTGAGTGAAGAATATCGTACGGCTTTCACGACGGCGTTACGCTACTTCCACGACGGCGCACCGAAACACACGCGCGATGAAGAAGAATCGCTGTTTCCGCGCTTGCGCCAATCATCAGATGCACGAGGACAGCAGGTGGTGATGCGGCTGGATGAGTTGCATCAAGATCACGCGGTAGCCGATGCTGGGCATCAAACCGTTGAGGCGCTGGGCAGCCGATGGTTGGCGGATGGATGTTTGCGGTGTGAAGATGGGCAGGCATTGACGGAAGTCTTGGAACTTCTCCACACTCTTTATCAGCGACATATTGCCATCGAAGACGCCGAAATTTTTCCGCTGGCGGGAAGAATCCTGAAGCCCGATGAAATCCACGCGCTCGCGCACGAGATGGCCGCACGTCGCGGACTGCGATTGGATGCGCAAATGTTGCCTTCTTCTCAAACAACGAACCGATGAAATCCGCCCGCCGCCACGAAAGTCTGATTCTGCTCTCGCGCGAATATTATTATGCGCTGCTGCTTTGCCTACGCGTGCATCGCGGGCTGGTGGCGCAGCAGGATGATCCGGCCTGGCTACGAAACCAACCCGAAAATGTCGTGCGTTTTTTTGCCAGCGATCTCAGGCCAAATTTTCGGGCCGAGGGGGACATGCTGTTTCCCGCGATGCAACACTGTGCGAATGTGACGGAATTGCCTCCTAATTTACTCGCGGAGCATCGGAGGTTGGAATGGTTGGCGTCGTCTTTATAGGCATATAGAGTAGCCTAAAAAACTGTTGAATAGGCAATTCCCCGAACAACAGTCAAACCCACTTCCACAGCTATGGCCAGAGGGGAAACGGCATCTTGTTTCACTTGAAAGAAAATTAGAACAACATGACAGCCCCGGGCTGCACTGCGCATCCGTACAGCATAGTGAATAAAAAGGCTGATCATTTGGGAAGGTACATCCTGCCAGTGCTGTTGGGGCAACAATAGACATCACAATAGGCACAGCGATTGAGCCGCCGCCCAATTTTCGGATGGCTTCACGTCGTCCGAAGCGTGAGATTTCAGGGGGACGTTTCATCGGTTCTTCCAGTAGACTCGCTTTGCCAAGTTCTTCAATAGCCTGCCACACAATTGTTGCGCCTAACTTTTGATTCAGGCTTTGACTAGTGCGCGTGGCTATTTCCAGAATAGACGATTCGCCATCGCAGTGCTGCCACACTGTAGCAGCGATCAGATTTAGACAATGAGCTTTATGGTTTTGTAAATCGTAAATCAGTACTTCATCGGGTAGTTCCTGTGTAACAAGATCATGGACTCTCGCTCGAGGAAAACAGGGTTCGCTTTGAGACATAAACTCTCCATAGGTGGAACGACTACTCTGTATGTTTCAGGAAGTTACAACGGGTGTATTTAATCTTCTAATATGGTTACTGGACAATAATGAAATAGTGCGACTCGACTCCTAGAAATGACCTCACAAGGTCAGGGATTAGGAGCAAAGACTCGATGGTCTTTGAAACTTGAATTTCGTATAGGTGCAATTCCTATCCCCTTGATGCAGGGGTGATGCACTTTCCCCACGGTAGCGACTGATCCTCAATCCGTGCAGCGGGAATGAAAGGCGGTAATCTTGAACCCAACAAGAAATCCCGCCGAGCAGAGTTGGATATGGATAGGCAGACGAACTCACGCCAAAGCGTCGTTATGTAGAACAAGCCTACGTGGGTTATTGGCTTGGTCCAAAACGGACACGGAGAAACAAAATAGATGCGAATCTAGGAGGTCGGACAGGCGGATTTCCCTGTTCCGAATGCATTCCTCAAGTATCCCGGCGCATAGTGAGGTCCTACGTCCAACGACAAACGGAATTCAGGAACGAGGTAACCTCTTCATCAC
>JAEUQN010000106.1 GCA_016789725.1 Blastocatellia bacterium | reverse complement strand
CACTACGTTGCCTTTGCGATTCTCTTTGTCAAAAAGCTAGTTGAGTTACTCAACTAAAAGTTAATTACAGGCTCTAGCAATTGTAAGGGCTGTGGGCTTGATGAATGCGCGATCTCGGAATAATCAGAATATAATCTATTCAAATTCGTCTTTAGATGTTTTAGATTAGGCGTTCTGCGAAGAAGCTTATTAATATCTAGCCCGTTCCTGAGTTCATTAAGGCGGCTAAGTAATTCCATTTGTTTTCTGATAATAGTTACTGCCTCTATAAGCTCACCACCTAACGTCAAGTCTGTTGAAATGAAGTGAGAACGACAGAAGGACACCATTAAATCACCAAGATAAAGACCGTTTGGAATAGCAGTCAGAGACTTACCTGATGTGAAAAGTGTCATGCTACTTACTAGCTCATTCACCGAAGCAACAAGATCATTCATGTGCTCGTTAAATCTCAGGAATTCATCTTGTGCCACTTTTCTGAAGTGATTTCTTGAATACAAATATTTCTCTGCATTTGTATTAAATGTTTCTGTCATAAAATTATTCACACAAAGTGGTACAGTCACTAGACATGGGTGACAAAACTGAGAGGAGACATAGGTAACACTTTTCGGGCATAAAGCACCAGCAAAGGAGGTGGCTTATGCCTTGGAGTTCAATTTCACCTATGGATCGCAAAACTCAGTTCATCGCCGATTATCTGCGGCAGGCGCTCTCGCTTACCGAACTCTGTGTTCGCTACGACATCAGTCGCAAAACCGCTTACAAATGGATCGCACGTTATCAACAAGAAGGCGCAAGCGGTCTCAATGATCGCTCCCGCCGTCCTCATCACTCGCCGGCACAAACCTCCGAAACGCTGCGCCAGGCGCTGCTGGAGGCGCGGCGACGTCATCCGACTTGGGGTGCCGACAAACTCCTGGCCCTGCTCAAAGCACAAGAGGCAACGGTGGCCTGGCCTTCGCGTCGCACCGTGTGTGACCTGTTGTCACGGGAGGGACTCATTCGGCAGCGCGTCGGCACACGCAAACGCGGCCATCCCGGCCCACCCACTTTACAAGCAACCGCGCCCAATCAACTCTGGTGCGTGGATTTCAAAGGACAATTCCTGACGCGCGATGGCAAGTATTGTTACCCGCTCACCATTACGGATCGTTACTCGCGTTATCTGCTGGCCTGCCACGCGATGCCGCGCATCAGCTCGCAAGAAACACAAGCGGTCTTTACCGATCTCTTCCAGCATTATGGTTTGCCACAGGCGATTCGCTCCGACAACGGCGTCCCGTTTGCGTCGTGTGCGCTGGGCCGTCTCTCCAGGCTCTCCGTCTGGTGGTTGCAACTCGGTATCCAGCCCGATCTCATTGAACCGGGTAAGCCCCAGCAGAACGGGCAGCACGAACGGATGCACCGCGTACTCAAGGCCGAAACCACCGAGCCTGTCGGTGCGCATCTCACGGATCAACAGCGCCTCTTTGACCTCTTTCAGCAGGAGTACAACGAAGTGCGTCCGCATCAAGGCATTGGCTTACAAACCCCGGCGTCGCTCTATCACCCTTCAGAAAGACCACTGCCGCCCATCGTACCGGCCTTCACGTATCCCACGCATTTCGTGACACGGCTCGTCAGCAAGAATGGCGGCATTCGCTGGAACAGCCAATGGGTAGCGGTCACGACGACCTGTGCCGGGCTGCACGTCGGGCTGGAAGAGATCCTCCACAACGAATGGGATGTTTGGCTTGGCCCGAAAAAACTGGGCCGTTTACTTGCCGAGCAACTCCGCATCGAGGATGATCTGGGGCGGTTACGTCGTAAAAGCGTGTAACCCCTGTCTCTTCTCAAATTTGTTACCCATGTCCCCGACGTTACAACCTCAACCACGAACAGCGAGTTCACCAGGGCATGGATTCCCCGCATATTTTCAAACCGACTCTCGCCGCAAACAACGCTCATATCCGCATAGCGATAGGGCGGTAATTTGGGCGTCTTAATAGGAATGCCCTCAGTATAAGCCTGACATTTTTTCCCTATTAGCTGTGAACCAATTTTAAGATGAATGTTACTGGTTAAGACATAATGCTTCGGCGTCCCACCGCTCATACAAACGATGTCACCATCCCAGTATTCGAAGCGAGCGTCACTCGCCTTTTCGAGCGCGAAGTATTCTTCCAGTGTGTAATAGTGACGGGGAAGATTTTTCAGATTCGCAACCATTACTAAAGAAATCAAGAAAATGATGTTCCGATTTCGTCCCGGCGGGACGTTTGATAGTAGCCCGGCAATTGATTGCCGGGACAGCGGCGATGAGCCTTCCGTCCCAGCGGGACGGTTGAAAATCCTGATTTTTTAACCTTCAAGCGTCCCGCTGGGACGCGCTGGTTTTTCGCTTCTTTCCCAGCGATGAATCGCTGGGCTACTGTCAGGTGTCCCTATGGGACAGTGTCGGAAATTCCTTTTCTTAAAAATTATAGAACTCCTTTCTGGCGCGAAGAGTTTACCGCAATTTGCAAAAACCGCCTACGCCACGCGGCGTAAATCCGCTATGATGCTGCTACTATGAAATTCATTCTGCGCATGGCTTATCGTGAAATTCGTGCTTCGTGGCATCGGCTGTTGTTTTTCTTTTTGTGCATCGCCATCGGCGTCGGCTCCATCGTCAGTTTGCGTTCCATCGTGCAAAACATTCGCGCGTCGGTGTCCGAGCAGGCGCAGGCGTTGTTGACTGCCGACGTGCAAATTACGTCCGGCAACGCCTTCAACAACGAAGCGAAAGCGGTATTGGACAAATACTACCAATCGCCGTTGGTGACTGACCACGCGGATTCGTTGGAGATGCCGACGATGGTCAGCGCGCTGAACAACACGTCTGTCGCACCGAAACAGGTGGAGTTGCGTGGGGTGCAGGCGTCGTTTCCGTTTTACGGCGAAATGATTTTGGGCGGCGGGCAACGCTACGACGCGTCGTTTCTGAAAGATCGCGGTATTGTCGTGCGCCCGGCGTTGCTGCAACAGCTCGGCGTCAACGTCGGCGACAAAGTCAAAATCGGAAAACTGGAATTCACGATTCGCGGCGTCGTCGAACAGGAACCGGGCAACACCCTGAACGCCTTCAGCTTTGGCCCGCGCGTGTTTGCGGCGTATGACGATGTGATCGCCGCCGGATTGACGGGCTTCGGTTCACGCGTGCGGTATCGCGTGCAACTCAAAACGCAAGCGGGGCAGGCCGAAGCGGTCACGAAGCAAATGAAGGAAGAATTGAAAGCACAGCCAACGATCAGCGTGCGGTCGTACCGCGATGCCGAAAACCGTGTGGCTGAATCGTTCACCCAGGTCGAAAACTTCCTGAGCCTGATCGGCCTGATTATTCTGGTGCTCGGCGGCATCGGCATTTCCAGCGTGACGCGCGTGTTCATTCAGCAAAAGATGAAAACGGTCGCGGTGCTGAAATGTCTGGGCGGCAGAAACTCGCGCGTGCTCGGAACATACCTTGCGCAGGTGATGACGCTCGGTGTGATTGGCAGCGCGATGGGTTTGGCGATTTCAAAAATCGTGATGATTATTCTGCCGCGCTATTTAGCGGATCGCATTCCGCCCGGCATTGAAATCGGATTGACGTGGCCTGCGATTTTGCAAGGTTTCGGCATCGGCATTTTGATCGCGTTGTTATTCGCAGCCCTGCCGTTATTGGAGATTCGCAACATCAAACCGATTCTGGTGCTGCGTTCGACAGAAATGGTCAAAGGTCGCTGGTTTGATCCGCTGAAAATTGGCATCGGCGCAATCGTGATCGCAGGCTTGCTCGCGCTGGCCGGATGGCAGGCAGGATCGCTGAAAATCGGCGCGATCTTTTTGGCCGGACTTGCGGCGACGGCGTTTATTCTCAACCTGGCTGGAACGTTGTTGATTCGCTTCGTGAAGCAGTTGCGACACGTCAATTCGTTCGTCCTGCGACAAGGCATCAACAGCCTCTATCGCCCCGGCAATCAAACCAAAGTGATTTTGCTGGCGGTCGGACTCGGCGCGTTTTTCATCATTTCGGTGCGGCTGATGCAATCGAATTTGCTCGACGAATTCAGTTTGAATTTGAGCGCAAACGCGCCCGACATGTACCTGATTGACATTCAGCCCAAACAGCGCGAAGCCGTGAATGAATTGCTCACGCAACAACTCGGCACCAAGCCCGAACTGATTCCCACCTTGCGCGCCCGCATTGCCGAAATCAACGGCCAAGCCATCAATCCCAATACAGAGGACAAAGACCAAAAACGCGAACAGGGACAAGGTCAAAATCAGGGCCAGAATCGCGGCCAGAATAGAGGTATGTTGATGCGCGATTACGTTTGCACGTATCGCAACTACGTTGATCCAAATGAGCAAGTTATTGCGGGGAAGTACTGGGATTCGACATCAGCAGCGCAGCCCGAAATTTCGATTGAAGAAATTGTCCAAAAAGAATTGAACCTCAATCTCGGCGATTCGATGACCTTCGATTTTGCAGGCTCGCGCGTCACGGCCAAAGTCACCAGCGTGCGCCGCGTAGATTGGAAAAGCGCGCGCATCGGTTTCTTCATCGTCTTTCGCCCCGGCGCGCTGGACGCGCTTCCGCAACAAATGCTCATCACCGCCGTCAAAGCGCCGCCGCCCGGAGACGCGCGCGTGCAATTCCAACGCACCTTGCTCGAACGCTTCGGCAACATTTCGGTGATTGATGTGCGCGACATTTTGGAAGCGGCATCGAAGGTCATTGACACAGTTTCGACCGCCGTGACATTCGTGGGCGGCTTTGTGTTTTTGAGCGGGTTGTTGATTCTGATCGGTTCGATTGCAATGACGAAATATCATCGGCTGTATGAATCGGCCATCCTGAAAACTTTGGGCGCGAAACGCAAATTGATTGTCACGATTACGTTGATTGAATACGGCGTGATCGGGTTATTGGCGGGATTGATCGGCTCCGCTGCTGCAATTCTTTTGAGCTGGTCGGTCAGTAAATACGGCCTCGAAATCGGCTGGTCGTTCACGCCTTCGATCAACTTCATCGGCGTCGCCTTGACGTTGTTGCTGGTCACGGTGATCGGCGTTGTTTCAAGCTGGGATGTGATGATTAAGAAACCGCTCGGCATCTTGCGGGCAGAGTGACGCGAAATGTCTGGAAATACAAGCCATTCGTTTCTACACAAATCATTTGTGCCGGAGGCACAGCGGAAATTAGCCGGGGATGACGCGCATACTGCGCGGGAATCCCCGGATAGCCGCCATGAAATATCAGCCCCGGATGGGGCGACAGACGAACGCTACGTCTATCGCCCCATCCGGGGCTTACATACGAGTAACCAGTTCCAGGGGTTTCGCGCATCAGCGCTTCACCCCTGGCTAATTTCCGCTGTCCCTTCGGGACAAAATTACGCTTCCTCACTTGTGCAGAAACGAGTAGCCAATCATCACAATCGCTTCCCGATCAGCTTGATGTCGCTGGCACTGAACCATCCGTTGCCATACAACTCCAAGCGAAACGCTTTTGCGGTGATGGGTGTGGGCAAGACTTTGCGATAAGTCGGAATCGAATGGCCGAGGCCACCGAACGAGAGTTTTTCCAGATTAATATTTGTTTCGCGCAGTTCATCCACCGTCACCCATTGTCCATCCGCCAATTGCAGCTTGAGTACGAGGCGACCGCCCTTCGTTGTCACATCAGTTCCCGCCGTAGCGATGCGAATTTCCGTGATGCTGTACAAGCTATCGAAATCGCGTTGCAGCCAATCAGAACTGCTGCGCGCATTCGTCCAACTGCCCCCCGCAAACGGATCGCCTTTGGAATTCGGCTGATAAATCGTGCCCCAGGTCGTCCTGCCGCCAATGGTTGCCGTTGGCATTGTCGGCGCAGCAGTTCCTGTCACTTCCGTCAATTCCAACTCCGAAAAGGTGGCGCGCAAGGTGTTGTTATTGTGCTGATTGACTAATGCCAAGCCAGCATCCACCGTGGCAGGGAATGTCGCGCTTAACGTTCCGACTTTCGTCCAATTCGCGCCGTTGCTGCTGACAGAGCCGGTAAATTGATTGCCGCTTCGTTCCAGTTTCAGATACACGTCGTTCGCTGTGAAGGGAATATGCTGACGGCCAATTTCGCGTTGATTTTGGTAGCCCAGAATCCAAACGCGCGGCCCGCCATCCACGCCTTGATTGCCGCGCTCGAAGCGAATCACCGCATCCCTTCCGGCATACACCACCAAGCCTGCACCGTTGTAGTTGTCACGAAATTCGCCGCGCACGCGAACCTGCACGACGAAGTTGCCATTGACGCGCTTGACCAGTCGAGGCGCGTCTACGTTGTACTGATACCAAAGATCATTCCCGTTCGGCGCAGTGATCGTCAGCTCATTGCCAGACAGAGCGTAAACAGCGTCTGCTTTCGGATCAGACCAATTCCATTGCGTCCCGCCCAGGTCAATTAGCCCGCTGTCTTTCTTGCTTCCGCTCGTGTTGCCTGCCGCAGCCCGTAACCGCTCGACATTGCGCCGCGCGACTTCGTTATTGGGATCAAGTGCAACCGCCTGTTCGTAATCGCGGAGCGCGCCCGCCACATCACCCAGTTTTTCTTTCGCCGAGCCACGATTGTTCCAGGCTCCTGCATTCTTTGGGTTCAGCGCGACCACTTGTTCGTAATCCGCCAATGCACCGCGATAGTCTTTCTGATCGTAGCGAACCAGTGCGCGATAGAAATAGGCATTTTCGTAACGCGGGTCTATTTGAATCGCGCGCGTGTAATCGCTCACCGCGCCGTTCACATCGCCGCTTCGTTCTTTCGCCAAACCGCGTCCAGCATACGAACGCGCATTGTTCGGGTCAATCGCAATCGCTTTGCTGAAGTCGGCGATGGCCCCCGCAAAGTCTTTCAACTCGCGTTTGGACATCGCACGACGACGATACGCCTCAGCAGAATTTGGTGTGAACGTGAGGGCTTTCGTGAACGAAGAAATCGCTTCGGTATATTTTTTCTGATCGTGCAACGCCGTGCCTTCTTTGAGCAACGCATCGCTCTTGGCTGCCGCTTCTCCGCCCGTGACAGGCGGCGGCGTTGCAGGCGTTGTAGGCTTCGGCGTCGTTGGTGTTGTCGGTTTCGGTGTCGTTGGGGGTGCCGGTTTCGGTGGTGTCGGTTCAGCATTTTTTTCTGCGGGCAGAGTGACATTCAAACTGGGGCCGGTGTACGGCGTTTTTGTGATCTCGCCCGTCGGCGTCAGCTTCAGCGAACTCACAATCGCGCGAGCTTCTGCCTGTCCTGCTGCGGCCTGCGCTTCCATAAAACTCTGGAAGCGATTATCAAACCAACCGCTGCCGGAAATGTTGTAGCGCACTTCGATCAATGCCCAGCCTTTCGTCGCAAAGCCGTGTCCGTACGCGCCGACGCCGCACTCGCGGAAGCCTGCCTCGCTCCAACTGCCGCGCGAAAAGACGGGTTTGGTTTCGACGATGTAGCCTTTGAAATCGCCCATCGCCAACGCTTTCAATTCGCCTTTTTCGTTTTGCAGTTTTTCGCGCAATTGTTTGTCCACGCGCGCCGGATCAGGGGCATTGACTTCGCCATAATAATGCTCCAATTGCCCCAACCACGCTTCGACTTTGCCGCCGACTGAAGCGCGCGCAATCGCGGGGCCGTTGAAGTTGATGTGCTGCTCAATCTTGGCCGGAGTGCGCTCCAGCGCAATCGTTCTGCCGGGTGTTCCCTGTACATTCCAACTGCCCGCCGCGCTGCCCGCAAATTTCGCAGGCTTGACGACAACAGGTTTGTCAGCGTGCTCTCCGGTGTTCAGGTTCACAAACACAAATGCGGGCTTGTCTTTTTCGACCTTCAGAAATTGCAATTGTGCTGTCAACGCATCTGGCGGGCCAACTGTGACCGGACTCCAACTCGCCGTCACTTTCCCGTCTTTGGCTTTTTGATGTGCAGCGGCGGGAACATTCACCGAGGCCGAGAAGATATCCGTTTCCATCACTTCCGCTGGAACACTCAGCCCCAGCGTCAGGTCAATCGCTTTGATCGGCACTTTCGCCATCGCCAACAAGCGCGGCGGATTCGGTTCGTCCGGTCGTTCCAATTGCAATTCCAGTTCGCCATCACCTTCCACAGCAACTTCGACAATTTCTTTGCCGCCGGGTTTCGGCTTGATGCCGCCTTTGCCTGTCCATTTCCAGATTGCGTTAGCTGGGAGCGGATAGGCATTCGTAATCACGGCGTTCGCGCGAATCGTTGTGCCTTTCGCTGGCTCGTTGGTTGAGAGCTTGATCTGTAATTTGCAGGCGGAAATATACGCGATGCCTTCACCTTCTCTGCCGCGTTGATCGGTGACTTTGACGCGCGATTTTACGAGGGCGGTCATCATATCGCTGATCGAAAACGAAGCCGTTTCGCCATTGCCAATCGGAGCCGCAAGTTGCCATTGATATTTCAGCGTCTTGCTATCTTCAGCTTTCGCCACAACCGGAGCCAGCGTTGTCTTTTCGGTTTTGCCTGTAATGAGGTCAACACAGGCGGGCGCGAAATTGACGGGCAAAGCATTCAGGAATGGTTTGATGTCTGACTCCGCCGCAATCGAGAACGTCGCCCAATCGCCTTTCACCCCATATTCCCCCACGCTCAAATCGCCCGAAGCCCAGAATTGCGGGCGCATCAAATCAATGTCGGTCTTGGAGGCGATGACAGTGCCGCCTCGCTTTCGCAGCAAAATCCGCCCCAAATTTTTGACGAACTGCTGGCCTGTGGGCGTCGCCGCCGCCGAGCAATTCAACAACCAGATTTTCGCATCCGGGGCCATCGCATTTTCGGCGCGATCATACGCTTCCAGCATGCGCCGAAAGGTTTCGATTTGTTCGGGCAACGTATTTTCGAGCCAACTCTGCGCTTGCTCTAAAGCGATTTGCTCGTCTTCGGTCAGCTTTGGCTTTTGGCGGAGCGTGCAAATCGTGTTCTCTGCTGCTACGCGCTCTTGCAGCTTCTTTTTCAAACTGTCCTGCTGATAGGTCACATCTACGTCTTTGGGCAAAACACTTTTCGTTCTGAGTTTTATGTTGGGAAACTGCGCCGCGCCGTGTCCCGCAATGACGAGCAAATCTATCTGCTTTCCATCTTTTGTGAGCAAGGCCAATTGCTCAAACAACTCTTCAGGAATTGAAGGTTGTAGGATGTATTTGATGCCGCGCATTTGCCCCAGATAATTTCTCAGATGCGCTTCCACTTTATCGGCATTGGGAAAGGCCGAGATCACGCCAACCCCGACGCGTTTGGAGTCGTTGACGGGTTTAGGTGGCGTTGTCGTTTGCTGGGCGTCGGTCGTGTACACAAAAATCATCAAACCCGCCAGCACCAGCGCCAAAATTTGATGCGCTTTTCGACGAAACATAGAACACCTCTTCCAGAAGCATTGCAGCAACTCTCGGTTAAGGCTGGTGCGAGAAACGAACGTATGAGTCGCAAAGTTGTGAGGAGTATTTTTCCGCATCTTCAGCCCTCGAACTTCTCACAATCAACAAACAGCAAGGCGTATTCCACGCGATGCGGCGCGTTGTTGGAGGTGAAGTTGCGGAATCTGACGATGGGCGGGCGTGAATTTCTGCGCAGGCCGGAAATTTTCAAGCGGAGGTTTTAGCGCGGCTGGATTTGTACAAACCGATGCAAGTCTGGAAAGAAAGCAAGAAAGTCGGCCTCAAAGCGGTCGTAATGCGTATGTAATTCGGCAATCCCGCTGGCTAAGGAGTCGCCCCGGCGCAATCGCCTGGACATTCGTTGCAACGTCACATCCACCCATTCCACTTTCCGATACGACGCAAGCCAATCTTCGGCTCGCATAAACGGCAACATCCGCTGTAATTTTTCCGGCAACAAGGCGTGATGCTGATGCAGCACGGCGTAGGCATTTTGCGTGAATGTTGGCAGGTCAACAGGACTGAAGCGGTGCCAATGCGTGGCAAGAAAATGATCGTAAAAAATGTCCAGCAAGACACCCGCATATCTGCGCCGTTCAGCCGCAACAACCGTTTTACTTTCACGAACAATTGGGTGTGCGTCCGTGTACGAATCAATACTGCGATGCAGTTCGATGTTGCGTTGAATCACGGGCGAATAATTGTTTTTGGCGGCACCTTTGACAAAGTCGCCAAGCATCGCGCCGACCAATGATTCCGGCGTGTTGTCGGCTAAAAACAAATGGGCAAGGTAATTCATTTGGAAATCTATTAACTCCAGAGCGACTGTGCATGGGCTGGCAATTGTAGAGTTTTGAAATGCAGCCGAACCGCTTTGGCTTCGGGAGTAATGACCCGCAACAAGTATAACGTGCTTTGTGAGGTGAGTTGTGCCGTGGAGTTGTCCAGATTCTCAAGCTGATAGGGGAGCGGGCGTGCCAGTCCCACACGGAATGCTTTGCGGCTGCACAGTTTTTCAGTAACCATTTGCTGTTGTTCGGCTGTGGTTAATTCTTGCAAGCGAACTGCTCACGCGGCGCATAATCTTTAAATACTGAGTTCCTTCAACCGAATCTTTTTTAGGTCGCTGATGCCCAATCCCAACTTGTCGGCGTATGCGACGTGGCCGGGTTCGCGGATGATGATGTTAGTGTTCGGGTCTTCATCTCGGTTTTTGCGTGTGGCCGAATCTAAGGTGTTGCGGTCGCGGTTCCAGATTGAGATCGCGCCGTGCGCCTTGCGCTCGTTGTCTACAATGTCGAGCAGCAACCGGTCAATTGCCACCGGGTCCGTGCCGAACAAAATTTGTTTTGGATAGAAGACATATTTTTTCGTCGGCGCAAATGGCCCGCCGTGCCAGACCCCGCGCAATCCATCCAGAATTTGCAGCACGGTTTTAGACTTTACGGGTTCGACCGCCGCGAGTGTGCCGACAAACGAATAGGTGTGCGAAACGCCGTTCTGATGGGTGCGCGCGACGTTGGAAAAGCTGCCGTAAGCGATGTTTTTCAGGCAGCCAGTGGCACCGACTGCGCCGTGATCTTTGACGTTCGGAATGTTGATGATTTTGGTGACAGTCTGCGACACCAATTTCATGAGGTTCGACCGCGTATCTTCTTCGCCAAAGAAATTCGCCTCGACATAGACGTTTGGATCGTAGTTGATGCGATCCGTGTTTCGATTGCCCCTTTCGGCGGCGACGATGTTTATACCTTCTGGCAGATGCGGTTTGTAATTTACGTCCTGAAGCTGATTTTCAAACCGTTCATAGATGTAAATGTTCGTTGGCTTCACACCCACTTCGATTAAGTTGCGAATACATTCCACGACGATGGGCGGCGATGAAACGACCCAGGGATACCCGCCCGCGTTGACCTTAATGCCGACAACATCGGACGCATTAAAAAAGCGTCGCCACGCCTCAAGCGGCTGCTTTTGTCTCGTCAATTCGCACATCCCACGGTTCATCATTTCGCGGATCACGTCGTTGTTGAAGTTGTCGCCGCTGGTGTCCAGACAATTCGCGGCTTTCACCGAAACCACTCTGCCGGGATATGGGCCAGGCATTCCAAGTGCGCCAGACATTTTGTGTGGGCTAACGATTTTGTATTTCGGAACGCCATCGGATTCATCCGCCAAAGCTGCTTTAGCGAGCGGTGCAGCGGCGAGAAGTTGGACGAACGTTCTACGGTCAAGTGACATGATTTGATTCTCCTGAAATAGACGCGAGCAGCGTGGAGAAATATTGCGCTGGCAGTCGGTGCTGTGTCAACGCTGTTGCACGAACCGTTTATTTGCGATAGTTCTTTACACGCACACAAACCGGAATTGCTAACCACTAGAAGGAGTTTCTATGCGCATCATCGCCCTGATTTTATTGGTCGTTTCTCTTTCGCTGATGACTGTCATCGCGCAGAAAGAAGAAAAAGTTTTGCCCGCTGATATTCTCTTCAAAAACGGCAATATTTACACCGTTGACGACAGCCAACCCAAAGCCGAAGCCATCGCTGTGCAATACGGCAAGATCATCTTTGTTGGCTCCAACGCAGACGCCAAAAAATACGAAGTCAAAGGCGTCAAGGTCGTGGATTTGAAAGGCCGCACCGTCGTTCCGGGGATGGCCGATGCGCATTATCACTTGTCGGGCGTGGGCTTCCGCGAAATGAATTTGAATCTGGAAGGGACAACCAGCCTACAAGATTTCCTCACGAAGGTGAAAGCGCGCGTGGACAAAGCCAAGCCCGGCGATTGGGTCACGGGGCGCGGTTGGATCGAAACGTTTTGGACGCCGCAAGCCTTTCCGACACGGGCAGACTTGGACAGAATCGCGCCGAACAATCCTGTTTACCTTTCGCGTGCTGACGGTCACGGCGCAGTGGCAAATTCCGCCGCCTTCAAAATCGCAGGCATTGACCGCAATACCGAAGCACCGTTTGGTGGCGAGATTATGAAAGACAAAGCGGGAGAGCCAAACGGGATGTTGCTTGATCGCGCACAAGGTTTGGTCGGAAAGCATTTGCCGGCTGCCACTGCGGCAGACAATGAACAAGCCTTGATTTTAGGCGCGAAACGCAGCGTCGAACTCGGCTGGACGCAGATTCAAAATGCGGGCACGGATTGGAAAGAAGTCGAAATGCTCAAGCGGTTGTATGAGCAAAACAAAGTTAAGCTGCGCATTTACGAAGCGATTCGTGGCCCTGGCCCTGACGCCCAAAAACTCTTGAGCAAAGGCCCTGATGTCGGGATGTACGACCATCGCCTGACCGTGCGCACGATCAAAGTCAGCATTGATGGCGCGCTCGGTTCCAAAGGCGCAGCGCTGCTGGAAAATTACAGCGACCACGACACCAACGGATTCCTGACGCAAAAGCCGGAACAGGTCATTCCGATGCTGCGCGACGCGTTGCGCAAAGGTATTCAGGTTGAGGTTCATGCCATCGGCGACCGCGCCAATCGCACGATTCTGGATTGGTACGCACGCGCGTTTGAAGAAGTCTCGCCGCTGGAACGATACGACCGCAACAGCCCTCGTTGGCGCGTCGAACACGCTCAGATTGTGCATCCCAACGACATTCCCAGATTTAAGAAATTAGACCTGATCGCTTCGATGCAACCGTCGCACGCGATTGGCGATTTGCACTTTGCTAAAAGCCGCATCGGGCTTGAACGATTGAACGGTGCCTATGCGTGGCAAACATTCATCAAGCAGGGAACTATCGTGGCTGGTGGTTCGGATGCGCCCGTCGAACGCGGCGAGCCGATGATTGAATTTTACGCCGCCGTCGCACGCAAAGATCAAAAGGGCTTCACCGGCGAAGGCTGGCACCCGGAAGAAAAAGTCACACGCGAAGATGCGCTGAAAATGTTTACGTTGTGGGCCGCGTACGCCGCGTTTGAAGAGAAGCTGCGCGGCTCGCTTGAAGTGGGGAAACTCGCCGATTTGACCGTGCTGTCGGCGGATATTATGCAAATCCCTGAAGCTGACATTTTGAAGACGAAATGCGTGATGACTGTCATCGGCGGCGAAGTCGCATTTGGCGAAATCCCGAAGAAATAGAAATTACAGAGCCATTGGAAATAGCAAAATAGACGAAATGAAAGCCGTGAGAATTTTCTTTCGTTTGTTTTGTTATTTTTGTATGGTTCGTCATCTTTCACCGCCCCGCGACATTAAAAGCCAAAGGAATTTGCATGCACCTCAAGAATATTTTTTCTCTCACCTGTTTTTCACTCTGTTTGGTTCTCTCCGCCTTTGCCCAAAAAGCCGCCACGCCGCCGCCGACATCAACGACATCAACGATTGAAACCGTGCGCCGCGATGGGATTGATTTCATCGTGACGACCAATCGCAAATTCAATTATGTGCCGATTTATTCGGGCGATGGTGAAGGATCGTTATTGTTGCTGGAAGAGGTTCGCTCAGAATTTTCGCGCCAGGTTGAAGGCATCAACAGTGCGATGAAAGTGGATGCGTGGTACGGCAAAGGCAAGCCCACGAAAAAAGCCTGGACGATCAAAGCTGACGCCGATGAAGCCGAAGCGAGCGATCCGTTTTACAAAGTCACCAAGTTTGGTTGCTGTGCCGCCTCCAATGCCTTCACGTGGTACAGCCTGCTGACCGGGCAGAAGGTCTTCACCGGCACGACGAACTTCGTCAAAATCAGCGTCCCCAACACGGGCGGCGAAGCATTGGATCGCTTTGTGACGTTCCATTCCACGATGGGCGCGACCGAAACGCCGGAACAGAAGCGCGGCAAAGATGTTATGGGTGTGCTGCAATACGGCACCAGCAAACGCAACACGCATCGTATCGTCGTGCGCAGTGCCGACCCCGAATGGCTCGAAATCGGCGACCCGGAACTCGGCGTAAAACATCGTGACGAAATCAAATTTGCGCAATACGATATGGAGCAGGAAGTTGCCTTATGGGGCTTCGACGGCAAGAACGCGACCACCTCACTATCCGACTTCACCGTGATTCTGAAATGGGAAGACAAAGGCCAAATCGAAATTCCCTTCAAAAACGATGCTCCTGTCTTGAGTGAGGCGAAGACTCCTGCGAAGATCAAATTGGAACTTGCAACAAAATAATAAGGAGCCTTTCAAATGACTACCAAAACAAATCGGCAATGGCGGCTGGCGGCGCGTCCCGTTGGCTTAATTAAAGACTCAGATTTTACCTGGACGGAAGAGCCGGTGCGCGAAGTGCAGGACGGCGAAATCCTGGTGCAAAACAAATACATCTCGCTTGATCCGACGAATCGCGTGTGGGTGACGGATGTGCCTTCGTACCTGCCTCCGGTCGGCATTGGCGAAGTGATGCGCGGCGGCGCGATTGGCGAAGTCATCGAATCGCGCAATCCGGCGTTTACGGTCGGCTCGCACGTGCAGGGCTTGCTCGGCTGGCAGGATTATTACGTCGGCAACGGGCAAGGTTTGCAAGCGTTGCCGAATATGCCGGGTGTGCCGTTGACCGCATTTATGGGGCTGTTTTCGCACATCGGTTTGACTGCGTATTTTGGCCTGCTCGACATCACGAATCCGAAAGAAGGCGAAACGTTGGTGGTGACCGGAGCCGCTGGAGCGGTTGGTTCGCTGGTCGGGCAAATCGGCAAGATCAAAGGTATGCGCGTCGTCGGCGTGGCGGGCAGCGATGAAAAGTGCAAATGGATTGTGGACGATTTGGGCTTTGATGCGGCGGTCAATTACAAAACCGAAAACGTGCGCGAAGCCCTGAAAAAACACTGTCCGAACGGCATTGACGTAGATTTTGAAAATGTCGGCGGCAAGATTTTTGATGACATCTTAAGCCTGATGAATTTGCACGGCAGGATTTCGTTGTGCGGCGCGATTTCGGGTTACAACTCGACGGAGCCCGTGCCGGGGCCGTACAACTTTTTCAGCATCATTTCCAAACGCCTCCGCGTCGAAGGCTTCATCGTGATGGATTATTACAACCGCGCGCATGAAGCGATGAATGAACTTGGTCAATGGCTGATGCAAGGCAAAATCAAATACCGCATTGATGAAGCCGATGGCTTGGACAAAGCTCCGCAGGCGCTGAACAAGTTATTTACAGGGGAAAATGTTGGGAAATTAGTTGTGAAAGTGTAGACAGTGGACAGTAGACGGCAGACGGTAGACGGTAGACGGTAGGAATCTGCCTTCAATTATCACTCTCTGAAAGAAACCGAAGGATGCCGACTACCGACTACCGTCTACCGTCTACTCATCAAATGTACGCAATGACATCAATTTCCACCAACGAATCGCCAGGAATCCACGCGGCGGCAATCGTCGTGCGGACGGGCGGTTCTTCGCCGAAGCGACCGCGAAACGCTTCGTTCATTGGCGCGTAATCTTCGGCCTTCGCCAAATACACATTACATTTCAAAACCTTGTCCATCGAAGAACCGGCGTTGACGAGTTCCTTTTCGATTTCGTCGAGGACGTGTTTCGTGTGGGCTTTGATGTCGCCTGCGAAATGCGCGCCTTTGCCTGCGATGAAGAGCAGGTTGCCGTACGAAACCGCGCCGTTGAAGAGGCCGGGTTTATCAGGTTTTTTGCCGCTTTTGTAATGCACTTTCTTGGCGGGTTTGGGTTGCGTGGTGGCGGCAGCAGCGGTCGGAACGACAGCCACCGCAGCAGCGGTTTTGAGAAGTTTACGTCGGTTCATGGAGGCTCCTTTATTCTTTGACTGCGACTACAGAAATACGCACCAGCGGCGGATTGCCTTGTGTGCGATCTGAGAGCGTGAACGGTTGGACGGTGGTGCGGGTGGGCGGTGCGTTCGTGAAGAACGTCGCGTAGGTTTGATTCATCGGTGCGAATTCTTTGATGTCGTCTAAATAGACGTTGCTCGCCGTGACCATCGAAAGCTTTGCGCCGTGCGATTCCAAGCCGGCGTAGAGCTTTTGCATTGTGGCTTTGACTTGATCGGGTACGCTTTTGTTGGCGGCTTCATTACCGAGTTGCACCGAGCAAAAAACTGTGTTGCCGTCAGCAGCGCAGTATGTGGCTGAACGTGGGACACGCTTCACTTTTTTCGCGGCGATCACCGAATATGCGGCTTGCATTTGATTGGGCAATTCGCGCATTGGGATCAGCGCCGAGGCTGTCACGCCGTAAAAATTGCTCAGCACAACATTCGGGCTTTTGAGCTTGGCTTCAGACAAAACCTTTTTCATATTGGCTTCGGCTTCATTGGCGGAATTGCCGTAAACACCCGAAAAATACAGGCGATTGCCAACCTGAATGGCAGAACTGGCGTGGCCGAGGGGCGCAAGTGATTTCAAGGACAAGACTTTTTTGCGCCGCAAATCTCGCACGACGACCGTGGTCATTTCGATAGTCGTATCCGTTGGCATTTTTGCCACACCAATCACGATGCGCGCGGGGGGCTGATTAGGAAAGTAACTTGCATAGACCCGATCTACTTCAGCCAGGTCGCTCATTTTTTCCAGATACAACTGCATATGAACGACGTGTTCCATCGTCAGACCAGCGGCTTCGATGATGGCTTTGACGTTTTCGAGGCATTGTCTGGCTTGGGCCGCAATGCCGTCGGGCATATTGTTTTTGGCATCGCGCACGCCTTGCCCGGAAACGTATAAATAATCTTTGACGAGGATGCCGGGACTGTAGGGGCCAACAGGTTTCGCCGCGTTTGCTGGCACAATGACTTTGCGTTCTTGCGCCAGGGAAACGGCAGAGATGAACAGGCACAGGCTGAATAACAAGATGAATTGTTTCATAACGGCGCGGATTATAAGGAATCACTGCGCTATTGTGTAGCGCAGAGCGTCAATCTTGACCTTGTTTTCGTCGAGGAGTAAGGTGGGCGCACGTATCGTCAAATTTATCGTAAATTACAAAGCAGGTGATGTATGACTAATCGCAGGAGATTTATTCAAACTATGTCGAGCCTTCCTTTGGCTGGAAGTGTGATTGCTTCGTCTGAAATGGCGACAGAGGCGGCTTCCAAACCGGGTCGTGATTTTTTCAAAGAACTTAATGTGCGCCCGTTCATCAATGCGGCAGGTACATACACGATGCTGACGGCGTCATTAATGTGGCCGGAGGTCATGGACGCTATTGACTACGCGTCGAAAGTATTTGTTCCGCTTGGTGATCTGCATGATGCTGTGGGAAAGCACATCGCCGAATTAGTCGGTAGTGAAGGGGCGATGGTCACATCCGGTGCGGCAGCGGCATTAACGCTTGGCACGGCGGCTTGTATTACAGGGAAGAATTCAGATTGGATCAGACGCATTCCTGATTTAGCTGGCACCGGAATGAAAAGCGAGGTCATCATTCAGAAGTCGCATCGTTATGGCTACGATCATGCAGTGCGCAACTGCGGCATCAAAATGGTTGAAGTCGAAACTGTCGAAGAACTCGAACGCGCAATTAATGATCGTACCGCGACGCTGCATTTTTTCTGCGATGCTGAACCCAAGGGAAAAATCAGCGCGGAACAACTTACGGCATTGGGGAAAAAGCACAATATCCCGACGTTTGCTGATGCTGCTGATGTGTTGCCGCCGACCGAGCATTTGTCGAAGTATCTGAAGCTTGGCTTTGACCTCGTCACATTTTCTGGCGGCAAAGGCTTGCGCGGCCCGCAAAGCACAGGGCTTCTGCTCGGCAAAAAGCACCTGATTGAAGCGGCACGGATGAATGCTTCCCCTAATGGCGACACGATTGGGCGGGGCATGAAAGTGAACAAAGAGGAAATGCTCGGTTTGATGGTGGCCGTCGAAATGTATTTGAAGCGCGATGCCAAAGCCGAATGGAGCGAATGGGAACGCCGCGCCAAAGTGGTGGCCGACAGCGTGAAAGATGTCGCGACGATCAAGACCGAAATCTATGTGCCGCCGATTGCGAATCACGTCCCAACGGTACGCATTAAATGGGACAAGGCGACATTGAACTTAACCGCAGATGCCGTGCGCAAACAGTTGCGCGCAGGGACGCCCGCCATTGAGATTGTGCCTGCCTCATCACCTGTGGCCAGCGCCACGCAAGAAATCAACATCGGCATTTGGCAGTTACAGCCCGGCGAAGTAGATGTTGTGGCGGCGCGATTGAAGGAAGTCATTAAGAATTCGTAGCGCAAATCGTCAAGCGTACACATAAAAATGGCCTGTGAGAACAGTTCTCACAGGCCGTTGATTTTTTGAGAGAAGAATCAGTTGAGAATAAAGTTAAAAGAGATGACACCAGATACTTTGACTGGCTTTCCATTCAATACTGTTGGCGAAAACACCCACTGTAACGCTGCTTGTCGTGCCGCCTCGTGTAACGTCGGATTACCGCCTACGACCGTTGCCTGCATCACTCGACCTTCCTCTGAAATCACGATTTGAACGGGAACCGTTCCTTGTGCTCGGACCGCTTTGGCAATTTGCGGGTAAGGTGGTTGCACTTTGCGAACGGCTTTACCCGTTACCATTTCGCTTGTCATTCGCACGATGTCTGGCACCTTCGGAGTTGGTGTCGGCGTCGGTGTAACCTTGGGCGTAGGCGCTGGTGTTGGCGGCGGCGGCGGCGCTTCGGTTGGTTCGCCAATGGCGCTAGTTGGAATACCTGAACCGGGGCCGTTGAAATCGCCAATATTCGGGACACCCGCGACCCGTATGCCCGGAGAAACTGAGGGAGGTTTGGGCGTAACACTCTTCGCGTCTGGAATATCTTTCGGCGGAATCCGGGGCGGAACGAAACCGATGACAGGTGCAATCTTTGGTTGAGGTGCGGCTTCTGGCGGCGGGGCCATTGGAAGAGGCGGGGGCAGGAAGATCAGCCTGGCGGTATTCGCCTCGGCCATTCCCGGATTGAACCAGATGATCGTTAATATCGCGACGGCTGAAAGCGCGGTGCCATAGATCAGGCTGGTCAGCAGATAAAACTTGTTGCGGCCTTGCGGTTTCTGTTTGGTTGATTCTACGAGTTTATCGAACATAGTTGCCTCCGTGAGATGGAATGTTTGTGCCGATGGGTCTCACGAGTAGAGAGTTGAAATTGGGACTTTGCGCTTAGTCGAGACCTTCCAACTGTAAGCCAATCGGGGCTGCGCCACTTTCTTTGACAGTGTCAATGACCTTTGTGATTTCGCTGTAGCGCAGTGTCGGCGTACCTTTGATGAAGACCGTTTTGCGATCTGTCGGGCGTCCGTCGAGAGCCTGGTGAAGCAGGGAATTCAGCTCCACGAGCGTTTCCGCTTTGGTTTGATTGAGCCGATAACCTTGCTCGTGCGAGACGCTGACGACGAGAGTCAAATCCTCAACGATCTGCAGATTGTCTTTGGGTTTTTCTGGTACTTTGGTTTCGTACTTGTGTGGCTTCACTGGGCTAATCACCATAAAAATAATCAGCAACACCAGCAACACATCAATCAACGGAGTGACGTTGATGTTCGGTTTGGTTCCACTCATATTCGTTTCTCCTTCGCAAGATACACTTCGACCTGCCGCTGGAAGTCCAACGCGAAAGCTCTGGCCTGGTGGTCGAAGTGGTTTAGGTGAAAATCACCCGATGATGGTGATTCGGCTGAACATTAAGATGGTATCGGCAGGGGTGAACTTGCCGCGAATATATGCCGGTCGGAAGTTGGCCTGCTGTGTTAATGCTGTCGAAAGTTTGTTGATGACTTCAGGATTGTTGGGCGCTTCAATGACGTGTTTGACAGACGCGCGACCATCGGTTCCCACATAAGCAATAACGGCAAATTGCTCTTCGTCTACTTCTTTCGTAAACCCAATGAGGGTGCCGTGCGGGTCCAGAATTGGTCTTGGACTGGGAGCGAGCGGCAACAACAAATCCTTAAGCTGGGCAATTTCTTCATCGCTGTTGTCTGGTTGAATTGCGGCCTGCGCTGCGATTTGGAAAAGCGCAAAGGCACGATGGGCTGGGCGCAAGATGGCATTGACCAGCATCAACAGCAGCAGCACGGAGGCGACGGCGGCGAAGGACTGCGAAAACAATCGGATGCGCCAGTTGAGCTTGCGCTCTTCGCGCCCACGAGCTTCGAGCAGTTGTTTGCGGGCTTCGATTTGTAAAGCCCACATCGTCGCGGCGTGTAATTCCTGTGCTTGTTTGGCCGGCAACGATGAAACGTCACGGAGTACCTCTGATTGGTTGCGTAAATCCGCCGCATATTGTTGGCACGCCGCGCATTCATTCAAATGATGGTTGAGCAAGGCGCGCTCAGCCGGACGGATTTCTCCATCCAATTGCGCAGAGATCAAAATTGAATAATCACGACACTTCATAAGGTTTCTCAGTACAGCTTGGGGGCAAATCATCCTGCCGTGCGGTGGCACCAAAAGCGAAACCAAAAAGCGGTTTGTTGCTGACCTCCGTTTGGTTTAGTTCGCCGACCCATCGGCAGTTGCGTCGTCAAGCACACACCGCACGGCACGACGATTTGCTCCAAAAATTCTCAAAGACAGTTGATGGTTTTGCTCAAGCGAGTACGTAACATTTCACGTCCGCGAGCAATCCGGGATTTCACTGTTCCCACTGAAATTTCAAGGATGTTGGCGATCTCTTCGTATGACATTCCTTCAATATCGCGGAGGGCCACTGCGATCCGAAAATCATTTTTCAATTCACCCAGGGCGCGCTCCAGTTGTTGTTGACGCTCGTGCGTGATGGCTTCTGTTTCAGGAGAATCAGCAGTGCTGGCAAGTGTTGCACCGAGTGATAAACGATCTTCACTTTCCTGGGACAACGGATCATCCAGCGAATGTGTCTCAGCGCGGCGACGCCGTTTCCACCAGCGTTGCGAATTAAGGGCTTGATTGACTGCAATGCGACAGACCCAGGTTTTCAAACTTGATTCACCTCGGAATCGGTCGAAGTGCCGATAAATTCGCAGAAATGTTTCCTGCGTGACATCGCGTGCTTCTTCAGCATCGCGGACGATACGCAAGGTGACCGAGTACACCAGTGGTTGAAATTCAGCGACCAATTCCGCGAAGGCCTCCATTTCGCCTGCTCGCAATCGCTCACTCAGCGCCATCTCGCGGGGATCAATTGCGATCACCTCGGTCGAGGGGGCAGGCGCGTAGACATCCGCGACGGCTCCGTCGAGGTTTGTCTCTATGCCAATTGCCAGCCAGGCTTTCCCTTTTACCAGCATGCGCGCTCCCACTGATGGTTTTAGTCGTTTTATCGAGGCCACGATCATCAACTTTCTGATGACATAACAGTTAGACTCCGGCTTGGGTTGTAAAGTTCCCAAGTATCTTACATCTTTTAAAAAATCAGGCGCAAATCTTTTATTGTCAGCACCAGCGACATTTTTCTGGTGGAGACAACCCTTGAACGAAACCAGGTTAAATCCTTGCAAGCCTATAGATTTTGTAGTAGGGTGCGCGTGCCTAGCCATATCTTGTATGTGTTAGCAGGAGAATCGTTCCATTGTGGCAACAAAACTGAAATCTTTGGCGATCTTGATAGTTGGACTTGGCTTGGCGTATTGGTTTGCGCGTGGAATTGATTGGGCAACGGTTGGAGCTTATTGGAAAGCGGCGAATGTCTGGTTGTTATTGCTCGGCGCGCTTTTTATTAATTTGACGATGTTGGTTCGCGCTGTTCGCTGGGCCACCTTTTTGCAGCCTATTACGCGCGTGAATTTGGGCGATGCCCTTGCCGCCACCGTCATCGGATTCGGGTGTATTTTTATTGCTGGGCGTGCTGGTGATGTGGTGCGCCCCTTGTTATTAAGTTTGCGAACCCGAATCAAGGCGAGCGCTACGATTGCCACCATTCTCATTGAACGTATCTACGATATGACCGCCGTGGCAGTGATGTTTGCGGTAAATTTGCTGCTGATTGAATTGCCCGCGAGTAAAGCTGACGACTTGCAGCAGATGCGATCTGTTGGGTTGTTAATGCTGGTAGGATTAGGATTGGGGATCACCTTACTGGTCATTCTACGATTACGGACACAGTGGTTAATTCAGGTTTTGGGCAAAATGTTTCGATGGCTCCCCCGGAGATTGCTGGACTTTATGATTGGTTTGTTGACGCATCTTGCCGATGGGTTGTCAGTGCTACTAAATGCCCGCGAACTGCTCAAGACTATTACACAAACGGCTATCGTCTGGGGGCTGATTGCAATTGCTTACTGGTTTGTGGTGCAAGCGTTTGGCATTAGATTTTCTTTGAGTCAGGCCATTTTTGTGTTGGGAGCAGGATTGGTAGGCTCCCTCATTCCCACCCCTGGTGGGTCTGCCGGAGCTTTTCATGCAGCAGCACAAAAAGGCCTTGTTTTTCTTGATGTCGAGACTAATCTGGCTGCTGCCACTGCCATCGCTATTCATATCATTTCCTTTGGTTCGCCTTTTCTCTTTGCCTTATTTTATTTGATGCGCACGAATATTAGTTTTGGACAGTTGCGATCATTAATGGCTGGGGAAGAGGAGCGTGACAGGATTAAATCTGAAAAATTAGCTGATCACCCAACAACAGGAGTCGAGTCATGAGATGTCCTTTTTGTGCTCACCTTGAAGATCGCGTTGTAGATTCTCGCGAATCCCGCGAAGGCGATTCCATCCGTCGTCGTCGTGAATGCTTAAAATGTGAGCGCCGGTTCACAAGCTATGAGCGAATTGATGAAATTCCTTATATGGTGGTCAAAAAAGATGGTCGGCGTGAACCGTTTAGTCGAGACAAGGCAATGACCGGCTTGCTGAGAGCCTGCGAGAAACGCCCCGTTCCAACGGCGAAGCTGGAAGCGATTGTCAATGCGGTCGAATCGTACGTGCAGTCTTCCCCTGAGCGGGAACGTCATACCAGTAAGATTGGCGAAATGATTATGCGGCGTCTCAAAGACCTTGATAAAGTTGCTTATGTGCGGTTTGCCTCCGTTTATCTGGAATTTCAGGACGTCACAGAATTTATGCACGAGCTAAAAGGCCTGGTGCGAGCGCGAAAGTGACAAGAGAGAAAAGTCAGATGAAAAAGATAATTAGAAGCAAGTCTCAGCTTGCAAAATAAAAAGCCAGTTGCTAGTATTCGCGTTTTCGTAAAGGCGGCTCTTTTATATTTGTTTGCCTGTAAGCCGGTGTAGCTCAGTTGGTAGAGCAGTTGATTTGTAATCATCAGGTCGGGGGTTCAAGTCCCTTCACCGGCTCCAGAGTTGAATTGCAGGGGTGGTCGAGTGGCTAATGGCACCGGGCTGTAAACCCGGCAGACTAACGTCTTACGTAGGTTCGAATCCTACCCCCTGCACCAAGCTTTTGATTTGAAGTCTCAGATTTGAAATTTGAGAGAGTAAGCGCGCGGGAGTAACTCAATGGTAGAGTACTAGCCTTCCAAGCTAGCTGTTGCGGGTTCGAGTCCCGTCTCCCGCTCCATCGTTGATAATTTCGTGTTTGCCCACATAGCTCAGTGGTAGAGCACTTCCTTGGTAAGGAAGAGGTCATCGGTTCAAGCCCGATTGTGGGCTCCAGTCTTCTTAAAGTAGAGGAACAAGCAAAGTTATGGCGAAAGAGAAATTTGACCGGTCGAAACCGCACGTGAACATCGGGACGATAGGGCACGTGGATCACGGGAAGACGACATTGACGGCAGCGATCACGAAGGTGTTGGCCAAACACAATCCGAAAATCACGGTGCGGGCCTTCGATTCGATTGACAATGCGCCGGAAGAAAAAGCACGAGGGATCACAATTGCGACGGCGCACGTGGAATACGAGACGCCAAATCGTCACTATGCGCACGTGGATTGTCCGGGGCACGCGGATTATGTGAAGAACATGATCACGGGAGCGGCACAGATGGACGGGGCGATTCTGGTCGTGGCCGCCACCGACGGTCCGATGCCGCAAACGCGGGAACACATTCTGCTGGCGCGGCAGGTGGGAGTGCCAGCCATCGTGGTGTTCATGAACAAAGTGGATATGGTGGATGATGAGGAGTTGCTGGACCTGGTCGAGTTGGAAGTGCGGGAGCTGCTGAGCAAGTACGAATTTCCGGGCGACGATATTCCGGTGATCCGTGGCA
>JAEUQN010000105.1 GCA_016789725.1 Blastocatellia bacterium | reverse complement strand
TTGAAGGCATCATTTCACATTGATCTTCACGACATTCGCCGCCCTGCCATCAATCGTCAATTTCACGTCTACCTCACCGCGCCCGATCAAGCTGCGCGTCAGACGGATGTTGATTTGATCCAAGCCAACAAATTGATTTTGATTGCCTGCGTATTCCACATTCATGGGCAAACCGCCGACGGTCGCGCTGACGTTTTTGAGATCACTGCGATAGCGCACCCCCGTCATATACAAAACCAACACAATGTCATCCGCGCCAAAATCAATTGGCACCGCGACGAATTTGGATTGCGTTGTGTCATAGCGCGCGATGGGTTCCGTGATTTGCTGCCCATTCGATTTGACGCGCACGATTTGGGCTGCGGCGAAGTCTTTGCCATTCGATGCTGCCGTAAAAATACCCGGCGCAACCGCCACGACCTGAAGCGTGCCGCGCGCGGTGATGGCCCCGTTGTTATTGATGTTGATCGTTGCCAGGCCCGTTTCTGTACCGGCGGGGATTTGATAGTTGATTTGTGTTGGCGACACAAAAAACAAAGGCGCGGCGCGCTCAACGCCCAAGCTGTCGCGCACCAACACGCGCGTTCCGGCTAAGGTCGTGGGCAACGGCGTTCCGGCGGCTCCTTGCGTGATCGTTGCCAGATTGGTGCCAAACACCGAGAGAATAGATTCCTGCGCATTTTCGTGGCTGGAAAAGCTCGCCCCGGAAACGGAAGTCGCCAACACTGCCGCAAAATTGTCTCGATACCAACGCGCTAATTCACGCAAGGCTTGCGGCGGATTCGTGGGCGGCGGTTGTTTCATCACAACGTCGGTGCGATTGACGCCATGACAGTTTGTGCAGGAACGCATTTCGCCGGGCGCAAACGTCAACCAATATCGTTCGCGCAGAGCTGCCGAACCATCGGGTTTGTTCATTTGCCAACTCAATGCGCGCTGTGCGGGAACGAGTGCCGCCACGCTGCCATCGCTCGCAATCTTGACGCTGCCGAGCGGTGTGTCTGTTGCCGTCAATCCGTCGCGCATGATTTGTGCCAGCGGACGCCGACCGCGATTGCTGCCGGAGCCGTAGTTACTGTAGCTGCGAACCAGATCGCCCTGAAAAAATTGCAGATGCGAAAGCTCAATGGTCGGCGTGCTGCCATCGCTGGTTTGTTTGGCGCTGCCGAAAACTTTCAGGTTGTATTCCTGCTGTTTGTCGGCACGGCGCGTGACGTCACGGCTGACGACCAGTGCCAGATTGCGCGACTGCAAAAATTCGCGGAACCTGGCAATGCCTGCCGTCCCGCCTAATTCTTCGCTCAAAATGTTGGTTTCAATCGCGGGAAATGGCTCAACGTGTTTGGTCGGACGCGGACGCGCGCGCACTTCGACCGGATCAAGCTCCCACAATTTGCCGCTGTAATTGACCTGCGCGTACGGTTGATTGTCCCAGTACGAAATGGTTTTGACGATGCCGTTCGGAATGAGTTTTTCAACCGGCGCGAAATAGGTCCCGTTCGATTGCAACAGCGTCAGGTGAAAATCGTACTTTGCCGACAAAATGCCCGCTGTTGTGCTGTCTGCTTCGGCTACGGTGGTGCGCACGGCAATCAGGCTGCCATCCGAAAGCGGAAGCGGGTTGCGGAAATGCCCGATGGCGTTCGTCGCGCTGGTGCCGATTTCGCGCGTTACAGGATCGGTGATGTACGTGACCTGCATATCATCTGCATTCACACCTTCTGCCGCATTCAGCGCGATAATTTGTCCGGCGGCGTGCGTATAAAATTCCGGCGCGTACGTGCCATAAAAATAACCGGGTCGTGTCGGGTCTTCTTTGATCTGATACATCCGTTCCGCTGTGCGCCGCGTTTGCGGTGGAATGAATTCCGGCAATCCTTGGCGCTGCGATGTAAAATAGCTTAGCAACTCATGTCGTCCGATGTGGTTGAGCGTTTCCAACCCCGTGCCGTCTTCGTTGATTTGCCACGGAATAAATTGATTGATGCGATGCCCGTAACCCGATGGCACGGTGCGCGATTCGGGAAAGATTTCGACGTTGGTCGTGAGCTTCGTTGTGCTGTATTCCGACGCGAAATTGTACGCGCCATAACTGAGCGTGCCGTCGTTGTTTTGCTGGTCGCGCTGCAAATGATCCCAACGCGTGTAGACCACACGACCATCTGCCGCGATGATGGGGGTGAACGCTCCCGACGGCGCGTGGTCAAGCAATCGCAAATCGCTGCCATCGGCGTTCATTGACCAGAGGCCCGTGTTGGTTGGCTGCGATTCGTACTCATCCAATTGCGGATATAAATTGGGATTGCCATTATGCGGGCGATCCGTTGTAAATAGGATGCGATCATCGGTGCCATACAGCGGCGAAATGTTGTTGTAATTTTCCGGTTGCGGCAATTTGGTGATGCGTGCGGTTTCGCCTTTGCCGAGGCCTGTGATTTCGTAGATTTGCCAGTATACGACGCTATAATCATTTTTTGTCGTGCCGCCAATCACCATTGCAAAAAGCGCCTTTGCGCCCGACCAATGGACGCTTGGTTCGCGCACCGCAATTTCTTTTCCGGCTTGTAACCCAAAGCCCGCTTCGGCGGTCAAATTTCTGAGCATTCCGTCGCCGTAGCGAATGTACAAATCGCCGCCGCGTGGTGTCTTCGCGGTGCGCGCTTGATGATTCCCAAATGTTGCGTTGACCGAAATGAAATCCGTGCCAAAGGGCGGTTGAGTGACGAATAGAATCGGTGGCAATTGGGCGGCGTTCGTTGGCAATGGCGGCACGCCGACGAGGGCGAGCGCAATCAGGCAGACAGTTGTGAAAAAGATCCATTGAAATTTGCGACTAGACATGAATTCTCCCAGTGACCGCAACCGTGAGGAAGCGGGATGAATGTCAACGCGCACGACAGCAAAAGAGAGGATGCACCACGCGCCAAGATAAAACTGAGGTGAGAATTATTTGGGACACTGCAAATGAGGGGAGCGGTCAAAAGACGCCGCGCAGTATAAACGGAGTGAGGCCCGGTCGCA
This sequence comes from Blastocatellia bacterium, assembly GCA_016789725.1. Classification (GTDB taxonomy): domain Bacteria; phylum Acidobacteriota; class Blastocatellia; order RBC074; family RBC074; genus JAFDVL01. The sequence continues at coordinate 21,750 of JAEUQN010000105.1, read as the reverse complement.
AGGCAGTCCGAATCACTCTCGTTGTCTGACGAATGGGTTGAGGTCGTCGTCTTCTTCGTCATCACCGCCTACAAATTCGAGATCGTCAAAGTTATCGTCATCATCAAAAGCATCGTAATCCAGCCCCTCCATCGGGGCGAGATACTCGAAATTGCCAACGCCACAATTCTTTTCCAGCGTGGACAGGATTCGTTGACGTTTCAATGGCGAATCCAGCGGCCCGGCAACATAAAACGGTTTGCCGTTTTTGCCGAACGTAAATTGATCGGCGCATTCATTGGCATCAATATCACCAAAAAGCTCTTTCGCGGCGTGGTAATCAGGATCGGGTTTGAAGCCGAGCGTCGCGGCGTAGGCAATGGCGCTTTCGACCAATTTGCGGGCGTACGATGGCTCGACCGCTTGCAGCAATTCGTTGCTTCTGACCTCGCTGACCATCTCGTCGTATTCGTATGGCAGCAGCACCCTGGCAATGGCACTTTTGACGCCGAGGCAAAACGTATCCAACAAAAACATCCCCATCACAATGTCACCATTGGGCGCGCGGCGGCTGAGAATCACGGTTCCCATTCCGCCCGCAAAAATCGCCACGTTCGACATGCATTGATGAATCGGATAGTGCGCCGCGATGGCGAAGCGATGGGCTTCGTAGGTTGCTTGCTGTTGCTGTTGGACCACAATCTTCTTAGCCTTTTCTTTGCGTTGTGCTTTGCGTTTGGCAAGCTTCTTTTGCCGCTTTTTCGGATCAAGTGCCATCGGTCCTCCTGTGGGTGAAAATTGCGAAGGCGAAACTATATCAGCCCGCCATAGAACCGCAAGCACAGCGGGCATTTGAATCGGCGCTGCCGCATTTGTTATGCTGCCTGACCAACGATTCCTGAAACACTTTTCGTCGCTGCCTTTGAGGTCATCACGTATGAAACTAAAAGCTTTTGCCCTGGTTGTTTTGTTTTGTAGTCTGGTCATTGTGAGCGTAGTCAATTTGCGCACCGTCAACAGCGCGCAGACGGATCCACGCCTGCAACGGGAAGAACTCTATCGTCTCGTGAATATCGGCATCGCCTACCTGGAACAATTCAAACCCGAAGAGGCCGCGAAGTATTTCAAGCAAGCCGTAGACAAAGACGCCAACTTCGCACTCGGTCATCTGAATTATGCCATCGCGCAATACTTCAACCGCGATATGCCAAAGGCCATCGAAGCAGCGCGTCTAGCCCTGAAACAAATGCCGAACAGCCCGCACGCGCATTACGTGCTCGGCCTCGCGCTGAAGAACGAACGGCAGTACGAAGAAGCATTGAAAGAACTGAATGCGGTGCTGGCGATTGACGCCAAAGACCCCGCGACGAACATTCAAATCGGGCAAATCTACGCCCAACAGCAGCAATTTGAGCAGGCCGTTCCCGCCTACAAACGCGCGCTCGAAAACGAACCGTACAACGCAACCGCCGCATACAACCTGGCGCAAGCCCTGCAACGTTCCGGCAAAGCCGAGGAAAGCCGACAAGCCTTTGCGCTCTTCGCCAAGCTGCGCGCAACGAATTACAAAAGCGAAATCGGTTTGAATTACGGCGACGTAGGCCGCTACGCCGAAGCCGTCGCGGGCACAGGCGCGGAAAGCGACTTAGTCAATAAAGACGCGCCGAACGTGAAGTTTGTGGACGCGACGAAAGAGATGAATCTGAACGTGCAGTTTGCCAACAAGCCGCTCTCGTCAGCACTCAATCGCAAGCTCACGAAAGCCGAATTTGAAACCGCAAAGCCCGAATTGGTCTCCGCCTTCGCATCGAGCATTGGCCTGTGCGATTACGACGGCGACGACAAGTTCGATGTCTTCGTCACGGGCATCGGCCAAGATAACAAACCTTTTGCACAGCTTTTCCACAACGATGGTGGAAAATTTTCGGACGCGACCACGAAGTCCAAAATCACGATCAACCAACCCGCGACCGGAGCCGTCTTCGGCGATTTCGACAACGACGGCAAACAGGACATCGCCGTGTTCGGCTATCAACTGCTCGCGCTCTACAAAAACAACGGCGACGGCAGCTTTACGGACATCACGGCGAAAGTCGGTTTGCCCGCGAATAACAACAATGCGTGGGCAATGACCGCCGCATTTGTAGACAGCGATCACGACGGCGATCTGGATTTATTCGTAGGCAATTTCGCCGACCTCAATCAATTTCCCGCGAACAAAACCGAAGCCGTATTCCCCGATGACTTCGCTGGCACGCCGAACAAACTCTGGCGCAACAACGGCGAAAAAGACGGTCAATGGAGCTTCACCGACATCACCGAACAAACGGGCTTGAGCGGCGGCGCGAACAAGACGACCGCCGTCGTTTGCACCGATTACGACAATCACCGCGACGTAGATTTCTTCGTCGTGAATTACGGCGCGCCCGTGCAATTGTTTGCGAATCAACGCGATGGTTCGTTCAAGGAAGTGGCGAAGGACGCAGGTTTGAGCATTTCGCCTAAAGCATTCAATGTTGCTGCCGGTGATCTAAACAAGGATGGGTTCACCGATTTCTATTTTCCGAGTGCCACGCTACCAGATTGTTTTTTGAGCGATGGCAGAGGCGGTTTCACCAAAGCGTTACAAGGCACAACCGTATCAGCAACCATTCCCAAACAGGAATCATTTCTGATGTCACAGATGCTGGACTACGATCAGGATGGTCTGTTGGATGTGCTGACGATTGGTGATGAAGTTATCAAAATTGAGCGCAGGTTGAGTCAGCCGACGTTTTACTCTGCCACGACTTTAGGGCAAAGCAAACTTCTGGCTTCGCGCGCGTTTGCCAGCGGCGACTTCAACAACGATGGCACGATAGATTGGCTTGCGCTCAATAAAGACGGGGGATTGCTCGCCCTCAAAAACGAAGGCGCAAGCAAAAACTATCTCGCCCTGAGCCTCAAAGCCGGAACCTCCAACAAAAACGGCATCGGCACAAAAGCCGTGTTGCGCAGCGGCAGCTTGCAGCAAAAGCTTGAACTCTATGCCTCGTCGCCTGCGCCTGCGGCGGCTGGATTGAATTTCGGCTTGGGCTATCGCACGAAGATTGATGCGCTGCAATTGCTCTGGCCTGCTGGAATCGTGCAATCGGAACTCGATGTCAAAGCATCGCAACTGAACAAATTTGAGGAACTGGATCGCAAAGGAACTTCGTGCCCGATTTTGTATGCTTGGAACGGCAGCGAATATTCCTTCGTCACCGATTTTCTGGGTGGCAGCGCGATTGGCGCACGCACGCCGTCGGGCTGGAATTACCCGGACACCGATGAATACGTGCGCGTCACGGGCGAGCAGTTGAAAGAACGCAATGGTAAACTTTCCATTCGGATGAACAATCAACTCGAAGAAGTGATTTTCTTCGACGCCGTGAAATTGCTGGCCGTAGACCATCCGGCAGACACTGAAATTTATCCGAACGAAAAGCTGTTGCCGGGGCCGCCGTACACACCGTTTGCCATTCATTCCGTTAAAGCGCCGCGCCCGCCTATCGCTGCGGTGGATGACAAAGGCAACAACGTTTTGCCGCTGCTGGAAAAAACAGATCAGCAATATCCGACGAATTTTGAGCGGCTGAAATTCAAAGGCTACGCGCGCGAACACGCGCTGGAATTGGATTTGGGCAAAGACGTGCTGAGCGCGAAACGCCCATTGTTATTGCTTTCGGCGTGGATTGATTACGCCGATTCGACTTCAGTCATGGCCGCGTCACAAGCGGGCGTCACGCTCAGACCGCCGTATTTGCAGGTCAAAAACAAACAAGGTGAATGGCAAACCGTGATTGAGCAAATGGGCTTTCCTGCCGGGCTGACGAAAACGATGACCGTAGATTTGACAGGTAAATTCTTATGTCAGGATGCGCGCGTCCGTATCGTGACGAGCATGCGAATTTACTGGGATCAGATTTTAGTGGATGTCACCGACGGCAAAGCACCGACGCGCGTCACGACACTTGCGCCGATGAGCGCCGACCTGCATTGGCGCGGCTTCCCGCGTGAACTGTCGTTGGATGCGTTTGGGCTGAAAGCCTACGACTACCGCACGATTGACCCGACTGCGCCGTGGAAAGCGCACACCGGCAATTACACGCGCTACGGCGATGTGCGCGAGTTGCTGCTCGCGCCCGAAGATATGTACGTCATCACGCGCAACGGCGACGAGATGCAGGTGGATTTCGATGCGACGAAATTGCCGCCGCTGCCGCAGGGCTGGAAGCGCGATTACCTGGTTTACGCGGATGGCTTCGGCAAAGACATGGATTTGAATTCGGCGCGGCCTGAAACGGTCGGCGAGTTGCCGTTTCACAAAATGAAGAGCTACCCGCACGCGCCCGGCGAACATTACCCGACAGACGAAAAGCATTTGGAATACCTGCGCAAATACAACACACGGACAGTTGGCGTGCAGATGCAAGCGATGTGGCGTGGCGTGAAATAAGGATTGAGCTTTTGTATGGTCGTCGCTATCCTTGCTGCGATAGGAGCAACTTTATGTCTGTGCTTACCGCTTCACTCAATGTTTTGCCTGCTGTGCCGCGCGATCCGATTGTGCGGCTCAGCGTCGAGCAGTATCACGAGATGATTCGTGCGGGCATCCTCACTGCCGACGATCAGGTGGAATTGTTGGAAGGATGGTTGGTTGCCAAAATGCCGAAAAAGCCCCAGCACCGTATCGCCACACGACTCACGCAAAACGCCCTCGCAGCCATTGTTCCTGATGGTTGGTATGTGGACGCGCAGGAGCCGATTACTTTGGCCGATAGTGAACCGGAACCTGATGTGATGATCGTGCGCGGTGAAACGCAGGATTATCACGACCGCCATCCACACGCCGATGAAATCGCGCTCGTCGTGGAAATCGCCGACAGCACGCTCGAACGAGATCGCAGCACGAAGAAACGAATGTATGCGCGGGCGGGCATTCCGGTCTATTGGATTGTGAATCTGGTGGACAACACTTGCGAGGTGTACAGCACGCCATCGGTTGCGGGTGCGGATTATCAGCAGATTGATATTTATGATTTGACCGGTACGTTGCCTGTGTTGATTGAGGAACGAGAAATTGGAACTGTACGAGTACAAGATTTACTGCGCTAACTTTCGAGGTTGAGGAATAAGACTATGACGTGGGATGAAGTTATCAAAAGTCCGTATTTACGCGATTTGCCCTTCAAGATTGAACTGAATAAGTTCGGACAAATCCTGATGAGTCCGGCTTCCAATAAACACGGCATTTTGCAGTCGCAAATCGGGTATGAAATCTATCGCCGGAAAAAAAGCGGAACGGTTATTAACGAATGCTCAATAGAAACTTCTGATGGTGTAAAAGTCGCGGATGTGGCGTGGGCATCCGATGAATTTCTGCTGGAATACGGGGATGTCACACCTTATCCGCAAGCGCCTGAAATCTGTGTCGAGGTTGTCTCTCCGTCAAATTCCAAAGCCGAGATGGAGCAAAAAGTCGAACTCTATTTGGCCAAAGGTGCGCTGGAAGTTTGGGTTGTCAGAGATCGCAATGACATCGCTTTTTACAGCTACACCGGTCAGATGAAAAAGTCGAAGCTGGTTCCCAAACTCAAACTGTAAGTGCTTGACTCAGGTCGTCTGCGACCGCTTTTGCAGCGTGATGAATTTCATTGCGTAGGCATGTTTCTCATCCGCTGTGAACACTACTTCCTCAGTTGTTCCCCACGTATTCTCATCAAAGATCGGAAAGAACGCATCGGCTTCCGGTTCCGCTTCCACCAACGTCAAATACATCCGATCCGCGCGTGGTATGGCTTGCGCATAAATGTCCGCGCCGCCGATCACAAACGCTTCCTGTTCGCCGCGCACTTGGGCAAGTGCGATGGCTTCGTCCAATGAGTGCGCGATCAAACAGCCTTCTGCTTCATACTCCACTTGCCGTGTGATGATGATCGAAGTGCGTCCGGGCAGCGGGCGTCCGATACTCTCGAAGGTTTTGCGACCCATCAGGATGTGATGGCCGAGGGTTAATTGTTTGAAGCGTTGCAAATCGGCAGGCAAGCGCCACGGGAGTTGATTTTGATAGCCGATGGCGCGATTGCGACCTAAGGCAGCGATGATTGAAAGTGTCATACGTTGATTCCTGCGGCGTGAACTGGTAGTTTGACGCTCATCAATTTCGTCGGAGTTTCACGCAATGCTCAAGTTGATTGGTTTCCTTTTTCTCATTAGTTCTGTCTCGGCTATGGCGCAAGAATCTCTCACGCAGGCACAGGCTTCCAGCTTGGCGAAACTGCCACTCAAGTGCGTGCGCAAAGAATATCCTAACAAGCTGGATCACGTCATGAACAACAGCGGCGAAGTGCAGGGGCCGAAGCACTTGCACCCCGCGTTTTATGGTTGTTTCGATTGGCATTCGTCGGTGCATGGACATTGGATGTTGGTGCGCTTGCTCAAGGCGTTTCCGAATTTGCCTGAAGCGAAAGAGATTCGCGCAGCCTTGCAGGAAAATCTGTCTGCCGCAAATATTCAGGGCGAAATCGCGTATCTAAAACAGGAAAGTCGGCAATCGTTCGAGCGCACGTATGGTTGGGCGTGGTTACTGAAACTGGCAGAAGAATTGCACGGCTGGAACGATGCGGAGGGAAAACAATGGGCGGCAAATTTGCAACCGTTGGCCGAAGCGTTCGCGGCGAAATACATCAGCTTTTTGCCGAAGCAAACCTATCCGATTCGCACGGGCGTGCATCCGAATACGGCGTTTGGTTTGGCCTTTGCGCTGGATTATGCCAAGACGGTCGGCGATCAAAAGCTTGCCGCCTTGATTGTCGAGCGCAGCAAAAATTATTACAGCAACGACGCGAATTATCCGGCGGCGTGGGAACCCGGTGGTGAAGATTTCTTTTCGCCGAGTTTGATGGAAGCGGATTTGATGCGGCGCGTGTTGCCAGCGGCGGAATTCCAAACCTGGTTCGCGCGCTTTCTGCCGAGCTTGCCCAAATCGTTGCAGACGCCTGCCATTGTGGCAGATCGTACCGATGGCAAAATTGTGCATCTGGACGGGCTGAACCTAAGTCGTGCGTGGTGCATGCGCAGCATTGCGGCAGCATTGCCCAAAACGAATGCAACGCGCACGGCATTGATGGCGGCTGCGAAGCGGCATGAACAGGCTGCATTACCCAATATTGCTAGCGGCGATTATGCCGGTGAACATTGGCTGGCGTCGTTTGCGGTGTATTTGTTGGCGACGCCGGAACCGAAATAAAACCTATGAGACAGGATTTACAGGATGGACAAGATATAGCATCCAAGAAAAAGATTTTCCGCGTGTTGCCAAACCGTCTCAGATGGCAGAAGGCATTGTCCCTTGTCAATCGTTCATTGTTCATTAGATGCACAGGAAGTTTGTCACTGCATTCAATGATTAATGAAGAAGGGACAAGGGATAATTTTGGTGATTGAGTCTCCACTGAGGAAAACTTCTTCTTAAGTTCTATAGCATCAAAATCTTGTTCATCTTGTGAATCCTGTCGAACCATTTTCTATGAGACAATATTTGGATTTATTGCGCGATATTCTGGCGCACGGAACAAAAAAGGAAGATCGCACCGGAACGGGAACCATCAGTGTTTTCGGGCGGCAGATGCGGTTTGATTTGAGCGAAGGTTTTCCACTGGTGACGACGAAAAAGCTGCACACGCGCTCGATCTTTTATGAACTGCTGTGGTTTTTGCGTGGCGAAACGAACATCGCTTTCCTCAAGGAAAACCGCGTCAGTATTTGGGATGAATGGGCCGACGAGAACGGCGAACTCGGCCCTGTGTACGGCAAGCAATGGCGCAGGTGGGAAACGGCGGATGGGCGCACGATAGATCAGATTTCACAGGTTATTGCACAGATCAAATCGAATCCTGATTCGCGGCGCTTGCTGGTATCCGCCTGGAATGTGGGCGAAGTGCAAGATATGGCATTACCGCCGTGTCATTTGTTGTTTCAGTTTTATGTGGCGAACGGCAAGCTTTCGTGCCAGTTGTATATGCGCTCGATAGATTGTTTTTTGGGGCTACCGTTCAATATTGCCAGCTATGCGTTGCTGACGCACATGATCGCGCAACAATGTGATTTGGAGGTGGGTGAATTTGTCTGGACGGGTGGGGATTCGCATTTGTATCTGAACCATTTGGAGCAGGCGCAGTTACAAATCAGTCGTGAGCCATATCCGTTGCCGCAGCTTGTCATCAAGCGCAAACCCGCTTCGATTTTTGATTATGTGTACGAAGATTTTGAGATCGTGAATTATCAATTTCATCCGCATATTGCTGCGCCAGTGGCGGTATAAACACTACTTGTGAGATTGGCCCCAGAGGAAAAGAGAATGTGCCAGAGTCCTGACCACGCGAATTCAAACGCGTTCCTTCGTTCCGCCCGAATTGTGCCGCTGCTTCTGCTGTTGGGCGTAGTTTCCGGGTGGGCAAACTCCCGCAGTGTGAATTTGGCTGAGATGGCTTCACACGCGGGACGCATTATTCACGGACGCGTGATCGAAGTGCGTGACGGCGTGCATCCGCAGCAGCAGCGCCTGGCCGTAACTTTTGTCAAAGTCCAAGTGGTCGAGATGCTCAAAGGCGGTGCCGCGCGCGAAGTCACCTTTATGCAATACGGCAATAGTCGAAACCAGTACGTTGCACATCTGCCTCGTTACAGCGTCGGCGAAGAGGTTGTGTTGTTTTTGTACCCGGAAAGCAAGCTTGGTTTCACCAGTCCCGTCGGGCAGGGGCAAGGCAAGTTTGTGGTGCATCAGAATACGCGCGGCGGGCAACGCGTGCTGCGCAATGAACAGATGAATCATGCGCTATTTGCTCGACTGGACGCGGCCAAAGTCAATTCCAGACTGGCGCTCAATAAAGCCGAACGCGAAGCTGTGGCCCAGCCCAATCATCGGGCTGGCACAGGCATCGAGGTGCAAACCTTTTGTTCTCTCGTGCGGAAATTTGTCGCTCAACCGAAAGCGAACTGGCAATAAGCCCATCAAGTCCATCATCAGCCTGTCGAGTCCCTTGCCGTCGTACTCGTAAAGGCACAAGCGCCCTTGATTTTCCTCCCTTTCAAAATAGGAGAAAGCTGCATGCTTGGTTTCAGTCGGATGTTTTGTCTTCGTTTTTTGTTGAGCGTGATGTTGTTGACCAGCGCATTGCGGTTGGAGCGCCCCACACAAGCGGGGACGCCGCAAGCCGTGACGCCCAGCGGGAAGGAAGTTGCCTGGCGCGCTGGCACGCCAGTGACATATCACGTGGATCAAGGGGCACTCGGTTCGCTCAGCAATGCACAGGCGGTGGCGCTGGTGGATGAATTATTCAGCCTTTGGCAGAACGTTCCAACGGCCAGTTTAAGTACCCAACGGGCGGGCGTTTTGCCTGTGGATGTGACCGCCGCGAACTTCGCCAGCTATCGACAGAACACCAATTCTGACGCGTATCACCCGATCATCTTTGATACGGATGGCACAATTACAGACGCTGTTTTAGGAACAGGTGCAAGCAATTTTGTAGCCGGGTTTGCGGGGCCGGGCTGGACTGTAGGCGGCGCAGCAGATGGCGAAATCGTGGATGCTTCGGCGATCCTGAATGCTAAGTATTTAAGCGCAGGCTTTGGATCATTGACGGAATTCAAGGCAACGATCCTGCACGAACTCGGACATTTTCTGGGACTCGGACATTCGCAGGTCAACTTGGGGACGGCCTTCGACCGCGAGGTTCTTTTCAATAATAACTACACACTGCCGATTATGTTTCCGCTTTCACTGGGCGACCGCCCGGTGGAATTGACGTGGGATGACAAGGCACAGGTGACGCGGCTGTACCCTGGTGCGACGGCCAATACCACCGGAGCAATCAAAGGTCGAGTGTATTTGGCCGATGGCACAACGCCGTTTCAGGGAGCCAATATCATTGCCCGCCGCGTGGACGATCCGTTGATTGTCGCGGTGTCATCGGTCTCCGGGTTTTTGTATCGCGGAACGGGGCCGAATGCGAATCGCGGCACGCTTGACCCGGCCTATCAGGGTTACTTTGAAATTACAGGATTGCCCGCTGGAAATTACACGGTCGAAGTCGAACCCATTCATCCCGGCTTTGTCAGCAGTGCGTCTGTTGGCCCGCTTGATCCGCCCGCCGATTTACCTGGCCCGGCGGAGTATTACAGCGGCAGTGAAGAGTCAAACAGCGATGCAGCAACCAGTGCCAAATTGGTGGCGGTCAGTAGTGGGCAAATCGTGAGCGACATCAATATCATCCTCAACAACGTCACGCTTCCCACCACCACCGAAAGCGAGTCGAACGATTCTATCGCTGCCGCCAACAGCATTTCTTTCCCTGTCCTGATTAGCGGTAACACGCGGGTCGGTGATTCCGGGACAACGGATTCAACGACGGGCGAAAGCGTGAAGGATTTTTACACCTTCACTGCCGAAGCCAACGACTGGGTCACAATGGATTTGAATTATGGCGCGCCGAGCACTGATTTGACCTTGTATTTGTACAATAGTGGCGGTCAACGCGTGGCGATTTCGGTTCCATGTGCTTACGGTTCGTCCTGTGTTTCCTCACGGCAGATCGGACCGATGCGAATGCCTGCTGCGGGTCAATATACGATTGGTGTTGGGGCCAATTCCGGCTCAACCAATTACACGCTGCAAGTAACAGGGCAGCGCAATTACAACGGGAGTGCGGCGACTGTGAACGGCGCAAGCTTTTTGGCCGGGGGGGCAATCGCTCCTGAATCCATTGCCTCGGCGTTTGGTGTGAATTTTGCCAGCAGTACGGCGGCAGCCATCGTCGGTCAAATCTTGCCGACCAATTTGGGCGGCGTGCAGGTCGAAGTAAATGGCGTCCCCGCACCGCTCTTTTTTGTTTCCCCGCAACAGATCAACTATTTGATCCCGGCGCAAACAACGACTGGGACCAGAACGGTCGTGGTGAGAAATACAGCGGGCGAAGTGGCACGCGGGGACGTTACGGTCGCGGCGATTTCTCCGGCCTTTTTTACCGCGACCCAGAATGGCTCCGGCGTGCCGACCGGGTACGTTACACGCGTTGCCGCAGGTACGTCACAAATAACGAATGAAGCGATTTACAGTTCTACCGGCGGTGGGGTGACGCCGATTACGATTCAGCGCCGCAATGATCAGGTGTTTCTGATTTTGTTCGGCACCGGCGTTCGTTCCGCTCCGAATCCGAATACCGCGAATGATATTGCCTTGCCAGGTGGTAGCACGCTACGCAATGTGGCGGAAAGCTTGGAAATTACCATTGGTAGCAAGCCTGCCAGAGTTGATTTTGCGGGACAGCAAGGCCAATATTACGGCTTGGATCAGGTGAACGTGCTGATTCCCGCAGATGCTGTTGCCAGTCCGACGGCCCCCGTCATTATCAAAGTCCGCGATGCCAATGGCAATCTTGTGACGGCGAATCAAATGACGATTGCGCTTCAATAAAACCAACCAATGACACCCGGATACTTTATGAAAAAAATACTACCTTCCCTTATTTGTTTAGCTCTATTTCTTTCATTCGCTTTCGCGCAACAATCCAGCGATATTTCGGAGCGTGCGAAAAAATTGCACTTCTCCTCGCTCGTGATGGACACGCATATTGACGTGACTCGGAAATTGCAAACCGATTGGAAATTTGCCGAACGCCACGACACCGGACACATTGATTTGCCGCGTATGAAAGAAGGCGGGCTGAACGGGTTGTTCTTTTCGATCTATATGTCGGGTCGTGTAACTGGGCCAAAGGCTGTCAATGACGCGCTGCAACGCATCGCCGCCGTGCATAAACTCGCCGAAGATATGCCTGATAAAGTGATGCTCTGCACGACGGCTGCGGACGTCCGCCGCGCCCATAAAGAGGGCAAAATCGCCGGATTGATGGGGATGGAAGGCGGCCACATGATTAATAACAGTTTGCCAGTGTTGCGGATGTATGCCGCGCTTGGCGTGCGTTATTTGACGCTGACGCATTCAGTGAATACCGATTGGGCCGATTCGTCGGGTGATCAGCCGAAGCACAACGGCCTGACGGATTTTGGCAAAGATGTGGTGCGCGAACTCAATAAACTCGGTGTGATGGTGGATATTTCGCACGTCGCCGACAAAACGTTCTGGGATGCGCTCGCAGTCAGCAAAGCGCCGATGATTGCGTCGCATTCGTCGTGTCGCGCGATCAGCGGACATTCACGCAATATGACCGACGAGATGATTAAGGCGCTCGCAGCCAAAGGCGGCGTCATCCAAATTAATTACCTCGACAGTTTCATTGATCCCGACTTGTATGCGTATAGCCAAAAGACGAGCGCCGCTTCACGTGAATTGATGGCCAAGCTGGGTGAGCCAACCCGTGAGAACTTTGCCAAAGTGCGCGAAGAGCTTGCCAAACAGTTCGGCCCCGCCCCAAAGCCAGTTGGGAGCGCATCGTGGATCACATTGACCACGCCGTGAAATTAGTCGGCGCAGACCACGTCGGCCTCGGTTCCGATTTCGATGGCGGCGGCATGCCTGTCGGCATGGAAGATTGCACCAAGCTACCGAAGATTACGGAAGCTCTGTTACGCAAAGGCTATAAAGAAGCAGACATTCGCAAGATTTTAGGCGAGAATACAGTGCGCCTATTAAGTGAGGTCGAAAAAGTCTCGCAACAATTGAAACGCACAAAATAATCTGCCCCTGCCAATTTGTTTTCGCCCCAAAGGAAACAATATGCAACCCAACGAGCCGCAAGAAACGATCCTGCATTCTGATGGTCGCGTGGAGTTGCGTGACTATTTTTCCATTCAATCCAGCCCGCTTTACAACGAAGACTTTTTCAGCAAAATCTCGAACGGCGGCCCCGGCGTCGAAAACCGCATGAGCCTGATCTATCACCACGGCGTAGCGCAGGGCCGCATCAATCTGAATCGTTTCGTCGAATTGACTTCGACCGCAGCGGCGAAGATTTTCGGATTGTTCCCGAAGAAAGGCACGATTGCGGTTGGGTCGGACGCCGACATCGTGATCTTCGATCCGAACCGCGAGCAAACGATCAGCGCCGCCACACACCACCTGCGCGTGGATTACAGCGCGTACGAAGGTTGGGCAGTAACAGGCGTGACGGAAGTCGTGTTGTCGCGTGGCAACGTGATCGTCGAAAACGGCGAATGGAAAGGCGCGGCGGGCGCAGGGCAATTTATCAAGCGCGGCTTGACGGGGCGTGATGCCGCGAAAGAAAAAATATGAGTCGGAGAGACACCTATCACGACATCGTCAGAACTGCATTGGTGAAAGATGGCTGGCACGTCACGCATGATCCGCTTGCCATCACGTATGAGGGTACGACCGTTTCCACCGATCTGGGAGCGGAAAAAGCTACAACATTACAAGCGCAACACATTGCAGTTGAAATCATTGCAGTTGAGGTAAAGGACTTCGACAGTCGTTCTCTCATCAGCGAATTTGAAAAGGCATTGGGGCAATACCGACTCTATCGCGCTTTGCTCAGACGCAATGATCCCAACCGGGTTCTGTTTCTGGCGATCCGAGAAACCATTTACAATACATTCTTCCAACTGCCTGCTATTCAGGCTGTCACCGCTGACGATGACGTGCGGCTCATCGTCTTTGACGAACAAAAAGAGGAAATCGTGTTATGGATAAAGTAACTCGCTATCGCCAAATTATTCAGCAAGTGTTAGAGCAGCAGGCGCGAGAGCTTTCGCGTGGCAATCAGGTAAAGATCATTCCCGTTTGTGACCCTCAGCACGATCAATATTTGCTGGTCTCACTGGGATGGAGCAACAACCGCCGCGAACACGCCATCGTCTTTCACGCGCAGTTACACAATGGGCAGGTGTTGATTGAGGATGATCGTACCGAAGAAGGTCTGAGCAATGAACTCATCGCAGGAGGCATACAGGAAAGCGACATCCAATTGGCTTGGTTGAATGCGTATCGCCCGCAAGAAGAATTGCCTCTTGTCGCGTGACAATACAGTGATAGCGTATCCGTAATTAGCACCGGAATTGTGAAGGTAAAAAGATATGATCGGTAATCCTCTCAAGATCAAAGAACTCATTTCGGAAATGAATCAGGGCAGCATTCGCATCCCGGAAATTCAGCGCGGTTACGTCTGGAAACGATCTCAAATCGCAAAGCTCCTGGATTCCATTTATCGCGGATTTCCAACCGGATCAATTTTGCTTTGGGATACTAAGCAGGAAATCATCTTCAAAGACATGCAGACCAATCTCGGTCGGAACGTGAGGCCAGATTTCATTCCAAAGATTGTGCTGGACGGGCAACAACGACTGACTTCTTTGGGGCGGGTTTTCGATAACACAACGCCAAAGCAGGATCATATTCTCTTCAACGTCATCAATGAGATTTTTGAGCCTTACTCACCGCGCAATTCTGGTGATCCGCGCTGGCTTGATGTAACGCAATTGTTGACGGAAGAGATGACAGAGCTTGACGTATTGTATCGCCTCAAAGACGCAGGCGTGATTGCCACAGATGATCGAGAAGCTGAACGCGAAATTCATAAGAAGCTGAAAAATCTGTCAGCCATCCGCGAATATCAATACCCGGTTGAGATCGTGCGAGAAGATGATTTGGAGATCGTGACTGAAGTCTTCATCCGCGTAAACTCAGGCGGCACAAGACTGCGTGAAGCGGAATTGGCATTGGCGCGTTTGGCTTGGAAACTACCGGGAAGTATTGTCGGCCCATTTGAGCAGATGGAAGATGCTTGCGAAGAACGGGGCTTCGACTTGGATACACGTTTCCTGATGCGTTCGCTGATTTCGACGGCCACAAGACAAAGCCGGTTCCGCGATCTCAAAGCCTTCTGGGAGCGTCCTGTAGAGGAAATTGAACGCGCCTGGAAGAAAACAGAAAAGGGGTTGAAGCTGGCGCTGGATTTCGTTGAGGGAAATATCGGCATTCCCGGCTCAGAATTTCTGCCCTCACAATTTAGTCTGATTCCTTTGGCGGTAGTGCTTTCTGAACGACAGCAATTGTCGGGCGATGAAGAGCGTACATTGCGGCGCTGGTTCTTGTTAGCGAATTCATTTTCCCGTTACGTTGGTACATCTGAAACTACCCTGAATCAGGACTTGTCTATTCTCGGTGGAAATTGCGAAAACATCGCAGGACTGCTTGATTTGATTTTACGCGACCTGCGCGGCGAACCCAAAATCAATAGCCAAGACCTTGAACGTGCTGGGATGAGCAGCCCATTTTTCCCGCTGGCTTGGCTTGCTGCCGTGCGCAGAAATGCAACGGATTGGTTTAAAGGAATCCGAATTCGTAACGACTCTTTTGCGGAAGATCAGAACATCGAATATCACCACATCTTTCCTAAAAAGCTTCTGAATGCGCGTGGTGTAGACAGGTATACCCGTGATGAGATCGCAAACATTGCCTTCTTAGGCCAAAAAGCGAATCGTCGTATCCTTGCACGTAAACCCGCTGAATATCTGGCAGAAATTGCAGACCACGATCCGACCAGGCTTGAGGCACAATTTGTCCCGATGGATCGTCGTCTTTGGGAACTGGATCGTTACGAAGATTTTCTTGCTGAACGTCGGCAGTTGTTAGCAGATGCAATGAACGAAATATTGGCAGAGTAAACACAGAGCCTCCCGATGCAATCCAACCATCAAGAAACCATCCAACATCCCGACGGGCGCGTCGAGTTACGCGATTACGCCGCCATTCAATCCAGTCCGCTCTACAACGAAGACCTTGCGCCTGTTCCTGTAGCGAAACGCAACTGGACGACGTACAACTACGCCGCGTTGTGGGTTTCGATGGCGCATTGCATTCCGACGTATATGCTGGCGTCGGGATTGATTGCAGCGGGGATGAATTGGTGGCAGGCGCTCGTCACGATTCTGCTCGGCAACACGATTGTGCTGATTCCGATTTTGCTGAACTCGCATCCGGGGACGAAGTACGGCATTCCGTTTCCCGTGTTTGCGCGCGCGGCGTATGGCACGATTGGCTCGAACCTGCCTGCGTTGATGCGAGCGATTGTGGCTTGTGGCTGGTTCGGCATTCAGGCATGGATTGGCGGCGAGGCGTTGCATACGCTTTTCAAGGCGATCATTCCGAATTGGGAAACGTTGCTTGGCGGGCCAATTGGTGGGCATACGGTGACGGCGTGGCTTTCGTTTTTGCTGTTTTGGGGGATGAACATTTGGATCATCTATCGCGGGATGGATTTGCTGCGCGAAGTCGAAAATTGGGCCGCGCCGTATGTGCTGGTGATGACGGCGATTTTGTTGGGCTGGGCGGTTTGGCGCGCCGGTGGCTTGGGCAGTTTGTTGACCGAAACAGGCAAGTTTCAGACGTTTGCCGAATTCTGGCCGGTGTTTATTCCTTCACTGACGGCAATGATTGGGTTCTGGGCAACACTCAGTTTGAATATGCCGGATTTCACGCGCTTTGGTCGCAGTCAGCGCGAACAGACGATTGGGCAAGTCGTCGCATTGCCTTCGACGATGACGGTGTTCGCCGCGATGGGCGTGATTATCACTTCGGCGGCGATTGTGATTTATCCAAACATGAAAGCGTCGGAATTGTGGGACCCGCTGAAAGTCGTCGGGCAATTCGACAACGTGTTTGTCGTGGCGATTTCGATGTTTACAGCAGTCGTGGCGACATTGGCAGTGAACATCGCCGCGAATGTTGTGTCACCTGCGAATGATTTTGCGAATGCGTTTCCGAAGCTGATTTCCTTTCGCACGGGCGGATTGATTACGGGCATTGTCGGGATTCTGATGATGCCTTGGAAATTGCTGGCTGATCCGTCGGCGTATATTTTTACGTGGCTGAACGGCTATTCGGGCGGCCTCGGTTCGATTGCAGGCGTGTTGATTGCGGATTACTGGCTAGTGCGCAACAAGCAATTGGTGCTGGCAGATTTGTACCGCACCGATGGCGTGTACAGCGGCTGGAATTGGCGCGCGGTCGCAGCAACGTTGATTGGCTGCGGCTTGGCGTGGGTTGGGTTAGTGGTTCCGGCGCTGAAGCCGCTTTATGATTACGGCTGGTTCGTCGGTTTTGGGGCTGCCGCCGTGATTCATTACGTTTTGATGAAAGCAGTTCCGATGCGATTGGCAGAAGAACTGAGTTGATTTTTATCCACGAAGCCACACAAAGCTTCACGAAGTTTTCTGACAGGATGAACAAGATTTTTGCACGATTCACAGGATTGATTCAATGATCTAACAATCTTGTAAATCCTGCCACCAATCCTGTAAATCCTGTCTATGGTTTTTCTTCGTGCTTCTTCGTGTGCCTTCGTGGAAGGAGAAAAAGAAATGGCAAGAACAGTCAAATGTGGTTTGATTCAGGCAAAGAACGCTGCCCCCACGGATTTACCTATCGAAGACATCAAGCGCATCAACATTGAACGGCATCTCGAACTGATCGAAGACGCCGCGAAGCAGGGCGTGCAAATGCTGTGCATGCAGGAAGTCTTCACGACGCCGTATTTCTGCGCAGAACAACAAACGCGCTGGTACGAAGCGGTCGAGAAAATCCCCGATGGCCCAACGGTCACATTGATGCAGGAAGTCGCGCGTGACAAGGGGATGGTCATCATCGTGCCGATTTACGAAGAGGAAATTACGGGCGTGTATTACAACACGGCGGCGGTGATTGATGCGGATGGCAAGTACCTCGGCAAGTATCGCAAGAACCACATCCCGCACGTCGCGCCGGGCTTTTGGGAAAAGTTTTATTTCAAGCCGGGCAATCTTGGCTACCCGTGCTTTGACACGGCGTTTGCGCGCATCGGCGTCTACATTTGCTATGACCGTCACTTTCCCGAAGGCGCGCGGGCACTGGGCTTGAACGGCGCGGAGATTGTTTTCAATCCCTCGGCCACCGTCGCCGGACTCAGCGAATATTTGTGGAAGCTGGAACAGCCTGCGCACGCAGTAGCGAATGGCTATTTTATTGCAGCGATTAACCGCGTCGGCTACGAAGCGCCTTGGAATATCGGCGAGTTTTATGGCCAAAGTTACATCTGTGATCCGCGCGGCCAATTCATCGCACAGGCACCGCGCGACGAGGATGCGCTGGTTGTCGCCGACGTGAATTTGGATGTGATCCGCGAAGTGCGTAACACCTGGCAATTCTTCCGCGACCGCAGACCAGACACGTATGGATCGTTAGTGCAAGGGTAACGCGCTGGGAGCGCACGCATCCTGCGTGCCAATGCTTCACGTATGTATCGTTGTCTCGAAAGCGATTCGCTCCCAACGCCTCAGCACGCAGGATGCGTGCGCTCCCAGCGCGTAGCCTTAGCGCATAGATAGACAGCCACAACAACAAAGAAGTACGTCTATGAATTCCTCTCTTTCGCTCGACCAAATCACCAATAACTTCCGCGAGATTCATCCGCCGCTCAACAGGGCCGAAGCCGCGTTTGAGGCAAATCGTTGTTTGTACTGCTACGACGCACCGTGTACACAGGCTTGTCCAACGCATATTGATGTGCCTGCATTCATTAAGAAAATTGCGAGCGGCAATTTGACTGGCTCGGCGCGTGTGATTTTGGACGCGAACCCGATTGGCTCGACTTGTTCACGCGTGTGTCCAGTCGAAGCCTTGTGCGAAGGCGCGTGCGTCGAAAACACATTGATGAAGCAGCCGATTCAAATTGGACGCCTGCAACGCTACGCAATGGATCACGTCCTCAGCAAAGGTATTGACGTATTCAAAGCAGGCGCGGCGAACGGCAAATCGGTCGGCATCATCGGTTCGGGGCCAGCGGGATTGTCGTGCGCAATGTATCTGGCGCGACTCGGTTATATGGTGACGGTCTACGAACGACGCGCGAAAGCAGGCGGGCTGGGCACGTACGGAATGGCCGAGTATAAAATGACGCAGCAGCATTCCGCCGATGAAGTGGCGATGATCGAACGGCTCGGCGTGCAGTTTCGATTGAACTGTGAAGTCGGACGTGATGTCACGTTTGCTGATCTCGAAGCTGCGCACGATGCCGTCTTTATTGGCGTGGGCTTAGGTGCGACAAATAAACTCGGCATCGCTGGCGAAGAGTTGGCAGGCGTGTATGACGCGCTGGAATTCATCGAACACATCAAAACCCGCGATTGGGCGAATGTGCCGATGGCAAAAAGAATTGCCGTGATCGGCGCAGGCAACACGGCAATTGATGCGGTCACGCAAGCCAAACGATTAGGCGCAGAACAAGTGTTGATGATCTATCGTCGCACACAAAAAGAAATGTCGGCGTACGAGTACGAATACGAATTGGCGAAGCAGGATGCGGTTGAATTCCGTTGGCAAACCACGCCGATTGAAATTGTTGCCGATGCGACTGGCAAACAGGTTGCAGCATTGCGTTGCGTGCGAACGGAATTGCAGGATGGCAAGCTCGTCAACGTCGTAGGCTCCGAATTCAACTTGCCCGTCGAAATGGTCATCAAAGCCATCGGCCAACAAAAGCAACGCAGCTTTCTCGCCACCGTTCCCGGCATCAATATTGATGCGGCTGGGCGTGTGGTCGTGAACGCAGTGACGATGCAAACCGACAACCCGAAATACTTCGCGGGCGGCGATTGCGTGAACGGTGGAGCCGAAGCTGTAGACGCCGCGCAACACGGCAAACATGCGGCGATGGGCATTCATCAATTCTTGATGGGTGAAGCGGTGACGTTTGCTGGCGCGTGATTTTTTTCTTCCACGAAGGCACACGAAGATTCACCAAGTTTTTTGACAGGATTGACAAGATTTGGGCAGGATTGACAGGATTGATTGAATGATTCTGCCATCTTGTAAATCCTGCTAAAAATCCTGTTAATCCTGTCTATAGTCTTTCTTCTTCGTGCTTCTTCGTGTGCCTTCGTGGAAAAATTTCTGAGGATCATTTATGGCAGATTTGAGCGTAAATTTTGCAGGCATTCAATCCCCCAATCCCTTCTGGCTCGCATCCGCGCCGCCGACGAATATGGGGTCAATGGTCGAGCGCGCGTTTGATACCGGTTGGGGCGGTGCAGTGTGGAAGACGCTCGGCGAACCGATAGTCAACGTGTCGTCACGACTCGCCGCAATGGATTACGGCTCGCAGCGAATGATGGGGCTGAACAACATCGAACTCATCACCGACCGACCTCTGGACGTGAACCTGAAAGAAATCCGCGACTGCAAACGCAAGTATCCGAAACACGCGCTCATCATTTCGCTGATGGTCGAATCCAAACGCGAAGCGTGGCAGACCATCGCCAAACAGGTCGAAGACACAGGCGCAGACGGCGTCGAATTAAACTTCGGCTGTCCGCACGGTATGTCCGAACGCGGAATGGGCGCGGCTATGGGACAAGTGCCGGAATACACTTGTATGGTCACGGAATGGGTCAAGGAAGCTACGAATTTGCCCGTCATTGTGAAGCTTACGCCGAACATCACCGCGATCAATTATCCCGCGCGTGCCGCTGTCAAAGGCCGAGCTGATGCGCTCTCGCTCATCAACACGATCAATTCCGTGATGGGCGTAGACCTCGACACAATGATTCCGCATCCGAACGTCAACGGTCAGGCAGCGCACGGCGGTTATTGCGGCCCGGCGGTGAAACCTATCGCGTTGAATATGGTCTCCGAACTCGCGCGCGACCCGGAAGTCACCATTCCGATCAGCGGCATCGGCGGCATTCAAACGTGGCGCGATGCGGCGGAGTTTCTGTTGCTCGGCGCAACGACCGTACAGGTTTGCACCGCCGTGATGCACTACGGCTATCGCATCGTCGAAGATATGATTGACGGGCTGTCGAATTACCTGGACGAAAAAGGCTACGCGAGCGCGGGCGACATCATCGGCAAGAGCGTCCATCGCGTGACGGATTGGGGCAATCTGGATTTGAAATACAAAGTCGTCGCCCGCATTGATCACAGCAAATGCGTCAACTGCAACCTCTGCCACATCGCCTGCGAAGACGGCGCGCATCAGTGCATTCATTTCACCGACGTACACGGAAAAGCGTATCCGATTGTAGACGAAGCCGAATGTGTGGGTTGCAATTTATGTCATCTGGTTTGTCCTGCGCCCGGTTGTATTTCGATGGTGCGCGTGGATGACGGAAGTCAAACGATGAGTTGGCGTGAAATGACGGGACAGTAAGAGGCTAGCCTCCAAACAATATGAAAAAAAACGAACGAGCTATTTTTGAGTTATTCCATCGAATCCGACCAGATTTTGCGGGCCGTTTAATTGAGTGGGAAGAGGGAACTGATCCGCCAGATGTTATTTGTTTCGATAAAGAAGGAAAGCGTCTCGGTGTTGAATTAGCAGAATGGCTTAACGAGGAACAAATGAAAGCCTCAAAGCTCAGAGAACGAATTGAAGAATCTTTCCTCAAGATCAGCCGAAGCCAAGATGTTGCTCCTCCATCAGATATAGGGATGATTTGGCTTAATACGAAACCGAACACGCAGCTACGAGAATCAGATGCAGATAACTTTCGTAGCGAAATCTATGCTTTTATTGAAAAGGTTAACTCTGCCTCAAGCAGTAACAGCGATTTTAACTCGCCTCAAGGATTCTCCATCCAAGATTTCACAGGCTATCCCTCATTAGATCGTTATTTGCTGGATTTACATTTCTTTTCCCGCGCACATTTTGACACCTATTTAGAGCCTGTAATTAACTTTAAGGTAAAAGAACCAATGAGTTAGCTTTTTGCCTTGTACTTTATGCTAAGGTTTTC
>JAEUQN010000104.1 GCA_016789725.1 Blastocatellia bacterium | reverse complement strand
CCACCAGATCAAGTTTGCCATCAGCATTGAAATCCCCTGCCGCAGATGCGTAAGGATTAAGCTCAACGGCATAGTGTGGCGTGGCCTGGAATTGCAGGGTGTCACATCTCATGGCGGGTGTTGCCGCTGCCCCTAAAAAGCTTAAGGCTGGCCCCCTTGGATAAAGAACTGTCCGTTCTTTATCTTGTCCCCCGGCTGGCAATCCAGTGATGGCGACATCTGACTCTATCGTTAGGGCGCGGTTGGTTGCTAGGAAAAATGATACTAAGGCAAGCACTATTGCCACCAATCCCACCAATGTTCGTCGGCCCTTTTGCGGGATATGCATGGTCAAGCCCCTCCTCAGCTATTGGCTCAAAGGCAACGCCTCGTCAGGACCAGACAATGGATCATGAGGGGAGGCGAATCGGGAAGAATATTTACTACCCGCTACTCATGCTGGATTTTGTGAGACATTGAATCATTTTTTGCGGGGCATTCCCGAACGAGCATAAACAGGGCAATTGGTATGCCAGTTTTAAGGCATTCGTTTTAGTGTAGCTGCAACCTCTGATTGAGAATTATGGCTAAAAAGATAGGGTGGATTTGCGCACCCCAGTAAAAACCACACAAGTGTCTACAGTAACAGGAAAGGCTGATTCGCCGTCTATCTGGAGGGCAATGTTTTCAGAGCGGTGTGCGGACTGGGCGGCCATTCGATGGTGGGCGACAGCGAGGTTCGTCCGATACCTTCCCTAGCTGTTAGGCCAGGACAATCACCCGCCTCACTGCGTATCCGCAAATAAGTCTCTTCAATGGCTGGCCGATGGTGGGATGAGGCGAAACGTCTCATAGTGGAAATTGCGGAGAATACTGTCATCCGTGTTGGCTCTGACCACGATTTGATAGGCTGGCGGGAAAGTGTCATGTCCAGCCTTTTTCAATTCCGTTTTCAATGCGAGCAAGTGCTCTGGCGAACTGAAAAACTCTGCCGCTGCTTGCGCGCCTGCCGAATTCACTCCCGAAAAAATCAGGATACGATTTTTGTGATTGCTTGAGCTTTCGCTAGGCAACACAGTGATCAAGCCGTAAACCTGCGTCAGGCGTTGTTGTTGTCCCAATTTCAGAGCATACCGCGTCGCTGACGATTGTTCTGTGGCGGAACTGACGATGGCCTCCAGAAAGTTGACGCGGAGCGGGCAATTTTCCAGATACCGAGACACGGCGGAACTGTAATCCGGCGCGCCAAATAAGATGACGTTGCGATGCCGCAGCATCGGTATTGTGAGAACAACTTCAGGAAAGACCTGCGGCGAAACACGAGCGGCATTCAGTACCTTTAATGCCGTCAGCGCGCCTAATACATCTCCCCAGTAAGCGGCATTCCGGGTGATGGTCAGCGATGGATTGACCGCATTGGGATAATGGTTTCTGTAAAGATTATTGAGTTGTGATGGTAAAGGCACCGCGCCAGGAAAGTTGAAGGGCGTAGCCGTTTCGACAGCGAGTTGAGAGCTGGGATGTGCCGAAAACGCTGTCGGATTGGCGACACAAAGCAACACATCAGCATTAGGCATCAGCAACGGCCCCCAGGCTTCTGCCAGAATCGGCGCAGTGGTCTGGGAATCAGCACTAGCAACTGCTCTGGTATGCAACCGCCAGTAAAGCCCACCAGCAATCAGCGCCGTGAACAGTACCCCGGCACTAAATGGAAGTAGCCAGCCCCTTTTCCATTCCCTGTTGCTTGTTGTTTCGCTTGGAATCAATTCTTCGTGCGCCATTGCCCCAGAAACCTGTTGCGGCACCAGAAGTTCAGCCGACGATCCGTTGCCATCCGCGGTTGACGGCGGAGCCTCAACAAAGTGCGGACAGTAAGAGCCTTTCAGCAATTCGATGCGCAGCACGGCGTTGGGCTGCTCGTCTTCGTAAAACTCTTGCAGCTTTTTTCTGAGCGCAAAGGCCCGTGTGCGCACTGCCGAATCCTCGCCCGGCGAATAACTGGCAGGCCGCCCCAGGGCCTCGATGCCGATGAGATATTCGGTCAATTCGTGGCCGCGCCCAGCCATCTCCATTTCACAAACGTATTTCAGGAAACATTTCAACTGGTCGGCACGGGCAAACGTCTGGCTATGCAGCACCGCTTCGAGCGCCGCACACTTTTGCTCGCTGGTTGGAGACGGGCTGGTTTCGAGCGACGTTACGCGCATAAGTGCTTTTCGCCTAGTCACTTTTGACGTGAAGGAAACAATACAAGGGGATGTTACCAAACGTTCTGTAACGTTCCAAGACTTGTCAGGCAATTATGACCAAAGTAAAACGAGGCCGCTTTTCTACCATCTAAAAAAACAACTGGAACTCGTCCCTAAACTTCCCTTGCAGTCGTTGTCTGACGGGCTTTTCGAGGCTCAAGGATGAGTCCTAAACGAATTTGCTGGGTAAGGAACGGGAGGTTAGCAACTACAACCGCAGGTTCACCATTTTTCAAGTACTTCGTTTTTGAGGTACCGAAGGTCAGCTCAATGATCTGCCAATAGTTATGAAAATGAAGTTGATGGTGTTCTTACTGACCGTGTTACTGATTCCTGCCGCGCAGGCGTGGGCTGATCCCGACCCGAATTTCCATATTTATCTGTGCTTCGGGCAATCGAATATGGAAGGTGGTGGGCGAATCGAAGAACAAGACCGCGTGGCTGATCCTCGTTTTCGGGTGCTGGCGGATTTTGATGTACCCAGTCGGAATTGGACAAAAGGCCAATGGTATGACGCCGTACCCCCATTGACCCGTCGAACCAGAGGTATTTCGCTCGTTGATTCGTTTGGCAGAACGATGGTCGCCAACTTGCCAGCGAACATCCGTGTTGGCGTAGTCAAAGTCGGCGTGGCTGGTACAAAAATCGAGTTGTGGGATCAGGATAGTTTTCGTGGATACCTCGCAACCGCAGACGCGTGGAAGGGCAAAATTGCCAATGAATACAACAACAATCCTTATGCCTATTTTGTTGAGTTGGCGAAAATCGCCCAGCAATCCGGCGTCATCAAAGGCATCTTGTTGCATCAGGGCGAATCCAACGCCGAAGACAAAGACTGGCCCCAAAAGGTCAAAAGGGTTTATGACAACCTGATGAAAGATTTGAATTTCAAGCCCGCAGACGTGCCGCTGCTCGCGGGCGAAGTCGTCAATGCCGATCAGGGCGGTGAAAAAGCCAGCGCGAATGAAATCATGAAAAAACTTCCTGAAACACTGCCCAATTCCCATGTGATTTCTTCGGCAGGCTTGCCATGCAATACTGATCATTTGCATTTCACAGCAGAAGGGTATCGGCAATTTGGCAAGCGTTATGCTGAGAAGATGCTCGCGCTGCTGGGATATAAGCTAAAGAATTGAAGCGGTAACGACCCTTACCGTTTTGCATCGAACCTTCACTTAACTCAATCATTTACTGGATCAGGAGAAAGCCAATGAGACATTTTTCAATCATTCTATCTATATCGCTGCTTTGCGCCCTGCTTGCGGTTACAGCATTTGCGCAAGAGACGGGCGATTTTCAGCCTGCAACAACCAACGTGTGGGGCGCGCAATACCCGCGTGTAGACAGTAAAGGACGAGTGTTATTACGCGTGAAAGCTGCCGACGCCACGAAAGTCAGAATCAATTTCTGGAGTGGTCCTAAGGCCGAAATGACGAAACAAGCCGATGGATTCTGGACGTTCACGACACCGCCGATGGTGCCGGGCTTGCACTATTACAACTTCGTTGTGGACGGTGCGGATGTGAGCGACACGGGCAGTCAGTCGTTCTTTGGCGGCAGCAAATACGCCAGCGCTGTCGAAGTTCCAGAGCCAGGTTCGACATATTACTCAATTCAAGATGTGCCTCACGGTCAGGTGCGTGAGGTTTGGTACAACTCCAAGGTCACAGGCAGTTGGCGGCACGCGATGGTGTATTTGCCACCGAGTTACGAGACGCAAACCAAACAACGTTTCCCCGTTTTGTATCTGCAACACGGCGGCGGCGAAGATGAAACGGGCTGGATTCGTCAGGGACGCGCCAACGTAATTCTCGACAACCTGATTGCCGAAGGAAAAGCCAAGCCGATGATCATTGTGATGGCGTATGGCTACGCCCGCCGTGCTGGTCAGGCTCCGCCCGCCGTGACCGGCCCTCCGGGCAATTCGCCCGACCGCATGAAAGCAATGCAGGAAATGTTTTCCGCCTTTGAGGACGACCTGACGCAAGCCTTGATTCCATTTGTTGATAAGACCTATCGCACGCTGGCGAACCGGGAAAACCGCGCAATGGCGGGGCTTTCGATGGGCGGGATGCAAACCTATCAGATTACGCTCAAGCATCTTGATCTGTTTTCTCACATTGGCGGATTCAGCGGCGCAGCCGGATTTCTTTCGGCTGATCAAAAGATGAATCCTAAAACCGATTACAACGGCGCTTTTGCTGATCCAGCCGCCTTTGCCAAAAAAGTCAAATTGCTCTGGCTCAGCATCGGCACCGCCGAGCCTGAACGCATGCGCGCTGGCATTCACAGGTTGCACGACGCATTGACCGAAGCGAAGATTCAGCACGTCTTTTATGAATCGCCGGGGACTGATCACGAATGGCAAACGTGGCGGCGTGACCTGCACGGCTTCGCGCCGAAGCTGTTTCGATAGGACAACTAAACAGGGATCGCGCCCCTATTCTTAATCACATAAAAGAGAGGACAAGAATGTTCAAGATGAAATTCGTTTGCCTAATAATGTTGATGATAACGCTCGCGGTTGGGCTGTCACTTCAGGCGCAAGTCAAAACCGAAGTTCCGCCGGTTGTTCCCAATGCCAAGCCTGCCAAAGTCGAGCGCATCAAAATTCACGGGACAGCATTGGAAGGCAATCTCGAAGGCAATGCAGTGGATCGTGACGTGATTGTGTTTCTGCCGCCTGGTTACGCCACAAACAAATCCAAGCGTTATCCGGTTGTGTATGCGTTGCACGGCTATTCCATCGGCGCAGAGCAATGGTCGAAAGAGATCGTCGTCCCGCAAACCATTGAAGGCGCATTCGCCCAAGGCGCACAGGAAATGATCGTGGTGCTGCCTGATTCCAAAACGGTTCACAACGGCTCAATGTATTCGAGTTCGCCGACGACGGGCGATTTCGAGAATTACATCGCGCGTGATGTCGTCGCATATATTGATGCGCATTACCGCACCATTCCGAAACGCACGAGTCGCGGTCTGGTTGGCCATTCGATGGGCGGCTACGGCGCGACGCGCATTGGTATGAAGCATTCTGACGTGTTCGGCAGCGTATACATCATGAGTCCGTGTTGCCTGTCGCCGCGTCAGGCTGGTCCGACCAATCCAGAGACCGAAAAAGCGCTGGCAGAAGTGAAGACGCCTGAAGATTCCGCTAAGTTGGGATTCGGCGCGCGGGCCAATCTCGCCGCTGCTTCCGCGTGGGCACCCAATCCCAAGAATCCTCCGCTTTATCTCGATCTGCCGCGCAAAAACGGTGAAGTGCAACCGGACGTGATCGCCAGATTTGCAGCCAATGCGCCGCTGGCGTTCGTTGACCAATACATCGGGAACCTGCGGCAATATCGCGCGATTTCGATTGATGTCGGCGACAAAGACGGGCTGAAAGTGGATTCGGAAAAGCTGCACAACGTGCTGGACAAGTACGGCATTGCCAACAGCTTTGAAATTTATTCCGGCACGCACACGAGCGCAGTTGCCGTTCGCTTTCAAAATTTCGTGATGCCGTTTTTCAGCAAGAATTTGTGTTTTGGCAAAGACTGCAAATAATGGGTTGCGTGTCAGTAACCCGCGCGTGAGCAAGGGCTGCATTTAGTCAGTGAGCTTTGACTTAACCTTGAGGCAGCCCTCCTTCACAGTCGGGCTACTGATACGCTGTACGCTCAACCGAGCTAGGAGCCATCAATTAACACACCTCCAATGAACAAAAATCTTGCGGCAATTCTTTTCATAGTGATGCTGACCATTTTGTTATCCCCAGCGCGAGCAAATGGGCTTGACGGTCAGATTGGCATTCACGATCCGTCCACGATTGTTATGTGTGACGGCAAGTATTACACCTACGGCACGGGTGGAACGACGCTGATCTCGGACGATGGATGGACGTGGCGGCGCGGCCCGAATCTTCCGCGCCGTGGTTTGGCTCCTGATGTCATTCACATTGGCGATAAATATTTCCTGTACATCGCTGCCAAC
Source organism: Blastocatellia bacterium (assembly GCA_016789725.1). Classification (GTDB taxonomy): domain Bacteria; phylum Acidobacteriota; class Blastocatellia; order RBC074; family RBC074; genus JAFDVL01. The sequence continues at coordinate 18,844 of JAEUQN010000104.1, read as the reverse complement.
AGCGGCGTCACGAAAGCGGATGTTTTCCTGCTAACCAACAAAACGCTTGATCCCAATTCGCCTGATTACAAATGGGAAGAGGGCGGCATCGTTGCTTCTTCGGACGGCGTCGAAGATTGCAACGCGATTGATCCGGGCTTGTTGCTTGACCCAACGACCAAGCGGCTCTGGCTCGTGTACGGTTCTTATTTTGGCTACATCCGGCTGGTTGAACTCGATCCCAAAACGGGCAAGCGCCTGAATCCCGCCGTCAAGCCGGTCAACATTGCGATCAACAGCGAAGCCGCGATCATGATTTACCAGGATGGCTGGTATTACCTGTTGGTCACGCACGGCAGTTGCTGTCGCGGAGCCGATTCGGGCTACAACATTCGCGTCGGTCGGTCAAAGAAAATCACTGGCCCGTTCCTCGACAACATGGGCGTAGACATGATTCAGGGCGGCGGCAAGCTGTTTGCCACTTCGGCTGGTCGCGTCATCGGCCCCGGCCATTTTGGGTTATTTGATCTGAGCGACGGTGTGCAGCGGTTCTCATTGCATTACGAAGCCGATTTGGACAGAGGCGGAGCCAGCGTGCTCGACATTCGCCCGTTGCAATGGAAAGACGGCTGGCCGGTTGCAGGCGAAAATTTGCGCGCTGGAACTTATCAATTTGAGTCTGTCCGCACAGGTACTGTGCTCGAACTCGCGGTCGAAGGTTTTCCCGTCGGTGGCAGACCTGTCAGGCGTGGTCCCCCGCCAGGAGCCATGCCACCTGCGGCTGGCAATCAAGGCCCGCCGCCAGGCCCTCCGCCCGGTACAGGCCCCGGAACCGGAGGCGGAATTTTCGGAGGGATTGGCAAGCCGATTCCGACGCAGGATGTCGCGGAAGTTTCTCAAAAATGGCCGACTGGCGAAGTAAACATTCGTATGGGCAATTACTTGCTTCAGGCGCAGCAAAAATGGGCGATTGAGCCGGTTGCTAACGCCGGAGGCTATCTCGGCGCACCGTATTTCAAAATCACAATTGCGGGGACTACGCGCACGTTGACGGCAACTGAGGGCGGTGAGTTGATTGCACTGCCGACATTCAACGGAAGCCCGGAACAGCTTTGGCGCATTGATCAGCTTGCTGATGGCAGTTGGCGCGTTAGCCCCAAAGCCATTCCCAACACGAAAGAACCGCTCGCGCTTTCGGCTGTCGGTAGCAGTTTCGCCACGCTCTCCAAGTTCGACCCCAAGAGTGAAAAACAACGCTGGTTGCTCAAGACGCCGTAAAAATATGAACACGAACACCATCAAAAAAATTGCACTCATTGCGGTGATGACGATTTTGACGCTCGCCGCTGCCGCAAGCCTGACCGCGCAAACGCCGCCCGTGACTTTGACGAAACCTGCTACACCGACCAAAGCGCCGAGTGGGGACGGCTTCATTCAACGCTGGTTCGTGCTGGAACCGATACCAGCGACTGGGGTGACGGACAATGCCGTTCAGTCGCTGATCAAAAAAGACCTTTTCCCGAACCAGTTCGCCATCGTGCCGAAAGACGGCGACAAAGTAAGCGTCGGCAACAACGAACTCACGTGGCACGCGCTGGACACGATCAATTACAACGTCAATCTGTTCCACTTCGCGCGGGAACGGAAAAAGAAAACTTCAGATGTTTTGTTTTGGGCTGTCACCATCGTCAACAGTCCGCGTGAAATGAAAGACGTGCGGCTGGCAATTGGCTCCAATGCGGCTTCGGTGTGGTGGGTGAACGGCAAAGAAGTCATCGGCATTTATGGCGACCGCCAAGCTGTGATTGACGATGGCGTATCTAAACGCCTCACACTCAACAAAGGCGAGAACATCATTCGTGCAGCCATTGTGAATGGTGGTGGGGCAACAGACTTTTGCGCACGGTTTCTTGATGCTGATGACAAACCGCTAAAGGGCATAACCGTGAGCCTCGGGAAGTAAGCGCCACATCCGTTGACACTAAAATTCAAACGCAACGTCAAATGCTAATCGCATTAAAAAAAACCAGCGTCGTTTGTGTCTGTCTCGCCCTTGTTTTTTTACTGGTGGGGACGACAGCGAATTCGCAAACCTCTGACCGAAAGAAAACGTGGACAGCGGACAATGGCAACGGCACGTTCACCAATCCGCTGTTTTACGAAGAGTTTTCTGACCCCGACATGATTCGCGTCGGCGAATACTTTTACCTGACCGGAACCACCATGCATTCGATGCCCGGCCTGCCGATATTGCGTTCACGTGATTTGGTGAATTGGCAGTTCGTGGCCTACGCAATGGACAAGCTTGATTTGGGGCCAGCGTTTCGGTTGGAAGAAGGCAAGAACGTGTACGGTCGTGGCATCTGGGCACCTTCGTTTCGCTATCACAAGGGCATTTATTACATCTTTAGCAATGTGAACGGGCAAACGACGCAGAAATTCACGGCGACCAATCCGGCAGGCCCGTGGACGCGCACGCCGATGAAAATCTCTTTGCACGACTTGTCAGTGTTGTTCGATGACGACGGCAAAGTGTATGTGGTCTGGGGCTATGAAGGCGTTCACCTCGCGCAACTCAATGCAGATTTGACCGACATCGTGCCGGGTACGGATCGCGTCATTATTCCGAAAGGTTCAGGCATCGGCGAAGGCTCGCACTTTTACAAAATCAATGGCAAATACTTAATCACCAGCGCGTGGTTTAATGGCGCGATGCGGATGCCTGTCGCGCGTGCCGACCGACCGGAAGGGCCTTACGAGTACAATCAAGCTGTCAGCATTGATGAAGACTTCGGTCTGATGAAAGGAAAAAGCCTCACGCGAGATAATAAAATCAGGCCTGCCGACCCAAATGCGCGCGGCAGACTTTCGCTGCATCAAGGCGGGATCATTCAAACCACGAAAGGCGAATGGTGGGGCTTTTCGATGATGGATTACAACTCCATCGGACGATTGCTGGCAATCTCACCAATTACGTGGCAGGACGGATGGCCATATTTCGGGCTGCCGGGCAATCTTCGTCGCACACCGCGTACCTGGGTCAAACCGAATACCGGATATAACGACGCGCCGTCTGCGCCTTACGAGCACAGTGATGATTTCGCCTTGCCCAAGCTCAAACCCATCTGGCAGTGGAATCATGTTCCGGTAGATGGGAAATGGTCGCTGGCTGCGCGACGCGGTTTTCTGAGACTTCACACCTTGCCCGCCGCGAATTTCTGGAATGCACGCAATACGCTCACCCAGCGTGCCGTCGGTCCGCAATCGTCACCAGTAGTCAAACTCGACGCCACAGGCTTACAGCCCGGTGATGTCGCAGGACTTGCGCTGCTGAATAAACCTTATGCGTGGATCGGGCTTGAACGCGACGGCAAAGGACTCAGCATTGCTCAGTATAGCGATTACACCGCTAAAACCGCCCGTGCTTCAATCACAGGCAACACGCTTTGGTTGAAGGCCGATTGCGACTTCATGAAAGAAATCGCGCAGTTCAGCTATTCACTGGATGGCAAGCGTTTCACGCCTTTGGGAGAGCCGATTGAGTTGGTATTTCAACTGACTACTTTTCAGGGAGTTCGTTATTCGTTGTTTGCCTACAATAGCGCCGAACAAAACGGTGGCTATGCTGATTTCGACAGCATTACGGTTAATGAGCCGTATCCGCGCGGCTTAATGCGCCCAATACCCTATGGCAAGCAAATACGTCTGGCGTCATTCCAAGCGAATACAGGCTTGGCTGTGCAATCATCTGCGTTGGTTGTTGGTCCGCCTACGATTTTTACTATCGTTGACATGAAGCGGGGACGTGTGGCGCTCAAATCGGGCCGCGCTTATATTCGTGTTGATCGTAATGGGCAGATCAAACTGGAAGAGTCAATGCCCGGTTTAGAGCAAAGTTTTCAGTGGATCGAGACTCCGACGGGAGAATTAGTGTTGATGTCATTGGCGTCGAATCGGTTTCTGCGGATTGATCCGAATACGCGGGCCATTATCTGCGATAGTCCGGGGCCAACGCCTGATGGGAAAGACGGCACGCGGTTTATCTGGAAATAGCTACTGGCCGCCACGACCTGTGTTCGCTTAGGTCGGTTTTCTAATCACCGCAAGTTCAGTCGTCTTGTCTCACTGAATTGTTCTCTGCTCGGAAATGCCACTTGTGCCTTGACTCGATGCTCGTTTAAGCTCAAAATGAGCGTTCTTTTTTACTGTATAAAATAAAATTGGGTAGCCCGGAACGGAATTAGGGCAAATTCCCTCTGCCGCCCTAAACAGGGCGCTATAGGTTTTTACGGAGACGGTGAAAAAGTACACGCTTAGGCATCCATCAAATCAACTGCGTACAACATTAAATCAGGAGAATTTTCATGCGATCATTTATGACGCGTTTGTTCACCCGCATCCTCATCGCCTGTCTGCTATTCAGCGGTCTGCCCTCCGTCAACGGTCAAACGACGCAAGCCCGCATCAAGATAGACATTGACCGCACCATTGGCGAAATCCATCCGCATTTGTTTGGCAATTTCGCAGAACATCTGGGGCGGATGATTTACGGCGGTGTTTATGAAGAAGGTAGCCCGCTCTCGGACAAAGACGGCTATCGCAAGGATGTGATGGATGTGGTCAAACAACTGAACGTCTCAATCCTGCGCTGGCCGGGCGGTAACTTCGCTTCAGGATACAACTGGAAAGATGGCATCGGGCCGAAAGATCAACGTCCGGTGCGCATGGACCTTGCCTGGAATGATTTGGAAAGCAATCGCTTCGGCACGGACGAGTTTTTGAAGTATTGCGAAATGATCAATACAGAACCGTATATTTGCATCAATGCCGGCTTAGGAACGATTGATGAGGCGCGTCATTGGGTTGAATACTGCAACGTAGAAAAGAACACCTATTGGGCCGATCAGCGCCGCAAGAACGGACGCGATAAACCTTACAAAGTGAAATATTGGGCGCTCGGTAACGAGATTGACGGCCCCTGGCAACTCGGTCATAAGAACGCGGAAGAATATTCCAAGTTCGCACTTGAAGCCGCCAAAGCCATGCGCTCAACCGATTCCAGCATCAAGCTGATTGCCAGCGGTTCGAGCAATTACGGCGCAGGCGCGGACTGGATGCATTGGAATCGCACCGTGCTGAATACACTGCGCAATCAGGCCGATTACATTGCCATTCACTCTTACATCAACAACCGTGATAACGATTTCGAAAAGTTCATGGCGTGGTCGCAGACGATTGATAATTACATTGACGTGACGGCCAGCCAGATCAAGGAAGCGCAAAACCGTCAGCAAAATCCGCGTCCGATTTACATCGCTTACGACGAGTGGAATGTCTGGTATCGTGCTTTCAATGAGAAAAAGCTCGAAGAGGTCTACAACTTTGAAGACGCGCTGGCGATGGGGATGTTTTTCAATTCCTTTTTCCGCCGAGCCGATGTCGTGAAGATGGCGAACTTGGCGCAGATGGTCAATGTCATCGCGCCGATCACGACCAATAAACAAGGGCTGTTTTTGCAAACGATCTATTTCCCGCTGGTCGAATTCACCAAACAGAAAGGCAATCAGTCGGTGGATACATTCGTTTCCGCGCCAACCTACAAAGTTGGCAATCGCGCCCCCTTGCGCTATCTGGACGTTTCGACGACTTACAACGCGGCTGAGAAAACCATCTACGTCAACGTGCTAAATCGCAGTAAAGACAAAGACCTGACGACGCGCATTGAAAACCAGGAAGGCAGTCTGCTGAACGACGTTGGGGTCTGGGAATTGAATCACCCGGATTTGAAAGCGACGCACACGTTTGGCGATGACAAAAAAGTCCGGCCTGTGACGCGCACGTTCTCCGCTTCGGTCGTGAACAATGGCTTTAGTTATACCTTTCCGGCGCATTCGCTGACGATTCTGCGGCTGCGGCTGAAATAATGAAGCCCGGCCCAACGTTATGATTCGCCGGAAGAAAGTCAGTGCAGCACTCATGACAGACCCTGTTTCATACATAGACTCTACGATGCCCGGTGCTGGATGCAGGGATCAAGGCTACTATCTCTGCGAACCGCACTCCATCGCCACCGATGAGCAACGATCAGTCGTAGCAAGGCTCGCTTTATCTTTGGCGAAGGTGGGAGAGCGCAGCCCGATGGCCGCTGATCTGTTACGGGTTTGTGCGTTTCTTGATGCAGATGCTATTCCCGAAGAGATTTTTCAAGCTGGGGCAGAGGAACTGGAGGAGACCTTAGCTGTAGTAACTAATGACCGCTTGAAACTGACGAGCGCGATTGATGAAGCGAGTCGCTATTCTTTGCTGTTACGCCATCCTCAATCTCGTACTTTCAGCCTCTCGCGTCTGGCGCAAGTAACATTGCAATACGAAATGGAGGAATCCGAAAGGCGCAGATGGGCAGAAGTGGCAGTCCGATTGCTGAACCGTGCCTTTCCGTTGGTGGAATATGACAATTGGTTGCATTGTGCCCGTCTTGTTCCTCACGTGCAGGAAATCGCAAAGGCGATAGATGAGTTTGATTTTGTGTTTCCTGAGGCAGCGCGTTTGTTGCATCAGGCCGGATATTACTTGCTTGAACGCGCTCAATATGAGAAGGCTGAATTGTTGATGCGCCAGGCTTTGCAGATGGATGAAACTATCTTTGGCCCGGATCATCCGCGCGTCGCCACAGTCCTCAACAATCTGGCGACCTTGCTCAAGGACACGAACCGAATGGCGGAAGCCGAGCTAATGCTGCGCCGTGCTTTGCAGATTGATGAAAATCAATTCGGCTCAGATGATCAGATTGTTGCGGTAGACCTCAACAATCTGGCGACCTTGCTGCAAGCCACCAGCCGACTGACGGAAGCGGAACTGCTAATGCGCCGCGCTTTACAGATGGATGAAATTAACTTTGGCCCGGATCATCCTCGCGTTGCCATAAACCTCAACAATCTGGCGACCTTGCTCAAGGACACGTATCGGCTGGCGGAAGCCGAATCCCTGCTACGCCGCGTGGTGGACATCTTCGAGAAGTCTCTTGGCCCAGATCATCCCTACACCCATATTGGGGCGGAGAATTACAACGCAGTACGGCATGAATTCACTGAACTCCGGTATTGAGTTAAGAAGAGGGCAATCGGGTGTTCCTTTCAGGCATCACAAGTAAACGGATGTACCTTCCGGGTTCGTTTCATTTCACCACCCAACGCAGCGCGGCCATCACCAGCGCCGAGACCAGCGCCGGTGCCGCAGCGGCCAGGAACAGTTCGCGCGAATTCCATTGCAGCGCCATCAACTGTCCGCCCACCAGTGGCCCCACAATCGCGCCCAATCGGCCCACGCCCAACTCAGCGCCGATGCCAGTGGAGCGCAAGCGCGTCGGATAGAATGTTCCCGCCAGTGCATTGATTCCCACTTGCCCACCGATCACGCCCGCGCCCGCGATAAAGACCACCACGAACAGCAGCGCCAGCGGGAGCCAGGGTTGTCCAATCAGCGAAATGCTCAACGAGGCCAGCGCGAAACACGTCGCCAGCACGCCAACGAAACCGAAGCGTTTGACCAGCCAGCCGAGCAGAATCGCCCCCGTCACGCCGCCGACCTGCAACGCAGTACCCACATAAACGCCCGTCGCCAACGGATAGCCCGCATCGCGCACCACCGTCGGCAACCAGCTTGACAGGAAGTACAGGTTTAGCAGGTTCATGAAGCTCGTCGTCCACAGCAGCACCGTACCCGTCGCGCGCCCTTCCTGAAACAATCGCGCCAGCGAGGCACCGCCGCGCGCTTCTTCTGGAGCGAAATATTCCGTGCTTTCCGTCTCGCTCCGCGCCGAATGAAGGCTTGGATCAAGACGCCGCAACGTCCGCGCAATCCGCGACGTGGCGTTGCCTTTCAAACTCAGGAATTGCAATGATTCCGGCAACCAAACCAGCATCACCAACGCAATCATCAGTGGAATCGCGCCACCGAAATAAAACACCGAACGCCAGCCATATTGCGGGATCAGCCACGCCGCAATGAAGCCACCGAGAGCTGCCCCGACCGTGAAACCATTGCCCACCAGCATCATGACCAGCACACGCGATGATTTGGGGCTGAACTCACCGCACAGCGCCACCGCGTTCGGCATAATGCCGCCGAGTCCGAGGCCGGCAACGAAGCGGAGCCAGCGCAATTCCTCCACCGAATCCGCCTGTGCGGTGGCGAGCGTCACCAGCCCGAAAAACAACGTCGCGCCGATCATGACCGGGCGACGACCGATGCGATCCGCCAGCATCGAAAACACAAACGAGCCGATCAGCACGCCCAAGAGCGCCGCGCTGAACACTGGAGCCATCATTACGTTTGGGAGCTTCCACTCTTGAATCAGTGCAGGTGCAATGTACCCCATCGCCTGCACATCAAAGCCATCCACGATCAGGCAAATGCCGCACAGGATAAAGATGCCGATCTGAAAAGAACCCAGTTTTGACTCATCAATGGCTTGCGCAATGTTCACGCGCGCGGAGGTATTCATTGGTTGACTCGTTCCTCAAAATGGCTGTTGGAAGCGACGGCGGACGGCCCGATTTATGCCGCTACTTCACGCTCGTGAAACTGCTGCACATTGCGCTGAACCTGGCTCCGGTGCTTTTCCACGTGTTCGATCAGCAGGTGCTCGACGATGAAAGAAGCAGGCTGGCGCGCCCAGCGTGGATTGCGGCTCATGGCCTCACTGCTGAGGTCCCTTTGATTCAACCCACAAAGCGTGGCGGCGGATTTTTGTACGCCGTCGCGGATTACTGTCATTACCTCTGAGAGCGAATGCGAACCCGCTTGTTGCACGGCTTCGAGTCGCGCGGTGTCGGTGTGAGTTCGTCCCCACGGCTCGCCAGGTTGCTGCACGATTTGCAGAGTTTGCCCCGTCCAGTACGGCACGAACTCAGCGACGTGGCACAGAATCTCCATCACCGACCAAGCCTCGTCAGCGGGCTTCCAAACGATCAGGTCTGACGGCAGGTTCGCAACTTCGGTCAATAATGTGTCGGCGGCGGCTTCCAACCGTGCGGCCAATTCGTCGGCACTCATTACAGAGTCAGACATTTCATTACTCCTTGTAGCTTACCCCTCATCAGGGGTTCCAATTTTGAGTTTGATTGTTCCTACACCAGCGATTGAGCCTTCGATTTCATCGCCGGGCTTCACTGGGCCAACGCCTTCCGGTGTGCCGGTGAAGATGATGTCGCCCGGTTGCAGGTGATAGAAAGTTGAGAGATGCGCGACAATCTCAGGCACGCTGTGAATTAAGAGCGAGATGTCTGAGTGCTGTTTCGTTTCGCCATTGACGCGCAACTCAATCACTCCCTCACGCGGGTGTCCAATGTCCGTCGCAGGCACGATGTCGGCGACAATTGCGGATTGCTCGAAATCCTTGCCCAAATCCCAGGGGCGACGCTGCTCCCGCGCCGCTTGTTGCAAATCTCGTCGGGTCATGTCCAAGCCACAGGCGTAGCCAAAAACACCATCAAGCGCACGCTCCACGGGTACGCGAAACACGGGTGCGCCAATGACGACGACCAGTTCCATTTCGTAATGATAATTGCCGGTTCCTGGCGGATAGGGAACGGTGGAACCCGATGGCGCGTAATGCTCGGCAGCCTTGGTGAAGTAGAAAGGTGCTTCCCGATCTACGACAACGCCCATCTCTCGTCCATGCGCTTCATAATTGCGACCGACACAGAAAATTCGTCGGAGGGGAACCTGTTCTGTGCGGCCTCGCACCGGCAAAGCAGAGACGGTTGGCGCGGAAAAAAGTAATTGGTTCATGTTGAAAGCCTCCTGAAAGGATTCATGTTTGTTAGTTGTCTCAGATTCAAAACTTCGCCTTATTCGCACTCAAGCGCGAGCCTCACGGAATAGTCCGAGTTTTTCCTGTGCTGCCCGGTCGGAATAGCCGAACAGGATCAACTCAGACTCGGCCATCAGCCGCAGTTCCTGCCACGAAGGCACCACCAGCAAATCGCGCGCTTGCAATTCAAATTCCTGATCGGCCACGGTGGCGCGTGCGCGTCCCTCCACGACAACGAACACCGTTCCATCGGTCGCACGTCGAGGTGCGCTGGCAAATCCTGCTGGCAGTAAGCGGACGTGCGCAGTCACCGTCGGCATGATCGAGCCGCCATCCGCCGGGTTCAGGAATTCAAGCGCATGTCCCAGATGCGGGTCAGGAACCGCTGCCGCCGCCAGTTCCCGCAACGCGGCGCGCCACTGTTTGTACGGATAGTGAAACAATGGCTGATGCGCTGGCCGCCGATCCGCACTGCTGCCGCGCATCGGACGCATATTGTGGCCGTAGCGATTCAAGCTATCGCCGGGCCGCGCCGTTTCCGGGTGCGACGATTGCTCAAGGCGTTCGGCGAAGCTGGCGTCGAAATGCAGCACCGTGGGAATGTCCAAACCGTCCAGCCAGATCATCGGCGCGTCGGTGTCATTACCGTGATCGTGCCACTGCCAGTTCGGGGTCAGCACCAGATCAAAGGGACGCATGATGACCTTCTCGCCATCTACAGCGGTGTATGCGCCTTCGCCTTCTAATACGAAGCGCAGCGCGCACGGCGTATGGCGATGGCAAGGCGCGACTTCACCCGGCAGAATGAGTTGCAATCCAGCATACAGGCTGGTGGTAATGGACGATGAACCCGGCAAACCCGGATTTTCGAGAATCAGCACGCGGCGTTCGGCCTTTTCCGCACTAATGAGATCGCCCGCGCGCAGCAGATAATCGCGGGCCGAGTCATAATCCCACTTCCACGGTTTCGCCGAGGAACGCGGCGTCGGCGTGACCAGCATGCTCAACACTTCCCAGAGCGGATACAGACTGTGGGGACGCATCTCCGCATAAAGTTCCTGTAACTGCGCCGTATTGTCGTTATTCAAATGAAGTGACATAGTCGTCTTCCTGCTGACGCTCTGCCGTCGCACCCAGGATTTGGAGTTCGATCTCGGCTGACTGAATCCCTTTACGTTTCTTGCCATTACTTATGCTAATCGGTTTCATTCGTCGGGGCAATCATCACCCGGCGCGCGGTTTTATCGGCGTTGCCTTCAGAGTCAACGAGGGCAATGCAAAATTTGAGTGCATTTTGAATGAATGGATTGACCTCAAGATTGAGGTCAAAGGCGTCAAGGCAAAGATTTGCGCCATACGGTAGGAACGCGCTTGGCAGAAGCAGGCGTAGATGTCTTCACGATCAAAAACAGTTTAGGCCACGCCAGCCCCCAAACTTCGGCGATTTATGTTCACGCGACGAACGAAGGAGAACGCCGTGCGGTAGAGTCATTGCCTTCGTGGTTTAGAAGTCCAAGAGTTTCCAGCCTCGTTTTATTGAGTCGTCGAAATTAATGCCTTTGACGAAAACTTAGAGAAGGTACCACTCAATTTATGCGATCCCAATTTCGCATAAAGACGGCTTAATTGAACAGCTATTTGATCCCATCTGAAATGCTTAGATACACGAATAGAACCCTGTTGGCCCAATTGTTGCGCCCACACGGCATCCGCTAAGACTCGAGCCATTGCCTTCGCCAGTGAAGTCTCGTCTTGGTGTGGAACTAACAAACCTGTTTTCTCTGGCACTACGGTGAACTGCAACCCGCCAACCTCAGAAGCAATGACAGGAACCCCACAAGCCATTGCCTCCAGCGAGACTAAACCAAAGGGTTCATAATGACTCGGAATCACGCACACATCGGCGGACGCACAATAAAGAGGTAAGGTGTCATGCCCGACCGGCCCAACAAATAGAGTTCGGCTCTCCAGTCCCACTTCCCGGACGATCAGCCTGATACGCTCTCGCTCTCGACGATCTGCTTGTCCGCCGCCGCCAACAATGATTAGCTGAAAATCAGTTTGGAGTTGAGCACAAGCTCTCACTAATGTCTCAATCCCCTTACGCGGGTCAAAGCGGCCCACGAAAAGTACCACCGGACGATCTGGGTCAATGCCTACTTTATGTCTGGCCTCTGCCTTCGATCTGGGGTAGAAGCGATTGTGATCGAAGCCGCAAGGGATAACCTCAATATGGCCTTTCTTAGAAACCAAAGACCGCATGTGATCTCGTTCTTGTGGACTGGTTGCGACCACACAGTCCGCCTGCTCTAAAATCTGTCGCTCCACAGCCAGACGAGCTTCGGCAATCTTAGGCTGAGGGGCTGTGTGAAGATACTTCACTGCACCTAGTGAGTGATAAGTGTGGACGATTTGAACATCAGTGCTCTTCTTCAATTGCAAGCCAACCCAAGCCGAGAGCCAATAATTTGTATGAACTACGGGATAGCGATGGCCCGTTTGTCTCTGAAATTCACGAAAGGACGTTAGAAACTCAGGCATATAGCGTAATAGTTCGTCGCGCGGAACAAATCGCGCAGGCCCGGCGCTCAGGCGAACGGTGCGGCAGTTCGGCAAATGTTGCACAATAACCGGATCATTTGGACAAACCCGGCGCGTGAACATATCTACTTGCCAGCCGAGTTTCGCCAGTGATTCACCGACTTGGCGGACGTATACGTTCTGACCGCCTGCCTCTTCTGCCCCAATTTTAGCGGCAGGATCGCCATGATCTGAGATAAGCGCAATACGTCTGGGGCTTGTACTGGACATGGGAGCAAATCTCACAGCGTTCTTCTACCTGATTGCACGATGCCGCCTAACGTTAAGGTTCGGTTTTTGGGAGAGGGATCTAAAGAATCAGGGTAAAGACATGAATCAAAATCGTGAGTGATCTGTTCATCTCCTCATCCTTCATCCTTTCCCCATTCGGGTAGGTTACCACCGCGCGTTATAACGACCCCTATCCGTCCCAGATGCAGAGCGTGCGCCTCCACCTTCACGTGGTCGGGCTTCATTAACGATAAGCTTCTTTCCCATAAAATCCTTTCCATTCCAAGCTGCAATCGCCGCCTCAGCCCCGTTAGACATCTCAAGAAAACCAAATCCCTTTGATTGCCCGGTAAACTTGTCCTTGATGATCGTACACGAAGCAACCACTCCATACTGCTCGAAAGCTTGACTTAGCTGATCCTCCGTTACTCTATACGGCAGATTCCCAACGTAGAGGTTCATACCGCGGTCACTGAACGGCGCTACCTCTTTAACAACCCGCTCGGCGACTTTTGCTCCCGAGTTGGCGGCGCTCGGTCGGGCAAAAGCGGCGTTCGACAAGAAACCATTGCCTCGTAATATCTGCCGCGCCGCGACTTTCGTTTCCTTTAACGAATCCGCATCAGAGACAAACACCATCGCCAATCCCGTTTCCTTCTCCACGTAGATGTAGATACCCACCGCCTTGTCTCTGTCCGGGTAATCATCCATCACGTCGGATATCTCCTCGTCGAGGTCATGGACATCTATCATGTCCTGCTCGTTGACCATTCCGTCGCCGTTGCCATCGCCCACGTCTTTGTCATCAGGCTTGCCGTCGTTGTCGTCGTCGGCATCGTCCTTGCCAAGATAGAAATGAAGGTCAATAGACTCTTTCGATGCCTCGTCAACCACCGTGTCGCCCAACGCTTCAAAGGCTTTCTTCAAGTCCGCCTTAAACTCCGCCGCCGTTTCGCCGATGTCATCGCGCGACTCGACAATCAGATGCCAAATTCGCTTGGCGTTGGTCTTGCCCGCCGTGTCCGTGATGGTTGCTTCGGCAGTTTTGACGACTTTGCCGTTATACCAAAGCTCCGCCTTGTAAACGCCCGGTGCCACCGTTCCAGGGGTGTCGGCACTGCCGCCAATCCCCGAATTGATGCCGCCGCTTTCCTTCAAATCGTTGAATGGCTCGGTCCTTAGCGGTTGGCCGTTGTGATAGCTTTTCACTTCGACCCGGAAAGGCTTCGCGCTCGGATTCTCAAACTCGATCAAGACCTGAAGCTCATGCAGCTTGCTCTGCTCGAATTGCGTGGCATAGACGACCTTGTCCCAATCGAATGCGCCCTTGGTCGAAAAAAACTTGAACTCGGTGAACTTCGGGCCGCTGGTTTGTACATGGGCGAAAGCCAGCGCGCCGCACAGCACCAGCAGGCCCACGAGCCACATTGTTTTCGTGATTGTTTTCATATTTACCTTTCTTTGTGAACCGTTCGGGTTCGGTTAACAGGAGAGCGTCATCAAACAACTCAAGGATGACGACTGAAAATTACTTCATCTCTCATCCTTCATCCTTCACTTAACTACTGCTTGCGCGCTCAACACGGCCTTGCCATTGAGCAGGATTTCAGCCCGATACGTTCCGCTCTGGACCGTCCCCGCTTGCCCTTTTTCCCCCGCGATTCGCCACTCCATCGCGCCGCTTCCCTTGAGGTCTTCAAAGGGTTCGGAACTGATCACTTTGCCGTTGAGATAGGCTCTCGCTTCGATATTGAATGGCTGGCCGGACGGATTTTCAAAGCTGAACTGCGCCATCAATTCCTGGAGCCGGGTTTTAAGAAATGAGGCACCCGTTTTTTCCGCTTCGTCCTGAAACTTCAGTTCCGTGAATTTCAGTCCGGCGGGCACTTCGGTTTTGATCGGTTCTTTATTGGTGGCTTCATTGTTTGGCTGCGCATCGCCGCCTGCGTTGGTATCAGGATTGCCAAAGACGGCGCAGGTGTAATAGGTATCTTTATTGGTGGCTGATCTAGCGTAGCCGAAACCGACTTGCTTGAAGACCTGATCGTCGAGGGAAAGAAACGGGCGGAAATGCGTGTCGCTGCTCGACCAACCCAGCATCGCGTCGCCGCCAATCAGACTGACATCCGCGTAATCGCCACTGGCGGTTGCCTCTGTTCCGCCGTCGCCCTTGTAGCCGAATTTCTTCGTTCTCATCTCCGGTTCCTTCATATTAGCGTAGGAATTCCCTCCGACTTCGACGGCGTCGTGTCCGCCTTTATCGTACTTCGCCATCAAGTCGGCAAACCACTGACAGGCTTGATTGAGCGAATTATCGAATTCCATCGGCGGCAGATTTCTGCCTTTGCGAACGCGGTTGAGCGTTTCCAGGAAACCCTGTCGCGGGTCGGCGTTTTTGATATTCCCGATTGTGACAGTCGAATGATCCGGGTTAGCAACAACGGCCTGGAGCAATTTGTTTGTCCCGTCTTCACGCACCCGAAACGCATGGCCGTTGTGGGTGTCGCCGCTGAACGCCCGACCGGGTTCGATCTTTTCGTCGGACAGTGATTCCTTACATTTGTCGTCCACGTAATGGACAGTAAAAGCTTTTGCCGTCGCATTGCGGATGTAGAGCTTGACCGCCGTATCATCCACTTGTTTGGTGCAGACGTTTTGTGCCGCCGCCGATGAAGCGGCGAAGACGAAGGTAATCACCGCCAAAATAAGCGCGTTTCGTTTGCTGTTTCTCATGGTTTTGCTCTCCCATTTTTCTGGCTGATTCGCTTGCCGATTCAGCCGCCGCTCCGGCCTTTACGCCAGCTTCGCTTCTTCAGCTTTATTGGCTTGTTTTTCTGCTTTCTCGCGGCGTTCCTTCGTGTCTTTAACCAAGTCTTTTGTCAGCACAAACATCAAGCCGAAAAGCTGAAGGCTGACTGCCAGATACGTAAAAATGCTTGCCCACCACGAAAGGCTCGCTTTTCTGTCCTGCAATTCCTTAATGCGTGCCTCTTTCTTTTGATAATTGGCGATAAACTGCTCATTTGAAGTTTTGATGTAGGGAATCATCGCGTTCCAAACGTCAGCCGTGCTTTTGTCGGCCAACTTTTCCGGGTCGGCGTAACTCTCAAGTTCCCAGAGTTTTTTGCCGAGTTCGGATTTGGGCTGCGCCGCGCTTGCTGCAATCACCTCGGCTTCCTGCTCCAATTTTGCCGCTGTGTCAGTGTTTCCCGCTTCTTTTTCCTTTTTTGCTTCCTGTATCTTGGCGTGATAGGCAAGACTGGTGGCCCATTCTTCATTGTCCGCCTTGAGCATTTCGTTCGTGGGAATATCATTAACCGCGCCGTAATTTCGCTTCAGATAGCCTTGCAGCAGATAAATCGAATCCACACTCGCCGCAATTTTTTGGTCGCCCGTTGCCAGTTTAGAAACGTGATTGAGAACGGTAAATAGGTCGTTTTTGATCTCCGCACGGTTTAATTCGGTGGCCTGAGTGCTTAATGATGTGGTCAGTTTGGACAGCTCACCGTCCGTTGTTTTAATTCGGTCATTGATGCCCGAAAGCACAAAGATATTAATTACGACCGAAAGCAGAGAGATTCCGAAACCCATCAAGACCCAGGTTCTTGGAGTTATGTTTGTCATGATTTTCTTTTCCTTTACGGTTTGTTGTTGATCCGCACGGGCTTGGCAGTACTAACGGTTAATTCACCGCGACTTTCTGTAGGGCGGGCTTGAAATCACTTCTTCGTTTTCTTCAACGCAACGGGCAAGGGTTTCCCTTTCGCATCGTCTTTCGTAGCGCCCCAGTGATAAATCAGTCCCGTGCCGTCGTTCACTAAAAAGACAAAGCCTTTCTCTTTGCACGAGCTGGGCGAGGGTTTGCCGCTCGGCAGTGTCTGGTCAATCTCTTCATAAAGCCCGGCTTCGTTGGTTTCACTGAGGATGGCAACGCAGTTGGTCGCGCCGCCGTAGTACACTATCACCGTGCCAAGATTGCTGACAATCTTAATGGTGTGAACGCCGCCCGCGATTTTGCCGCTGCCTTGAAAAGTGCCCAAAGGCAACTCAAAACCTGTGGATAATCGGCCATAGGAAGCTGTGGCAACTCCGACCAGCATGATGATCGTCAAGATTAGCTTTTTCATTTTGATTTCTCCTCTTATCAGTTTTTTCATAGTGATGCTCCTCAGAAAAGATGCTGGATGCTGGATGCTGGATGCGAGCTTCTTTCCTAGCATCCAGCATCTTTTCCTTCTTTTAATTCACTGCGACTTTCTGTTTCGTAAAGACTTCACTGACTGCCGATGCGTGCGTATTACCTGCTGCTGCGTTGATCAGAAGAACCGTTTTGGGCGGCTCGTCGCCAAGCTTGAAAGCAAACTGCACGATGATCGTCACGGCAGCGTTGTCGGATTTTCTCTTTGCGCTGAAAGTAATTTTGCGAAGACCAAGACCGTTGCTCTCGAAATTATCCTGAGCGACTTCTTTCACACCTGTGTATGAACTGTGCAGCCAGGGGGTAAGAATCTTCTCGTGTACGTTGTCGAAGTTGTCTTTCCCGGTGGCCATCAGGAAAAACTTTGAAGTGTTATCGGGGCTTGTTGCGGCAATCTGTTTTTGACTGTTTTCGCTCTTCCATCCTTTGGGGAAATTAACGGCGATGCCATCGGCTTCAAAGTATGTATCGGTTGCAGAAGAAGCAGAGGCGGACGCGGACGCGCCTTCCGTTTCATAACCGAGTTCCTGCACGCCGCCCGTGTAATCACCTTCGAGCGCGAACTTGCTCTTGATGCTATTCTCCGTAGCGACAACATCTTTGAGCCACATGATTTCATCGCGTTTTTCTTCCACTTTGCCGTCGCCGTTCACCTCTTCGAGGATTTTTACGGACTTGCCGTCGACAGACCATTTACCTATCGCTTTGTAATCGCCTTCGATGACTTTGCCATTCTTGTATTGGGAGGCATAAGTCAATACACAAGTGCCGTCCGCGTTGAAAACAATGGTTTCGGGAATGAGTTGCGCCAGTTGCGACTTCAACTCGAATTCGTCGTTGTCGTTAAACTCTTCCTCGTGAAAAGATTTTTCATCCGTTTTCACATCTCTTAATTCCCATTGTTTGCTGGTCTGACCGGCAAGCAGTTTCTTCAAATCCGTTTGCGCGTTAGTCTGGCGTGTGAAAGCGGCGATGAATACAAGCCCCAGCAAGCCAATCATGCTCAAGTAAAAAAATTGGTTCATTATTTTTTCCTTCTTCATAAGAATTACCTCTCTTCTTTGGCATTACTTGGCCAATTGGACTTCTACCGCATTCATTCCCTTTCTGCCATTTTCTGTCTTAAAGGTGACAGTGTCGCCTTCGCGTATTTCATCTATTAACCCGGTAACATGAACCATAAACTCTTCCTTGGTAACGGAGTCAACAATGAACCCGAACCCTTTAGACGGATTGAAAAATTTAACTGTTCCCTTACGTTTGTTCTGCACACTCAACAGTGTTACCGTCGTATGCAGTTCGGCACGGCTCACGGTGTTTGCCGATGCTCTGTTCTTTGCCTGCACCGTAATCAGCGTGCTACACAAGACCGTCATCATCATCAAGGCAATTCGTTTTTTCATTTTCATTTCTCCTTTTTGGGTTAAATGTCGGATTGCTTCGGTGCTTTGACAGAAGCGACGTTTTCAGAAACAACCCGCCACAGCTCAGAAATTTTTCTACTTTATTTCTGCTCCTGCGTTGACAGTTCACACAAGATGTTCGCCAATTGGTTGAGGTCTTCCTTCAAGACGAGCTTACGCGTACCCGCTTGTTGTGCGGCTTCACGCAACAATTCATCGTTGTGATTGGTCAGGATGCAGATGCGCGCCGTCGGAAAAGCTGCGAGAATCTGGCGCGAGGCAGTAATGCCATCCACGTACCGCATTTCCAAATCCATCAGTACCCAATCCGGCTGCAAAGCGGTGTATGCGTCCAGGGCTTCCGCGCCATCCTCGCATTCACCGATTTCATTGGCTACCTCGCGCAGGCAAAATTTCACTTCCTGCCGCATCCGCTGATTGTCTTCCACAATCAACACCTTCATAGCCTAACCACCTTTTGATTGGATTAGATATGTTGCTCTACAGGCAGGGATTTTATGCGGGAGTCATTAGGAAGGATATTCGTGTTCACACGTAATCTACGCTAGGTAGTCACGCTTATTTTAGGGTACGTGTTCACACGTATACGGCATTAGATCACCAGCTTTTCACCGATGT
>JAEUQN010000103.1 GCA_016789725.1 Blastocatellia bacterium | reverse complement strand
CAACGTCGCGCCGATCCTGAAACACGAATTTCGTGTAGCAACGACCATCCCAACTGTCGCAAACATCGAGAACTTCACCTATCCCGAATCACGCGAGAGCCAACTGGTATTCGTGAACGGATTGTTTGCCAAAGACTTGTCTAACCTTGCGGCAATTCCGGCGGGCGTGACAGTTAGTAATTTTGCAGACGCCGATCAAAAGCTGTTGAGCCAATATCTGGCAACGCAAATTGATTATCACACCGATGCGTTCAGCGCGCTGAATACAGCGTTTGCCGAAGACGGCGCATTCATCGTGATCCCGCGCGGCAAAGTCGTCGAAGCACCGATTCATCTACTGTTCCTGACTACCGAAACCAACACGATTTCTACTCCGCGTGTTGTCATTGTTGCAGAAGAGGGTTCGATAGCGACCGTGATTGAAAGCTACGTTTCGTCGGAGGACAACACCGTTTACTTCACGAATACAGCGACGGAAGTGATCGTCGCACAGGACGCCAACGTCACGCATTATCGGCTGCAAGCGGAAAGCACAAATGCCTTCCACATCGCAACGACGCAAGTGCAACAGGCCAGTAAGAGCACGTATGCTTCGTACGCGATTTCGCTCGGCGCAGACATTGCACGACACACGCTCAATACGAAACTTGATGGCGAACACATCGAAAGCACGATTGATGGCTTGTATGTTGTGATGGGCAAGCAGCATTGCGATAATCACACCACGATTGATCACGCGCAGCCGCACAGCAACAGCTACCAACTGTACAAAGGCATTCTCGACGACAAAGCGCGTGCGGTTTTCAATGGCAAAGTCTTTGTGCGTGAAGGCGCGTTGCTCACGGATGCGAAGCAGTTGAATAAAAACCTGCTGCTTTCCGCGAACGCGCACGTGGATACGAAACCACAACTCGAAATCTACGCTGACGATGTGAAATGCGCGCACGGCGCGACGGTCGGCCAATTGGAAGAAGACGAATTGTTTTACCTGCGCTCACGCGGCTTGAAGCCGGAAACTGCGCGGGCGTTGTTAACCTTTGGCTTTGCGGAGGATGTCATCAGCAAAATCAAGCTGGCATCGGTGCGCAAACAATTGGATGAAATCGTGCTGACGCGGCTTCATCAGAACCTGGACGTGAAATAAACGAATGTCTCTGTTACTTGCTTTACGAACGGTGGGAATGATCGAAGGCATCTCATTCTTAATTCTGCTCTGCATTGCGATGCCGTTGAAATATATGTACGGGCAACCGGAGATGGTGCGCTACGTCGGCTCGATTCACGGCGTTCTGACGATTGTCTATGTCTATCTCTTAATCAAAGTCACCGCACAATTGAAGTGGTCGTTGAAGACCGCTGCGCTGGCTTTTATCGCATCGTTGTTGCCGCTTGGCATGCTGTACGCGGAATTCAAAATCTTTCGTAACGCGGAGCAATCATAATCCTTATGCAAACCCAAACTGCTTCCGAATTTGATGTTGCTAAAGTTCGTGCGGATTTCCCGATTCTCACACAAACGGTGAATGGCAAGCCGCTCGTCTACCTCGACAATGCTGCGACTTCGCACAAGCCACAATGCGTGATTGACACGATCAATCATTTCTATGCCGCGCACAATTCCAACGTGCATCGCGGCGTGCATTATTTGAGCCAGCTTGCGACGCGTGAATTGGAAGGTGCACGCGACATCGTCAAAAAGTTCCTGAACGCTGCCAGCGACAAAGAAGTCATCTTCACCAAAGGCACGACTGATGGCATTAACCTCGTCGCACAAAGCTACGGGCGCAAGTTCATCAAAGAAGGCGAGGAGATCATCATCTCCGCGCTTGAGCATCACGCGAACATCGTGCCGTGGCAGATGCTGTGCGAGCAAGTTGGAGCTGTTCTGCGCGTCATTCCGATCAATGATGATGGCGAGTTGTTAATGGAAGAGTACGAAAAGCTGCTCAATCCAAAAACGAAATTCGTCTCAGTCAATTACGTCTCGAACGCGCTCGGCACCATCAATCCCGTCAAACGCATCATCGAACTCGCGCACGCGCAGGACGTCCCTGTGCTGATTGACGGCGCACAATCGGCTCCGCATTTGAAAGTGGATGTGCGCGAACTGGATTGCGATTTCTATGCGTTCTCCGGTCACAAGGTTTGCGGCCCGACGGGCATCGGTATTTTGTACGGCAAGCAACATCTGCTCGAACAAATGCCTCCGGTGCAAGGCGGCGGCGACATGATCAAAGTCGTGACGTTTGAGAAGACAACCTACAACGATTTGCCGTACAAGTTTGAAGCCGGCACGCCGCACATCGAAGGCGGCATCGGTTTAGGTCGCGCGATTCAATACCTGGAAAGCGTCGGCCTCGACAACATCGCTGCGTATGAACACGAGCTGCTCGAATACGCGACGGAGTTAATCGGCGGCATCCCAGGCGTGCGCATCATCGGCACAGCGAAAGACAAGGCCAGCGTGTTGTCGTTCTTAATCAACGACATTCATCCGCACGACATCGGCACGATTCTCGATCAGGAAGGCATTGCGATTCGCGCCGGTCATCACTGCGCGCAACCCGTGATGCAACGATTCAACGTGCCTTCGACCGCCCGCGCGAGTTTTGCTTTCTACAACACGAAAGAAGAAATTGACGCGCTGGCGAATGCGATTCATACCGTGATTGAAGTATTTGGGTGAGAGTAGCGCAATTAAGATGGGCAAATCCTTATCAAAATTTGGGTTGGCAATTTCATTGTTATTCATTACGGCAATCAGTCTTTGTGCGCAAAATAACAAACAATACAAAATTTCCGATCTGCATATCAGCGAATATTCCAAATACACTGGATCGCTTGCAGTAGTTTCTAAAGCAGAAGACGACAAAGAGCGATTTAATGCACTCAATATATCCCTGCTTGTCGCTGTTGAAATCTCTGGGCGGATCGGCTCCTATCCAAGTAACAAAAATGTCTTATTAACGGCGTACAGTAACGGAAAGCTAGTATTCCGAGGGCAACAAAAAATGGGGATCCTTAACGATAATGGAAAATATTATTTACCATTTTTTTTACACGGGCCGTTTTGTTCCCCCGTTACGATTAAGGCACAAATAGTCGCCCCAAAGACTCGCACCTCAACGACACGAAAACTCTGGTTTGGTTGTGGTGAGTAAAAATACTACCAACTAATTTATGGCTGACCTGAGCGAACTCTACCAACAAGTCATTCTTGACCACAATAAAAAGCCACGCAATTTCAAGGCGCTGGAAACGCCTTCGATCACGCAGGAAGGCCACAATCCGCTGTGCGGCGATCACATCACATTGCAACTCGAACTTGACGGCGAGGTGGTCAAAGATGTGGGATTTCAAGGCTCCGGCTGCGCAATTTCCAAAGCGTCATCTTCGATGATGACGGCGGCGGTCAAAGGCAAATCGAAAGCCGAAGTCGAAGTGATGGCGGATGAATTTGTGAAGATGGTGCGCGGCGAACTTGATCCTGACACAGAAGAAAATCATTTGGGACGCTTGAAAATTTTCGCAGGCGTTAAGGAATTCCCGGCACGCGTCAAATGTGCTGCGCTGTCGTGGCGGACGGTGCAAGCAGCCATCAGCGAGAGTCACGACGCAGTTTCGACGGAATAAAGCTGTGGGTTCGTTAACATCAGGTCTCGAATTTCTCGCAGCAATTTTATCAGCAATTTGTGACGTTCCGGCAACGCCTACCTGTGGTAGATTTCATCTCGCCCCCACAGCCTTCCCCCTCGAACTTTAGCTTGCAACATCCACCAGCAGGATAGACCGCAAGCCGACCAGCGAGTATGCTGGCCTTGCACACGCGCCGGAAATGGCGCGAAGTCGCAGTCTTTGAACCCCACAAATTCCGTTCCCCTGAAAACCGAAACCATTTCTTTTCCGTAAAGTAGGTCGTTATGTTTACGAGGCTCAAAACAACCCAAATGATTAGCTGCCAAATGATGATTTGGCTGATGCTTTCGGCAGCCATTGCCGGGCAGGCACAAGCGCCACAACCGACGACACCGGCACAGCAGCAAGCCGAGTCGCCTAAGCCTGATTCACAAAATCAGCGCATCGTTGATCCGGCGAAAATGCCGAAGCCTGATCCGAAGCAGGATAAATCGCTCAGCGCCAAGATTGATCGCGTGCTGACACGATTTGAAGACACCAAGATGCTCGAACAAATCAAGATTTTCATGAACAACCCATACGTTCATGCGCGGTTTGGAGGCATTGGCGATGGTTCTGGATTTGGGCTGGGAGTCGAGTTTACCAACAATGCCAGCAAACCATCCAATGTTCGACTCTCTTCGATTCTGCACGCGACCTTTCGGCAGTATGTGCTGGCAACAGCGGGCATCAGCGTTGATCCGACGGGCGGCAAGCGCGAACGATTTCAGCTTGATTTTACGGGGCGATACCAATTGCGACCGCGCGACAATTTTTATGGTCTGGGGCCGGACAGCTTTCGCAGTAATCGCAGCAATTATGATCTGCAGGAACGCGGTTTCAACTTCGCTGCCGGTTGGAAAGTAACGAAGTCGGTACGCCTCGGCGCGGGACTCGATTTTTCTGCCGCGCGCGTGTTTGACGGGCAGGACCCGCGCTTCGCCAAAACACCGAAACTGTTTCCCACCTTGCCGGGGCTGACACGCGGTGCCTCCCTGCTCAGTCCACAGCTTTTCATTGAATTCGATAAACGGAACAATCCCGGCAACGCCACCAAAGGCGTGTACGCCAATTTTGTGGCGAGTTCCAACGATAGCGTGGGAAAAGATGATTTCGGCTTTGTGAATATGCGAATGGATGTGCGCGGTTATGTGCCGCTCGGTACGCCGCGTCGCGTGTTCGCAGCACGATTGATTGGCAATTTCAATAATCCCAAAGGTGGCTCCGAAATCCCGTTCTACCGCCTTGCGCACATCGGAGATACACAGACAATGCGGGGATACAGGCAATTTCGTTTTTATGGGCGGAACGCGCTGGCGGCCAACTTTGAATACCGATTTGAATTGATTCCAGGCATCGGCGCGCTGGCATTCACGGATGTGGGGCAGGTGTTCGATAGGCGTACACAAATAACGGCACAAAACTTGCACGCCACTTGGGGTGGAGGCATTGAATTTAAGTCAAAGAAATCCACTTTGTTCCGTATTCTCGTAGGTAGAAGCGGTGAAGGCACAAGAATTATTATCGGGTTTGGACCAACTTTTTAGGACTGCAACAATATTTTTTTGACAATTGACTGAATAAATATCCAACCGATTTACGCGTTACAGATTGAAGACAGATTGAAAGCTTTGCTGGAATAAATTGACGACGATTGATTATTAAGTAGTAGGGGAGAACACAATGAGAACTTACCGATGGCTTGAGGCAGCCGTATTTGCCTTGTGTCTGGCGTCGTCGTGTGCCCTCACGACGGTTGCACAGCGTCCGCATTTATATTCCAAGCAAGAGCCAATCCGGCTGGATTTCGACATGCAAAATATCTCGAAGCCAGCCACTTATGAAACCGGCTACCTTTGGGATTTTTCCAACAACACCTTTATTCAACCGTTCACCAAAGCACCGCGATTCGGGCGCAAATCTGTTGAAGCATACAACGTCAACGTGCTGGATGAAGTACCGAATTCGTCCTGGTTCACGAATCGCAATGGCCTGCGGCAAATGAGCGTCGCAGAGATCAAACGCGGGCCAAATGAAACAGACGGCCCAGCGCCTGGTCCGTTGACGGTCGTCAAGGGCAAAACGAATGGCATCACGCCTGGCTTTCAGGTCAAAGATTCGCGCGGCGATATTTACCTGCTGAAGTTTGACCCGATTGGTTATCTGGAAATGTCTTCAGGTGCAGAAGCGATCTCGACGCGGTTGTTTTATGCCATCGGCTACAACGTGCCGCAAAACACCATCTATCGGTTCCGTCGTGACCAATTGAAACTCGATCCGAAAGCAACTTTTACCGATAGCATGGGCCAAAAGCGGCAACTGACCGAAGCCGATATTGACGCGATTCTGAAGCTCGCAGCCAGTTATCCGAATGGCGAATATCGCGCGTTGGCGAGCAAGTTTTTGAAAGGCAAACCCGTCGGTAATTTCAAATTTGCTGGCGTGCGCGAAGACGACCCGAACGACATCATTCCGCACGAACATCGCCGCGATTTACGGGGCTTGCGTGTGTTTGCCGCGTGGTTGAATCACAACGACATTCGCAACGGTAACAACCTCGATATGTTCGTCAAAGAGGACGGGCGCGAATTCATTCGGCATTACCTGATTGACTTCGGCTCGACGCTTGGTTCGGACACGGCATTCCCGAATAGCAACGAAGTCGGCTACGCGCATCAGGTGGATTTCGGCGAAGCGCGCAAGAGCCTGTTGACCTTTGGCCTGTATCAGCCGCATTGGCGAAGCACGGAAAATCGTGTGCAGTTCACGAGCGTCGGCAATTTCGCGTCGGACAAATTCAAACCACATCAATGGAAATCCAACTTCCCGATGGAAGCGTTTCAGAACCTGACCGACCGCGATGCCTATTGGGCGGCGAAGATTGTCGCCTCATTCACCGATGAACAAATCCGCGCGGCGGTTGCAACCGGGGAGTTGTCGGACCCGAAAGCGGCGGAGTATTTGACGCAACAACTCATCAAGCGACGCGATGCCATTGCCCAAGAATATTTCAATCGCAATGCGGCGCTGGATGACCTGCAATTACAGCAAACCTCGAACGGATGGGTCATCAATTTTACGGACCTGAAAATACAATTCGCTCGTAACAACGACGAAACAACGTACGAGTATCAATTATCCCCGGCAGGAAACCCGAATCAGATTCTGGCCAAAGGCAAACTTGACTCACCGCGATTGGAACTTTCCTCAGAATTGCTACGACAGATTGCCACGAGCGGGTCCACAGAAGCAGATCGCGGAGTCGCACAACTAAAACTCAAACGAACCGGTGATAAGAAAGAGATGGTAGCCTGGGTGTTTTATGAAGACCTGCGCAAACATCTTCGATTGGTGGGGCAATTAAACTAAAAACACCAGCAGCTTTTTACTGTGGAGTATGAGTACATTGGAATTTCTAAAACTTGATCACACCTCTCAGCCAGGGAAGCCGGGCGGGTTTTCGCGGGTCACGGAGATGGCGCTGCAATTAATCACGGGGCGCATCGCATCGCTGTTCCGTATTAACAAAAGCGAATGGCCCACCGCCTTGTTGATGTTCATGTATTTCTTTCTGGTGCTGGCGATGTACATGATCGGCAAAGCGGCGCGCGATGCGATGTTTATTGGCTCCTTTGGGGCCTTAAAATTACCTTACGCCTTAGTGGCGCAAGCCGTTGCCCTTTCGTTGCTCGTGGCGGTTTACATCAAATTCTCGCGCCGCATGAATCATTACAAGCTGAGCATGATTACGTTGCTCAGTTTTGCGGGCAGTTCGCTGGCTTTGTGGATTGCGAATTGTCAGGGCCATCCGTATCTCGTCTTTGCCTTTTATGTGTGGGTCGGCATCGTCGGAGCGATTGCCCCCATGCAAGTGTGGACGATGGCAAACCTGATTTACAACGCACGCGAAGCAAAACGGATGTTCGGCTTTGTCGGCAGCGGCGGCATCCTCGGCTCGATCTTTGGCGGCTATGTCACGCGTAAATTTGCACCGATCTTCGGAACAGAAAACTTGTTGCCCATTATTGTTGCGTGCCTCTTACTTTCAGCAGTCGTGTTGCACGTAATCTGGCTCGGCAATCAAGTACGCGTGGCAAAGATCGAAGAAGAAACTGATGACGCTTCTACCAGCAATGAAGAAGCACCGCAAAATCTGTGGCAAAGCGCCGCCTTGATCGGGCGTTCGCGTTACCTACGTTTGATCGCGGCCTTGGTTGCAATCAGTGCGATGGCAACGACTGTGGCCTATGTGCAATTTTCCGTTTTGGCCCGAATGCACATTCAAAGCACTGACAACCTGGCATCGTTTTTCGGCGGCATGTACGAAGGCTTGAGCTGGGCCGCATTCTTCATGCAATTCCTGTTTTCAGGACGCCTGATGAATCGTTGGGGATTGGGGCTAACCATTTTCATTCTGCCGCTGAGCTTGCTTTTCGGCTCGGTGGTCGCGTTGATGTACCCAACCTTGTGGGCAGCAGTCTTATTGCGCGGCAGCGATCAGGTCTTTCGTCATTCGATTGATCGTTCGACGACAGAAATGCTCTATTTACCCATCGCGCCGGAAATCAAGATTCAGGCGAAATCGTTTATTGATACAGTCATCTGGCGCGTTGGCGATGCGTTGGCTGCCGTCGTCCTGATGTTCTTCGCGGGGTTGTTACCAACGCTGAACCAAACCGGCGTGACGTTGATGAATATGATCTTGGTGTTACCCTGGCTGGCGATTGCCTACTTGACTGGTCGCGAATACGTGAACAACCTGCGCGCCAGTTTGCAACGGCAAAACTTACCGCAAAACAAATTTGCGTCGCTCACGTTGAGCCACTCGCTCACGAATCGGCAAACCAGTCGCGTTTATCAACAAACGACGGTCAACGAATTACTGGAAATGCTCGAAGACGAACAATTCCGGGCGGAAGCTGTACGCGAACTCTATCGTCGTCGTTCGTATCTGAGCGATTTGGAATTTGCCGAGGAAAAGATTGAGCGCATTTTGAAGGCGGAAATCAAAGCCTATCGCAGACGCGCGAAGCAGGTGAAAGAAGCAGCGATCAATGCCGAGTCGCAGCAATCGCTGGAAAGAGTGTTTCGCTTGCTTGGTTTGCTTTACCCGCCCGCTGACATCTATTATGCCTATCACGCGATCACGAGCGGCAGCACACACCTGAGGGCGAATGCGCTGGAATTTTTGGACAACGTGCTGCATCCCGACATCAAACGCTCGTTGATTCCAGTGATTGAAGTAAGCATGGTTTAAGATGATTTGGCTCAAGCGTAATCCTACCGTTTCCATCATAGTTTGTTTGCTGGTGTTGCTTGTGGGAACACCAGCATTTTCTTTTTTTCCCAAGGAAGCAACTCAACTCACCTTCGCGGTGATCGGCGATTCCGGCACCGGCAAGACAGGCCAATACGCGGTTGCCCGCCAGATGAAAGCAACATATGAAAAGAACCGTTTTGAGTTTGTCTTAATGCTGGGCGACAACATTTATTCAAATGGCAATGCAAAACATTTCAAAAAGAAATTTGAATTGCCGTATGAACCATTGCTTGATGCGGGTGTGAAGTTTTATGCCTCGCTCGGTAATCACGACGTGCGCCGGGGACGCGAAGCCCAACTCAACTACGACAAATTCAATATGAACGGGCAGTCTTACTATTCGTTCGCGCAAGGCGATGTAGAGTTCTTTGCTTTAGATTCGACGAGGATGAACGCAGAACAGATCGCCTGGATTGAAGCGAAGTTGAAAGCCTCCACCGCGCGCTGGAAAGTCGCGTTCTTTCATCACCCGCTGTATTCATCGGGTAAACGACACGGATCAGAAATGAACTTGCGCGGTGTATTAGAGCCTTTGTTTACGCGCTTCGGCGTGAATGCTGTGTTTTCTGGTCACGATCATTTTTACGAACGCATCAAGCCACAACAAGGTGTGCAATATTTCGTGCAAGGAGCCAGCGGGCAGTTACGCAAAAACGGAATGAAAAAGAAAACCCACCTCACCGCTGCGAGCAATGATGTGACGCATTCGTTCCTGTTAGTACGGGCCAATGCGGCTGAGATGCAGGTCGAGGCAATCAG
This sequence comes from Blastocatellia bacterium, assembly GCA_016789725.1. Classification (GTDB taxonomy): domain Bacteria; phylum Acidobacteriota; class Blastocatellia; order RBC074; family RBC074; genus JAFDVL01. The sequence continues at coordinate 15,638 of JAEUQN010000103.1, read as the reverse complement.
CGAAACAGGCGAAGTCATTGATAAGGTCACGATTCCGGCCTTTGTAGCCGCCCAAACAATGACCCGATAGAACGTCAACCAAGGTGCGTGTTTACGCCTTGTTCTCGCCGGGAATCCCCAGCTTTTTCATATTGGCGATGGATTGCTGGATCATTTTTTTCAGCACTTTCAGATCCAGATCAGCAAGACGCTTCACATACAAACACGACTTGCCAAGTTTGTGTTTGCCCAATTGACTAAGCAGTTCCGGGTGCTGGTGAACGCCATCGCAAAAATACAAGGTCAGGTCTTGTTTGCGCGGTGAAAAGCCGATCTGGAACCAATCGTTCTCTCGCCCGGTGGCGTATTTGTAGTGATAATGCCCAAAGCCAACAATCGCAGGCCCCCACATCGTGGGCTCCGCTTTCGTAGCTTTTTTCATCATCTCGACCACCGCAAAACAATCGGCGCGGCGTTCTTCATCCGTGATGGAATTCAGAAACTCTTCGACGCTTGCCTCTGTCTTTTTGGTTTTCAAATCTGCATTTTTTTTGGTTTTCGTTTCTGCCATAACGCTCTCCTGTTGGCGAAGTTATCAAGGCCATTGCGCAGCAGGTTTGCCCAACCATACCCACGCAATGAAATCCACGAGCGGCGGTTCTGCGCCCAATTCGCGCAGCCGGATATTCGCTTGCCCGCGATGGTAAGTGCTGTGCATCGTCACTTGTTGCAAAGTCTCGGCGAACATCGAAGGCGCAGGCGTTTGCCCGAGGCGTGCCGCGACCATCTCGCTCCAGGGCAAAGAGACGATTTGCGCCAAAGCGTCTTCTGACAAACTACTCAAATACGGCTGCACGTCGCGGTGATAATCCCGCCCCCACGCCAGCAAATCAGCCCCGCGCAATTCGTTGCCCCTATTCACCCACGCCATCACCGCTTGCCGCCGCTCGTTATCGTCTTGCAGATGTGCAAACGCGCCTTGCCACACCGACAGAAACACGCGCTGCACCTGATGAATGTGATGCAAACGCGAGCGCAACGTTTCATCGGCTAAAGTCGCATCAAGCAACAGCGCCGTTCGCCACACCAACGCATCGGCCCATTCCATGTGTCGAAATTGATCTTGTAAATGCGAGAGTAAATTCATTGGCGTTTCTCCTTGTTGGTCGTTGGATATTTGGCCGCAAGTTTGCGCACGGTATTCACGCCGCGAAACGTCGCTTTGGTTTTGGTGATTTTTTCAAAGCCCGCTTTGGCAACCGGCGATTCGGTCTGTTTCATGCGGCAGAGCCAATATACTTCGCGCCCCTGCACGTGTAAATCATCCATCGCATTGCGGTATGTCAGCAACTTATCGGCTAATTCCCTGCTCAACGGCTCCGCCAAAAATCCCACGTTCAGCGCCATCGCAGCGTTCATTTCTTCGGCAGGAAAAGGTTCATAATTCGCAACCGCCTGCACTTCCGCATCGGTGCGCAAAAACGTAGCGACTTCATAGCCCAACGCTGTGTGCAAGTGCTTGGCAATTTTTTCTTCCAGCGTTTTGGCATTGCGCGCGGTCGTCTCAAAAATCACGTTGCCGCTGGCAATGAAGGTTTCGACGTTGGTGAAGCCGAGTTCGACAAACAGCGCACGTAACATTTCCATCTTGACGTTATGGCCGCCAACATTGATCGCACGAAGAAAGGCAATGAATCTGGGCATAGTGGCTTACGCGGCTTTCTCTTTAGCAAATTGCCAGTGCCCGACATCTTCCGGGTCGCCGTTGATTTCGTTGCTGACCGTCATCGCAAAAATCAGCCGATTGCCAAACGGATCGGCAATGGACATTTCGCGCGATCCCCAGGGTTGATTGTGAACGCCCGGTCGTGAGTTTTTGTACCGCTTGGCGAGCAGTTCCTGCTGGTACGCATCCACATCATCAATCGCAATGCGAATCGCTGCGCCGGGACAAGCATCGCCAAAATGCTCCGACAAATGCAGCACGCAATCGCCTTTGGAAATGCCCATGTACAGCGGTAAGTCATCGGCAAAGCGATGCTCCCAATCCACTGTGAAGCCGAGGAAGTCCACGTAAAATTCCTTCGCCTTTGCTTCGTCGAAGATGCGAAAAATCGGGGTGATTTTGCCAAGTTTCATGCAGCGTTCCTTTCTGCTTGTCGTTCGCCCAGACAATAACAAAGCCCATCCGGTGCAACGACGAAAAAGACTTTCCAAGTGGTGTCGCCGTGCTGGTCAAGGCGGAAGTCTGCGGCCTCTTTTTTCAGCCCATTCGCCTTCAATTCGGCGAACGCGGCTTCCACATTATCCACTTCAAAGAACGCACCTTCCTGCGAGGGGTCACCGCCATTTTCCGCAAGACCGATTTGAATATCATCACGCGCAAGCACGGCAGAGGTATGCGGCGCATCAAAGCGCGACACAACCTGAAACCCCATCACCGTCTCGTAAAATGGCAACCCCGTTTCGACGCTCGCAACAGGCAAATTCAGGGCGTCTTGTTGATACGGCCAGGCATTTTTGAAGATTGCTTTCATTGTGTACTCCTGTTCTTTTCACTGTAGAGACGCAGAGCAAGCGCAGAGATTCGCAGAGAAGAATTCCGTTTGTTCCGTCATCTCAAAAACCTCTGCGTAACTCTGCGCGACCTCTGCGTCTCTGCGGTGAATCATTCCTCTTCATATTCCGATTCTTCCTCAGCATCAGTGTAGCTCTCAAAATCCAGCCGATACCCGTCGGGATCGGTCAGTGATGTCACCCACATTCCGTTGCCGACGAAAGGCCGTGACGCTTCGAGGCCGCGTGCTTTGAATTCTCGAGACAGCTCAATCGCGTCTTCACAGATAAAACAAATCGAAACGCCGACGCCCAATTTTTCCGTCGGCAGATGCGCCGGCAAATATTCTTGCAGCATCAACGCCACGCCCTCGCGTTCAAGCCAGCACCAGCGCAGCTTGCCTTCGGGCGTCCATTGCTTCGTCATCGCAAAGCCCAGTCCTTTGACATAAAATCGCACGGAAGCTTCGATGTTTGTGACGCCGAAAAACGGAACCGATTGTTTGAGATTTGGGGTCATTGCTATTTGGCGATTGTGTATTGGAATTCGTAGAAATGCTTGCCCTCTTCAATCTTGATCGTCATCTTCCCTGACAATCCAACCAGCTCACCCGTTCCTGAATCAGGGACAACGGCAATGCTCAATTGTTGTTCGCCGCGTTTCATTGTACCGCTGTGCTGCAAAACAAATGTGCCTTTGCGTCCGTGCAAGGTGCCGCTGACTTTTTCGATGGCGACATAGCCCGCAGAACCTTTTTCGGCGGTCATTGCCGTGAGCATTTGCCCTTTGCTCGTAGCGTGCAGATCACCGTGAAATTGCTTATCCAGCGTCATCCGCCCCAACAACACGTCTTCAGAGTTGTCGCCCTGTGGCGCGAGCTTTACATCGAATGTTCCACTTGCAGTCATAGATTTTTGTTGAGTGCGGGAACGTGTCGAAGCAAGCGAGCCGAAGGCAAAACAGAATCCCGCGATCAAGACGGAGAGAAAGACAATTCTTCGTCGTGTCATCATTTAAGCCCCACCTTCTGTCGGGTGGTACGTTGCAATAATCACACCTGTGCTCGCAATTTTCGTCTCAACCAGCTTGAGCGCGGCAAACGGGCTGCCATCAGGAAACAGGCGTCGCCCTGTTCCAAAAATCAACGGATGAATCAAAAGCTCGAACACGTCTATCAAGTTGTGCGGCAACAAGGATTGAATCAACACGCCGCTGCCGAGAATGACAAGGTTGTTGTCCGACTGCTGTTTGAGCCGAGCGACCGCCGCAGGCACATCGCCTGTGAGCAATGTCGAGTTCACCCACGGCAATGGCTCTTGCAACGTGGTCGAAGCAACATATTTCTGTGCATTGTTCAGCACTTCCGTGAACGGATTGCCGTCATTTCGATGCGGCCAAACTTGGTAAAAGTCTTCGTACGTGCGACGTCCGAACAACAAATCCGGCATCTTCCCGTCTGCCGGAGGGCTGAACATCATCGGGTCGAAATATGGCATCGCCCAGCCGCCGTGCGTGAAGCCATCGCGCGGGTCTTCGTCCGCACGGCCCGGAGCCTGTGTCACGCCATCCAGCGTCAGGCTGTTATGCACAATAATTTTGCCCATTGAAATGTCTCCTCAGAAAATGTAGCGCGATTTGGCAAATCGCGTTACGCTCATTTCACTGCCTCTGGGCGTCACTACGACCTGAATCGCTCCTTGAAAATACAGTTATCGCTTCGCTTTTTTCGCAACTTTCATCTCAGCCAATTTGAGATTCTCGACAGCGCGAAATTGCACGATGTTCGCAATCAAATCCAGCGGCAACGGGTCTTGCAGCGGGAATTGCACAGTGCCTTTGGAAGTTTGGTAATTCGATAACTCCGGCGCAAACGTCTTGATGCCACTCGCACCGGGATAAAAGCCGATGTGGTTTTTGTACGCGGCGAAATGAACTAAGTTGCCTTTCAGCGCAAACGTCGGGATTTGATAACTGATTTTCTCTTCGGCATCGGGCGCAGCGGCTTTGATCGTGACGCGCAATTGCTTCAGGATTTTTTGCACGTCTTTCGGGAACGTGGCGATGTATTCATCAATAGTGCTGAACTCAACGTTGTTTCGCACCAAGCTCTCCTGTTCGTTAGCTGCGCAGCGGAAGCAGTGCGCGCAGGCGTGGTTCACGCAAATACAGCCCAGCCCACACCAGAACGCCAACCAGAACCGGCATAATGAACACATCGCCCACACGGACGTGCGTAGCCGTTGCGCCGCCTAAATACGCTGCGAGCAAAATTGCGCCCAGCACTGCCGTCTGTGGAATCACGTAAAGAAGTGTGCAGGCGAGTTCGACAATCCCAATCCAGAACAACACGTTCGTTGTGTAGCCCATTGGCGCAGCCTGTTCAGCAAACCCGGTGGGCTGGATCAATTTCATCACGCCGCTAAAACACAACAACAAGACGGGCAGCGCGCTGAGGATACGCCCCGTCCACAGCAGCTTTGGCGAGATCGGGGTAGTTGCAAGCGCAGATTGCATAAAGGTTCCTTTTCGTTTTTTTAGTAAGCGTTCGGGGTTCCCTGTCAACAGCTACGCCAATGATGGTTTGTTTGCATTCGACGGCGTAAACGTGTCGCCGACCGCAAAGCCCAAATGTTCGTAAAACACGATGGAGTGCTCGATGTCCAAGACAAAGGCCATTGGCGTGAGTTGTTTAGTCTGGGTTTTCATAATCAACTCAAAAGGATTACTGTAGCCATTCAAATCCCATCCCGGTTTCTTTCCGCAATCTTTCTAACTGGTCTTGCGTAGAACAACCGATCAGACAATCTTGTCCGCCACCCAAATCACAGTATGTAAATTTTCTGCCTGTATTACGTTGTGCAAGGAGATCAGCAAATCGGCTAAAAATCTCAGGATCAACCCAATCATTATCAACAACAGCGTCCCATTTTATTTCTTGACCATCCAGCGTAAATGAAAGCCAAGCCACATTCTCATCAATGTTAACGTAGTCATTGATGTTCTCCAGTGGCAAATCACCTTTTGCTAAATCTCTTAACCGCATTGCGATTTCGACATAAGCCCCGTGATCTTCAATGCACTCTGTATCGAAATGCCAAATGTCTTCAGAAAAACTCCCATACGGTTCTTCGTCCAGCTCTCCACCAATGATTACGAGAAGCGTCTCAAAGCCCTCAGCTTCCAAAACTTCCCGATCATAAAGTGAAAGTAATTGCGCTATTGTCACGCTGGGAAGAAGATTAATTCCACAGGCTTGGAGAATGCTGATTTGTTCTTCTAATGGTTTTGCCATAATCAAAAATACTATACGTGTTGATCTACCAAAATCGTGTTGCCATCAGGATCAGCAATCATAAAACTCGCCGGGCCGGTCGTGCTTTCGTCGGCTTCGGTCATCATCGTGACGCCGTTGGCTTTGAGTTGGCGCTGTAATTCGCGTACGTCGGTGAATTCAGGAAGCGTTTCGGCATTCTGATTCCAACCGGGATTGAAGGTCAGGATGTTGTTCTCGAACATGCCTTGAAACAATCCGATGACGGTGTCGCCGTTCTTCAGAATCAGCCAGTTTTGCGCTTGATCGCCGTGAAAAACGGTGAAGCCCAGCTTTTCGTAAAACTGCTTCGACGCTTCAATGTCTTTGACAGCCAGACTAACTGAGAATGCTCCAAGTTCCATGATTGCCTCCAAGGATGTATGCCGTATTCGTGTGTAGACAGAACGAGCCTGAGGGAACGCAGCATTTCGGCTGAGAGCTGCATCCTTCAAGCTCATCTTCAATAGTTTGCTAAATTCCGCGCAGCATTACTTCTTCGGTTCGTGCTTGCTGAATTGGGTGTAAGCAACGCGGAAGAGTTCGGCCAACGCAGCGGCGCTTTCCGGCGACAGATTTTTATCGGCGCGCAAGTGGACTTCGACAATGTCGGGGGTCGCTTCCTGCGGGAAATAAATCACCGGCTGGTTTTCACCCTTTTTGGACTGACCGCCCATAATGCGTTCGACCGGCATCTTCAGCCATTTCGTCAGACGCGCAATGTTGTCCGCGTCGGGCTGACAGGTTCCATTTTCAATGCGCGACAAAGTTGAAGCGGACACGCCCGTCGCTTCAGCCACGGCGCGCAAACCCATTTTGCGGCGCTCTCGTTCGCGCTTCACGGCGCGTCCCAATTCGGCAACGTTCACTAAATTGTCATCACTTGTTGCCATACGAAATCCTCTCTTTCTGCAAATCAACAATTCAAAAATTTAATTTACTTTCCACAAAGACACACGAAGCGACACGAAGAAAAATCAGACAGGATGCACAAGACGAACAGGATTTTGGTCAATCTTGATAATCGTATAAATCCTGTCGAAAAAACTTCGTGATGCTTCGTGTGTCTTCGTGGAAAAACAATTTCTGAATCAAAGAACTCAGCGTCAGACGGATTCCAACGCAAAAAAAGCCTACCATGAAAATTTCTGTCGCGCAACATCTGTTTCATACTTGCAACAATCAAAAACCCGTGGTACGCTGTTTCACAGATGAGACACATGAAACAGAGATACTAAGGAAACGTTCTGGAGTGACTCTTCTGAAAGACGATTTTGACAAACGACATTTTGACGAGAGGAACCAACGCCATGACCAACACAACTACGAACGCAACGAACGACGCCATTATGAACAATGTCCTGATGGGTTCGCACTGGGCGGACGAAGCCGGTGAAAATCCAACCCTGAATAATGTGATTCCTTTTACACAAACGCTGCGCAGCTTGCGCGAATCGCTGGATTCCAACCTCGTCAAAACGCGCGAAGGCTGGACCGATTATTCCGGCAACAAACACATGGTCGAATATGTGGAATGGCACACAGTTGCCGACATCCTCGACCGACAGGCTCCGACCTGGGGCCACACCATCAAAAAGATTACGCAGATGGGCGAAACGGTCGTGGTCATCGCCGCCATCACGATCAATGGCGTCACACGCGAAGGCATCGGCACCGGTAATGTCAACACCGAAACCGGTATCAAAAAAGCTGAGCACGACGCGTTGAAACGAGCGGCCATCAAATTCGGCATCGCGCGCGGTTTGTATCAACGCGATGGTGAACAGCTTGAAACCACGAGCTTGCCGCCGAAGCCACAGCCCAAACCTTTTCCGACCAATCCATTGGCGAAGTCAGTTTCCGAACTCGCCACGCCAAAGCAGATTGTCATGATTCGTGCCATCTGCCGCGATCTCGATATTGATGTGGATATGGAATTACAGGAAACCATGAAACTTGATTGTAAGGTCGAAGAACTTTCCCGCCGCGCTGCTTCATCGTTCATAGATCATTTGAAGCAGTTGCAGGAAGGTTCGGAAATTCCGATTGTGCGTCGCGCCAGCTAAGACTGAACCGACGCAAAACCCAAACTGCAAATAGGAGGAATTTTATGTCAGACCAAGTCAAACCCATTCCCGAAGGCTATCACACGGTCACGCCGTATTTGATAATCCAGGACGCGGCCAGCGCCATTGAATTTTATAAACAAGCCTTTGGCGCAGTTGAACTCTTTCGGATGCCAACCCCGGATGGCAAGGTCGCGCACGCCGAAATCAAGATCGGGACTTCACCGCTTATGCTGGGCGATGAATACCCTGACCAGGGCTATCACGGTGTGCAGCATTATGGCGGCTCGCCAACGGGACTCATGTTGTATGTCGAAGACTGCGACGCGCTTTTTCAGCAAGCAGTCGCCGCCGGAGCATCCGTCAAGCAGGAAGTAAAAGATCAGTTTTACGGAGATCGTTCGGGAAGCCTCACCGATCCGTTCGGGTTTTCCTGGCACATCGCCACGCACAAAGAAGATGTTCCGATGGAAGAGATGCAACGGCGGATGGCGGCGATGGGTGAGTGTGGTGGTGGCGAAGCTGCTGCCAGCCAGGCATCCTGAAAGGCCAACACGAAAGGATTCATTACAATGACAACTGCAACTACACAAACCAATGATGAAACCTTGATTCGCCAGTTGTTGGCCGAAATGACAAGCGCCATCGGGGCTAAAGACCTGGACAGAATTATGGCTCCGTATGCGCCGGACACGATCAACTACGACGTGAAACCACCGTTCCAAACCAAAGGAGCGGAGGCGTGGCGTCAGATGTGGGCCGCGTGTATGCCGTATTTTCCCAGCACGACCGGGATGGAAACACGCGATCTTAATGTCTTTGTGAGCGGCGATTTGGCCGTCGCACATTGGCTGGGGCATTTCACCGGAGTGCCCGAAGGTCACCCGGCGGCGCAAATTTGGTTTCGCTTCACAACGGTGTGCCGGAAGAATCAAGGCCAATGGCAGGTCGTGCATGAACACTGCTCGGTTCCGTTCGATCCGATGACGTCGCAAGCCGTCTTCACGCCGGAAAGCGACTAGCATTTTTTGTGAAGTAGAGCAATTCATCTTGCATGTCAGGAGCGATTTACAAGAGGCGTCATCAAAGCCCTGCACGCAAGACAGGAATTAGGATTTAAGAGCTAGGATTTAGAGGTTATCAAAGCGACTGTTAGAACAAACCCTAAATCCTAATTCCTGACTTCTACATCCTTTCCAAATAGAGGTACTAACTATGCTGCAACCGTACGACGCAACACAATCTTTGCCGCCCTACAACGTGATCGAAGGCGCGCTCGAAACCTTGAAGGCCGAAGAAGCACGCTCGAAAACACCGACGAAAAAAGAACAGGTGCTGAACCTTTATCATCAAGGTGTAACCGACGTGGCTGCCATCGGACGACAAACCAGAATCCATCCGTCGTATGTCGCGCAAGTCTTGCGGCAGGCGGGATTGTTGACGGGCTACTTCGATCTCTACACTTCGACAGATACGGAACAAAACGTGTATTCGCGGTTCTTTCGGCATGTCTTATCGTTCAAGAACGTCGAGGCCGCGAAGAAGTCCATTGATCGCATTGACAGCTTGTATCAATACTTTGAAGAAATTGGTGATCGCGCGGGTCAGCATCAGGCGATGGTCTTGGCGTTGACGGGCAAGAATCGCGCGCGTTGGAGCGGCAAACACGAAGAAGCAAAGATTTTCAGTGATTGGCTGGCGGCGCACTAAAGAGAACCGTCCCGCGAGCCGTAGCGAGCGCGCTTGACAACATCAGAACAGTACCAGGCCCCGGAGCAACCTCAAAATCAAACCAGACTCGCTACCGCCCGCTGTACTGTATCATTGGAGGCTTTATGCAGATCGCCTGCAAACGATTTAGCTGTCAGAAAGCGGTCGAGGTTTGTTACTGGGCATGTAAACATCGCAAGAATTGCAAAGACTGGACAAACGCATTGGACGGGCAGCCCGGATTGGTCGCAATTACTGAACGATTGGAAATGGCGGCGGCCAAAACGGGACGTGTGTTTGAAGCCAAAACGCTCATTAAACCGGTCCGTTTAAAACGCGCAGCGACGGCCCCTGTATTGCTTGCGCCTGTCACCAAAGTAGAGTCTAAAATCGCGCCCTTAGCATTGGCGCACGCCGTAGCCAAAGCCGCGCCTCAGACTGTCGCGCAGCCGGTCGCCAATGGAACACATCACAAACAACGACCCATCAAATTTGCTAAACCCGAAAGGAAGGCAATGCCGAAACCTGACGACCAAAAGATAGAACCTTTGACCGAATCAACGACGCCCAAAGCAGCCGGAAACAAACCCGCAGTTAAATCGGCAAAACCGAAACCGCTGACCAATGGGACGGTGTATCTGTTGCTCAGCAAAAACGGCAAGTACAAAGAATTGCGGGAAGCGGATTTACTGAAAGAAGCCGCACATATCTTCAAAGACCCATCGTTGCGATTGGTGAAGGGGCAATATCTTGTCCCGCAGATCACCTTCAAATCGCCCGATGAATAAGTTTCACGAAGCGGCGGATTCGCTGCGATAGGATTTTGGAGGCAAAGCAAATGAATTGGCTGCTTCGTGAATTATGTGGGCATCGCGTGTCGTTTTGTCACTACTGGATAGCCCTCAGCCATTGCGTCATCAGACAGCATCGGCACGCGATGTTCGCTCCTGCCCTCTTCACAGTTGCTTGATTGGGTGCATAGCAATTTCCAATCGAAATTGAATAGCGGTTACCAGCCTGAAGTCTGAAGCTTTTGACCTGGACTCAAGCGGCATAGATGCGAATTACAGGTCAGTAACAGAGGTCAGCGATTGGCGCACGCGTTATCTCATCGCTGGAGAATTGCGATTTGCGAGCATGCAAAACAAAGCGCCAACTGATTTCGCAGTTGGCGCTTTGAATGACACAAGATGTCGAATGTTTTATTCCTGATCTTGCGAGCTGCTAACATTATCAGGTTTTGACTTAGCCTCGGTTCCAGCCGATGTCGCGGTCAGGGTTGCGCCATCGCGCAAGAAGCGATAGGAAATCGAACGATAGACACGCCCGGCAATATCCGCCGCTTTTTTCCCCGCTTCGCCGCGCCCGGTCGTAATGACAGTAACCACCAGCTTGGGATTATCTACGCTATTGAAAGACGTAAACAACCCAAGTTTATCGCGGTCCGTACAGGTTCCGGTTTTGCCAGCTACCTGTCCAACGGGATCAAAGGCAGCTTTACCAGTGCCATAATTCACGGTTCCTGCCATCCCGGCCAGCATGCGTAAGCGATTTTCCGGCGTCATTTCGATCTTGCGGCGCAGTTGCGGTTTGAAGTTGGCGGCCTCTTGCTGCGTTTTGGGAACGCGTGGCACGTACAAATTCCCTCCATTGGCAATCGCAGCAGTAAAGATCGAAAGTTGCATAGCCGTCACACCAAAACCGTCACCATGACTGGACATCAATGTCGAAAACTCTTCTGGTACAAAGCCTGTGTCTTCGCCAGGCAAGTTAATTCCGGTCGTTTGTCCAAAACCAAATTGCTGGGCATAACGTACGACCCGGTCATAACCTAAGCGGCGTCCCAGTTCCTGAAAAAAGGGATTGTTAGAACGCGCGACTGCATCAGTCAGAGTCATACTACCGCCCCGAAACGATACCTCGGTATTCGGGTCAAAAACGTTTTCCTGTAAAGCGGCAAGGCTAACAATAGGCTTGACCGTTGAGCAGGGCTTGACGGGCGAGGCCAGTGCCATCTTCTGATTGACGATGCTATAGATGCGCCCATTCGTAGCATCCATCACGACAACCGTTCCGGCTTTGCCGCCCAATGCTTCAATGGCGGCTTGACGCACAATGGGGTCCTCACCATTCGTATCGTCGTTCTGGATATTATTGGCGGCGAGATTTTTTAGAGCAGATTCGTGGGCACGAATGGCGCGCTCGCGGGCCGCTCGAATTGCCGCTAAGCGGGCGGCTTCACGTCGGCGAGCTTCGGCACGCGCTGATGCCAATTGCCGCTTCTCCGCTTTGGAGAGTTTGCCTCTACGTTCGCGCTTGGCTAATTCCTGTAGGCTTGGGCCGCTCGGAACGACCTTCCCCTTCTTTCCACTCCGCGAACTTTTCTCGACTTTCGCAACTTGCTTTTTAGAATTCCGGGAGACTTTGGCAACCTGTTTCCTGGCAGATTGTTTGGAAGATTGTTTGGACGAGCGACTTCCCCGCTTCTTTCCGGCATAGGCCGAGTTGAGGGGCAGTAAAGTCACAGTGACAAAAAGCATCAAAATTGGAGCAAAAAAACGAGCCGTTTGTTTCATTCGTTATCCCTTTCCTGTCTCCGCCCAACGCCTCACTGGGCTAGGTGAGAGCTGGAAATAATTGAAATCTGGAAGCGCCGGAAGATGACAGTATGTCGCAAAGCTGGGCTTGTATTTGATTGTGAAGCTGGTGTGAAGCGCGTAATTGAAACATTGTGATGCGTAACCAACTGCCTCACCTGTTTCAGAACCAACGACCTTACCTGTACAATTGGGAAGTACGCGCACTGTGGCTTCCTCCGGAACTTTGTTATACATACAACTTACAAAGCCAGGGGGCAGGCGCACGAGAGGCACTATAACAAATCTTATCCGGCTGAGCAAACGGTAAAACCGCGTGGTCAACTCTATGCAACTACTCTCCAGTTTTCGCGCCCAGATGGTTTTTTTTGTCGCTGCGATGATCTTGCTGATCACCATCGCTTTGCAAATCATCAATCAGCGCCTTGAACGACGCATCACGATCAGCGCCGAAGAGCAATTCAACGAAGTCAATCGTGCGATTGATATTGCCCTGAACTCATTTCCCAGTGGCAGATATTTATATGATCTGGTCAACAGCGAAGGGCTGGCGGTCACCGCAAACAATACCATTCATAACATTATCGTCGTCAACGAAAACCGTGAAGTGATTGATAGCACGAAGCGGGAAGACCTGGCCAGTCAGCTACGCCCGGAAATCGCGGCTCTGCCATTGATGCGACGTAATGACTCCAAAATGGTCAGCGGCGATCACGAAAGCAAAATCGAATTCCCGGTACAAACGGACAAGGGAACTCGCACTGTAATTGTTGTCATCTCGCTGCAACGCCTGGCCCAAACGGTGAGCGAAGTCGGCAGATTGCGTTTGTTGGTGACGGCAGTCATCGGTTTGCTGAGCCTGCTGATTGCCGCTTATTTCAGCAGCCGATTTACGCGTCCAGTGACCGAGTTAGCCCGTGCTGCCCGACGCGTGACCGCTGGTGATTTAGAGTTTCAAGTCAACGCTGCGCAACGCAATGAGGTCGGAACGCTGTCGCGCACCTTTAATGAAATGCTGGTCGAGCTACGACGCAGCCGTGATCTGGAAGATCAGTTGCAACGCGCGCAACGCTCTGCCGTCGTGGGTCGGCTTGCGTCTGGCATCGCGCACGAGATTCGCAACCCACTCAACTTCATGAATCTTTCAATTGATCATTTGCAGTCCCGGTTTATTGTGCCTCCTCGCTCAAATCATGAAGCTGAAGCCGTCCGCAATGAAGCAGCGCATATCCTCGGCTTAATCAAAGACGAGATCGGTCGTTTGAATCGGCTGGTCAGTGACTTTTTAAGTTATGGGCGCCCTGCCAAATTGAAAATAAAGGAAATCAATGCACGATCCCTGGTGGAAGAGGTCATCGGCATCGTTCGGACACAGGCTGAGCAACAAGGCGTCAAGATCAAGCTCAACACTCCAACCAATGGGGACACACAGATCGAAGCCGATGCCGAGCAAATCAAAACCTGCTTTTCCAACTTAATCATCAATGCAATCCAAGCGATGCCCGACGGCGGTGAATTAAATATCTACATCACCAGCCACGAGACGATGCTTCAGTTTGAATTTCAGGACACCGGTCATGGCATCGCGGCAACCCCCATTGAACAAATCTTTGAGCCGTATTATTCCACCAAAGAAACAGGCATCGGCCTAGGTTTACCGTTAACCAAAAAACTCATCGAAGATCATGGCGGCGAAATCAAAGTTCACAGTGAATTGAGCCGAGGGACAACTTTCACTGTAACCTTGCCACGCGAAGCCGTGCAAAAAGCCGACGAGTCGCATGCAAACTCCTCGGCATTTGTGATTGAATAGCGAAGCTCAAACAAATTGCTGCGAGGAAAAAGATGAAACTCAAAAATATCTTGATTGTGGATGACGAAAAGAATCAGCGCGACATCTTGCAACTGATTTTAATTGGCGAACGAGATGAGTTGGGCAATTCGCTCTACAACGTCAAAGCTGCGAGTGATGGACATGAAGCGATGCGGTTATTCAAACTGAATCGCTTCGATTTAGTGCTGACCGATTTGAAAATGCACGGTATGGACGGCATCGAATTGCTCAACGAATTATCCCAAATGGATAGTTCGATTCCCGTAATTTTGATGACCGCACACGGTTCGATTGATACGGTCAAAGAGGCCTTGCGCGGAGGTGCTTTTGATTATTTGGAAAAACCTATCGGGCGCACTGAATTACTCGAAACCGTAGCCCGCGCCGTTGCCAAGATGCGTGCGGTGGACGAAGAAATCGTCGGCGTATCTGATGCAATGGAACGCGTCAAAAAAATGATCGTCAAAATCGCTGGCTCCAGTTCGACCGTGCTGATTCGTGGCGAATCGGGGACGGGGAAAGAGCGCATCGCCCGCGCCGTTCACAAAGCCAGTCCACGCGCCAACGAACGTTTCCAGGCCGTTAACTGCGCCGCGATCAACGAAAACCTGCTTGAATCCGAATTGTTCGGTCACGAAAAAGGTTCGTTCACGGGCGCGCACGCTGAAAAGAAAGGACTGTTTGAGATTGCTGACAAAGGCACGCTCTTTCTTGATGAAATCGGCGAACTCAATGTCAGCATGCAGGCCAAACTTTTGCGGGCCTTGCAGGAAAAAGAAATCACGCGCGTCGGCGGTACGAAATCCATCAAAGTGGACGTGCGCGTGCTCGCCGCTACCAACCGCGATCTCGAATCAATGGTCAAAGAAAAACGCTTCCGCGAAGATTTATTTTATCGCCTGAACGTAATCCCGCTGGACATTCCCCCCTTGCGCCAACGCCGTGATGACATCGTCGTGTTGATGGATTATTTCTTGCGCAAACACAGCGCCAATTCAGGCGGCAAGCCGATGAAGGTTTCCAATGATGCGCGACGCTTGCTGATGGATTATGCCTGGCCGGGCAATGTGCGCCAATTAGAATCGGCTATCGAACGCGCGTTATTATTGGCCGAAAGCGACGAGATTACGGTCGAAGATTTGCCGATGGAAATCCGCGATGTCGCCCGCATCGAAGGCAGCGGAGGCTTCAGGCTTCCAGCCGAAGGCATTGACTTTGAGCAACTCGAAAAATCCCTGTTGATTCAAGCGATGGATCAGACAAATTGGAACATCACCCGTGCGGCAAAGTTGCTGGGCTTATCATTCCGCACGATGCAATATCGCCTTGATAAATTCGGCCTCGCGCGTCCGAATCGCGGCGGCAAAGACGAATTTGAAGGAGACGACGACGCAAATGGCGAATAACATTTACCGTATCGGCATTGACCTCGGCGGCACCAAAATCGCGGGGACGATTCTCGACTCTGAAGACAACGAAATCTTCGCCGAAGACAAACGTCCGCGCCGCGACACCGAACAGGAAAAAGGTTACGCGAACATCGTGAACAAGATCGTGTCGCTGTTCAATGAACTGAAATCGCATA
>JAEUQN010000102.1 GCA_016789725.1 Blastocatellia bacterium | reverse complement strand
CTGAGTTTAGTCACTTGGAGTGTAGTCCCGGTTCGGGGCATTCAAAAAGTGCCCCGAACTTTTCTCTAGTTACTTAGTTCTCTGGCACGTCTGCCTTCCGTAATGGCCTCATCATGTCGTCCCGAATTCGATAAAAAATGAGCATAACCGCGGTGCGCATCCGAATTATTCGGGCTGAGTTCGAGGGCGCGTTTGAATTCCTTTTCCGCCGCGCGCCAATCCCAATCAAACAAAAATCCAGCCCAGCCCAAAACGATGTGCGCCTCGGCCAATTGCCCGTCAAGTTCCAAAGCCTTTTTAGCAGCCGCTTTCGCTTGCGGAAAAGCTTCTTTCGAGGACACAGTCGAACCGGCGATGGGCAAAGTTCGGTAAGCGTCTGCCATTCCGGCGTAAGCAAGTGCATAGCTCGGATCAGCATCAATCGCCTGTTGGTAAAATTTGATGCCTTGGCGGATTTCCGGTTCGGTTATTTTGAAATAGTGATACCGCCCGCGCAGATAAAATTCGTAAGCCTGCACATTTTGCGTGTAGCGTTTATCGAGTTGTTGCTGTTCAGAGTTGGTTAATTTCAACCGCAGATTTTGGGCGACGGCTTGCGCGATTTCGTTTTGCGTGACAAGGATATCGGCAGAAGTTTTGACGTACTGATTGCCCCAGATTTGCGAATCGTCGCTGGCATCAATCAGGCGCACGTTGATGATCAGTTTATCGCCCAGTTGTTTGATGTCACCCGTGACCAACGCCTCTACGCCCAATTGCGCGGCAATGTTGTGCGTATCGCGCTGATTGCTCTTGAACCGAAACGCAGAATTCCTCGACATCACTTTCAACCCTGCCAACTGCGAGAGATTGTTGATGACACTTTCGGTGATGCCATCCGACAGGTATTCGGCATTGGCATCCTGGCTGGCATTAATAAACGGCAACACAGCCAGCGATTTTTTGTTCCCGGTGACTAAAAGGGGGTTTCCTGTCCACAGAAAATAAGCGCCCAAACCAGTTGCGACAAGCAGCAAAACCATCAACCCCACCACTGCCATTGAAAGGCGTGGCGCAGGTTTCAAGCCCTTCGTTTCTGCTTCGGGATGCACAGGTAGCAATTCATCTGAAGGCGCAGGCATCAGCTCTCGCGTCGTTTCCGCGTCAGATTCCAAGCGCTTCTTTACTTGTTGCAAATCCGTCAACAAGGCTTGTACCGAGGGCTGCCGTTCCGCGCGGTCTTTGCGCAACGCCTGCTTAATAATGCGTTCCAACTGCGCCGACACTTCGGGCGCACTTGCGGTCAGCGGCTGCGGCTCATCGCGCAAGATAGCGGCAATCGTCTCGCTTGCTGTTGCCCCTACAAATGGCGCGTGTCCCGCAATCATCTCGTACAGTATTACGCCCAGACTAAAGATGTCGGTGCGTGCGTCTACTTTCTCGCCGCGCGCTTGCTCTGGCGACATATAACGCGGCGTCCCCATCACAACGCCTGATTCGGTAAGGCTAGGGGGTAATCTTTGCGCGTCAGCGCCGGGGGCATTCGGCTCTACCAGTTTGGCAAGTCCGAAATCCAGTATCTTGACGTAGCCATCTTTGCGCAGCATCAGATTTTCCGGCTTGAGGTCGCGGTGAATGATGCCCGCTGCGTGCGCGGTCGCCAAAGCTTCGGCCATTTGAGTGACAACCACCATCGTTTCGCTCAGCCCCATCTGTTGGTGCGGGGCGCGGGAGATATGTTGCCGTAACGTTTCGCCTTCAATGTACTCTGTCACGATGTAATGCGTGCCTTCACTTTCGCCAATCTCGTGAACCGTGAGGATGTTGGGATGATTGAGCGCGGAGGCGGCACGCGCCTCTTGCGTAAAACGTCGCACACGCTGCGCATCGGTGGTGAATTGCGGCGGCAATAACTTGATCGCAATCTGGCGTTGTAACCGATGATCGAAGGCGAGATGCACCTCGCCCATTCCACCTTTGCCAAGCAGAGATTGCAATTCGTAGGGGCCAATGCGGGAGAGGTTCGGCGCGGCAGCTATTACGGCAGTAGAAGCTTCGGCAAGCGACTCGTCGCGGATTTGGCGAGCGGCAAGGTCCATCGCCGGGCGCTCGATAATATCTTTCGCCCGCTTGTCATACGCCAGCAGAGCTTCGACTTCGCGGCACAAGTCTTCATCGCCCACGCAGACCTCTGCCAGAAACGCGGCGCGGTCGCCGGGCGCAAGCTGGCGCGCACCGTGAACAATAGCTTCGATTTGTTGCAGGCGTTCAGGCTTCATTGCCCCCTCTGCTCAGAAACTTCAAGAGCCAAGCTTTCGCCAACCCGCCAAACCAATAAGAGCTGGGTGACTTCCGCTGTATCGGAGGTAGTTGGATTTGCCATAGCTGCTGTTTCGTGAATGACGGGGGCGATTGTACGGTAAAAGTGCGATGCGGTACAGCGCACCAAACTTGCCCTCGTGCTCTGTTATCAAGTAATCTTTCGCACCGATGAACGAAACTGCCGACCGCCTCTATTCCTTCGCCGACATTTCCTCGTACAGCTTTCAGCAGCGCGTGATTATTCGCGTCGCGGGGTTCGCCTTGTATTGGCTGATTCGTGTGATTGGTGCAACGTTACGTTTTGAAATCAAAGGCTGGGAAAATTTTAGCGAGACTGAACCGCTCATCTATTGCTTCTGGCATAACCGCATTCCGATTGCCACGTATTTCTGGCGGGAGCGCGGCATCGTTGTGATGTCGTCGCGCAGCTTCGATTCGGAATACATCGCGCGGTTCATTCAACGCTTCGGCTACGGCGCAGCGCGCGGCAGTTCGACGCGCGGCGGCAAGGCGGCTTTGATTCAAATGATTCGTGCGGTGCGGAACGGAAAGAGTGCGGCGTTTACAGTGGACGGACCGCGCGGTCCGATCTATGAAGCCAAGCCGGGTGCGGTATTGTTGGCGGCAAAATCCAAGGCCGCATTATTACCGTTTTCGGTTTCGATAAATCGCTTTTGGCAATTGCCAAGTTGGGACAAGATTCAAATCCCGAAGCCGTTCGCGCGGGTCGTCGTCGTGATCGGCAAACCAATTCAAGTTGAAGATGCCCCCGAAACACACGATGCCAAACATCAGGAATTACAACAGGCGTTGGATGAATTGCGGGAATTGAGTGATCGTTTGATGGCGGCGACAACTTAGCCCGCCCGCAACGTTAACGCTTTCCAAAGCACAGTGCGCCGCTGTTTCGACACCACCAGCATGCCTACTGACAAAATGACGTACAAGACACTGAACGCATAACGAACATGCGTATCGGGAAACAAAAACTGCGCCAGGAACAGCGTCAGCAGCGTCAGGGCTTCGTACACATTCAGGTGATAATCAGACAGTACAACCGCCGCAAACAACGACTGGGCAGAGGTTAATAGAAGCTCTTCTTTTTGCCGATCATCCAGCAGCAACGGAGCCATCCCGCCCGCCGAAATTCCATAGACCAGCGGGATCGCACCTACTAAAAACGTCCATTGATTGACCTTGGATGAAATCAATGCGCCCATCCCAGTGGAAGCTTTGCCCTTGAGCGCGAAGATCAAAGCCAGAATGATTTCCGGCGATTCTGACGCCAGTGGCGCAAGCCATTGCACCAGCAAAAATTCGTCTATGTTGTAGGATTTGCCCATATTCACCAGCCCATGCGCGAACGGTTCCGCCGACAACCAAATCGCATAACCTGCAAACGCGAACATCAACAACACGACTAATCGCCGTCCGCCATCACCCAATCGCGAATCAATTTCTGCGGCAATCCCTTGTAAATCCGCTTCTTCGTGATGTTCGCCCTGTGCCGCGCGCACCGCATAAAATGCAAACATGCCGAACAACACCACGATGTCTACCCACGAGAGTGAACCTTTGAGCGGAATCAGAAACGAATAGATTGTCGCCAATAATAACAAGCTTAGTTCCAAGCCCTGCGACCGATCAATTTCAATGGATCGGCGTTTGTGGCGAAAGAAAAAGACAAATACGATGAGTGGCCAGCCAATGCCGATCAGCACCCGATTCGCGCCTGTCATATTGGCTATAGCATACGCCTTGTATTCCGGGTTCTTGCCGGCTTCCCAGGCGAAATTCAAATCCACTGCATATTCGGGCAACACACTAATCAAGGCCAGAGTAATCAGAGCCAAAGAACGTGGAATATCACGCTCGGCCAATTCTGCGCCCCAGCCCAGCATAAAGGCTGCGCCAATGATGGCAACGCCCGCGAGAAACGCTACCAAACCAGGATTCATGTGGTGTCCGCGCCCAGTCAATTCCAAAAACATCCAGGGTAACGCCACGGCCAGAGAAACAAGCAAGGGAAGATATTTTTTCATTTGGTCAATTGTCAGTTGTCTGAATCAGTTTACTACCGACTACTCCTGATTAGTCATTCTCCAATAATTTTCACGATCACGCGCTTTTTGCGCTGCCCATCAAATTCGGCGTAATACACTTCTTGCCAGGTGCCAAGATCAAGCTCGCCTTTCGTGATGGGCAGCAAGACCTGATGGTGCATCAGGAGATTTTTCAAATGCGCATCGCCATTGTCTTCGCCGGTTTGGTGATGCCGATAATCCGGGCGCATCGGGGCAAGGGTTTCCAACCATTCATCAATATCGGCAATCAAACCATCTTCGGCATCATTGACGTACACTGACGCCGTGATGTGCATGGCGGAGACCAACACCAAACCTTCCTGAACACCGCTTTCCTGCAAGCACCGCGCGACTTCTTGCGTGATATTGATATAGTCGCGGCGTTTGCTCGTCTGAAAGGTTAAATATTTGGTATAGGACTTCACTCCGCGTTCTCCCTTCCGCCAAAAAGAATCCACATATTAGTGCTTCCCAAACAAAAATCAATATGGCGGGGAAATATGCTTCCTCGTCAGCCTTCGCCTCGATCTTCCCCGACACAAAATAATCAGAGCCTCATCGCAGGTTTATCACCTTCAAGCGGTAACTTCATCTCGTGGCAACCGATAATTTTTGGAAAAACTTTGTAGTTATTGCTTTATAGAAACTGATTTTCCGAATTCGCCTTGCGATGTCATTCATTGCAAAGCGTCAGCCGTCCCTCGTCTTTTTGGGGCTTGTCGAGGGGGTCCCGGTCTCTCCTGGTCATCGCTATCATCGAATATCGGCCAGGGAATATCGGCCAGGAGCAACAGCGAAGATCATTTTCTCCAAATCAATAACTTCTAGCGATTAGGTTCTTCTTTATGATCCCGTACCTGTCAATTCACCGCCAACTTCCGCAGCTTCTGACACTTCTTTTTCTCGGTGTTATCCTTTCGACATTCTCGCTTCCAAGGGCAGAAGCGCAGACATTACGGGACATCCGCAAACCGCCAAAACCAACGCCTGCTACTGAACAATCCGCCACGCTGCGCACGGTGCGTGAACAGCGAGTGACGTATTTGAACGATTTAGAACCCAAGGGCCAAACACTGGCGCAATCACGCACGGTGCGCCAACTCCGCCAATCAACGGGTTCGATCACCCTCAAAGGAATTTCCTATCAAAAAGGGCTGCGAGCGGCTGCGTCTTCTGATCTCACCTACGCGCTAGAAGGCCAATACACCTACTTCCGCGCGAGTCTCGGCATCGCTGACGAGGCCAGAGGAAAAGGGTCGGTCGTATTTCAGGTCTATGCCGATGGCGTGCGGATTTTTGATAGTGGAAAAGTAACCGGAGAAGCCTGGACCAAACAGGTTTCGTTGAATGTCGCAGGCCGTAACGAATTGCGTCTGGTGGTGACCGATGCCGGGGACGGCGCGGCGTTCGACTTGGCCGTCTGGGCCGAAGCGCGATTGGAACGAACTACGGGGTTAACGACTCGCACCGCGCTGCCTTCGCATCAACACAGCACCGGCCCGGATGATCCAGACCATGTGTTCAATGATTACCTGCTGGCAGCCCGCGCGAAATCGTACCCGGCATTTGTTCCCCCAACCAACACGTATCAACTTGAAGCAGGCGAAAACCTCAGCGGCAAATGGGATGCAAAAGTTACGTGGCCGTTTGTTATCGCTTCAGCCGCCAACTTACCCGATGGGCGCATTCTGGCCTGGGGTGGAAACAATCCCACGTCGTTCAGTGGCGGCTCTAACACCTACGCCGCAATCTGGGACCCGAAAACCAATCAGATTTCATCGGCCAATCACAGTACACACAGCATGTTTTGCGGCATTCCCACGATGCTGGAAGACGGACGCGTGTTTGTGAACGGTGGCGACGGCACGCGCGAACGCGTGAGCGCCTTTGATTTCCGCACGAACCAATGGACGCGGCTCGAAAATATGAATCGCGGGCGATGGTATCCGGGCAGTGTGGCCTTGCCCAATGGCAAGGTATTTACGGCGCTGGGCGAGCCGGGCGACATTTATCCCGAAATCTGGACGCCGGGGCAAGGCTGGTCGTTGCTGACTGGCGCAAATTTACAAGCGCCCATCCTGAACTTCCCCGGCTATCAGAAAAACTGGTTGCCCTATTTGTATCTCGCACCGAGCGGATTGATTTTCCACAATGGCCCGACTCAGCAAATGAATTGGATCAATTTTAGCGGCAATGGCAGCGTCAGCAATGCCGGGATCATTAATACCTGGTATCCCAAATATTCCGCCGCAGTGATGTACGACCAAGGGAAAATTCTGGTGACGGGCGGTCAAGTGAACGGGGACGTACAAGCCGCAACGAATCAGGCCATGATTATTGATTTGAATGGCGCGACACCCACCAAAACGGCCATCACCTCGATGGCGAATGCACGCAAATTTCATAACGCAGTGGTTTTGCCCACCGGAGAAGTATTGATTGTCGGCGGCAATACGTCAGGCATTGAATTCAGCGATCAAGGCACGATCCTGACGCCGGAAATCTGGAACCCAGAAACCCAGACCTGGCGCACGGTGGCGGCGCATTCCGTCCCGCGTAATTACCATTCGGTCGCCTTGCTCATGCCCGATGGACGGGTCTGGAGCGGCGGCGGTGGTCTCTGTGGATGTGCGGCGGATCACCCCGATCATCAGATCTTCAATCCTCCATATTTGTACAATGCCGATGGCAGTCTGGCGCAGCGCCCGGCGATCAACACTGCGCCAGCCTCAACCCGCGCAGGTCAAACCCTGGCGGTGCAGGCGAGTGCCGGAATCACCAAATTCAGCCTGATTAAAATGGCCGGGTTGACTCACAATTTAAATTCGGATTTGCGCCATTTGCGCATCCCCTTCACAACGACAGCGGCGGGTGACTATCAGCTCACATTGCCCAGCAATATCAACGTCCTGACGCCGGGTTACTGGATGCTTTTTGCCCTCAACAATCAAGGCACCCCATCCATCGCCAAAGTGATTCAGGTGACAACTCAAGCCTCACCAACCATCACGAATCCAGGCGCAAAAACCAACTACGTGGGAGACACCGTCAACTTGCCAATCACAGCCGGCGATCCGAATGGCGATGGTTTGACGTTCAGCGCATCGGGATTGCCAGCAGGCTTAGCGATCAACAGCACAACCGGCGTTATTACTGGCACCTTGACGACCACTGGCAATTACTCCGTCACGATCAGTGCCAATGATGGCAACGCCTCTGCCACCACCAATTTCGATTGGCAGGTAACAACGCGCGGGGCAATTCGATACGTCAAGTTGGAAGCCCTCTCGGAAGTCAACGGCAACGCCTGGGCCTCGGCGGCTGAAGTCAATATCTTGGATGGCAATGGCAACGTATTAAATCGCACCGGTTGGACAGCCACCACCAACAGCGAAGAAACGCAAGGTGAAGACGGACGCGCCATCAATGCCATTGACGGCAACGTCAACACGATCTGGCACACACAATGGTCGTCCGCTACGCCAAGCCACCCACATTGGATCGTGCTGGACATGAAGGCCAATTATACGGTGGGCGGTTTCCGATACTTACCCCGACAAACAGGAGCCATCAACGGCACTATCGCCGATTATAAATTTTATGTCAGCGCCGATGGCATCAACTGGGGACAGGCCGTCGCGCAAGGCCGTTTTGACAATACCCGCACAGAAAAATCCGGGAACATTCAACCCAATCGAGACCCCATCCTGCCGACTCTTACCAGTCGTACGAATGCAGTTAGCGAAAGCATGAATGTTTCCGTCACGGCGTCTGATCCCGATGGTGATGCGCTCGCGTTTGCCGCGACAGGATTGCCACCCGGATTGACCATTAGCAACACCGGGGCCATCACCGGATCGTTGACGACTGCCGGAAATTACAACGTCGTCATTCTGGTGAGCGATCCACGCGGTGGTTCGACCAGCGGGAGTTTTCTATGGAGCGTAACGCCTCCGGCAATGAGCATCAATGCGCTGACCTCAACACCTAAGCCTGCTAACACGGCCATCAGCTACACGGCAAGCGTCAACAACGCGGTCAATCCACGCTTCAAATGGTTGTTTGGTGATGGATCAGCAGAGACGGCCTATTCAACTTCGCCTACGACTTCCCACGCCTTTGCGCAGCCGGGCATTTACGTGGTCAAAGTCACGGCCACCGATGATCGTGGGATTGAAAAAAGCACTACGTTTACACAAGCCATTCACCTGCCAGCTACTGTGAATCGCCCGACAGTCTCGATGAATATTGCGTATGAAACACGCGCCACGGGCAATGCACGCCTCTGGGTTGTCAATCAGGACAACGACACAGTGAGCGTGTTTGATGCCGTCACCAATGCCAAGCTTGCCGAAATCGCGGTCGGCAGCGCGCCGCGCAGTGTGGCAATTGCGCCGAATGGTCGCATCTGGGTGACAAACAAGCGAACCGCCTCCATCAGCCTGATTGACCCATCAACATTGGCTATTGTGCAAACGATTCCTTTGCCTTACGCGTCGCAACCATTCGGGATTGCATTTGCGCCCACGGGTGGATCAGCCTACGTCGCCTTGGAAGCCGCAGGAAAACTCTACAAACTGGATGCCAGCACAGGCGCGTTGACGGGATCAGCCGAGGTCGGGCAAAACGTGCGACATCTTTCGATCAGTGCGAACGGCACGACCGTCTATCTCTCGCGGTTTATCTCGCCGCGCGTGCCGGGCGAAGAAACCGCCGCGCCACAAGTCAACAACGGTGGCGGTGAAGTGTTGGTCATCACGGCATCAACGATGAGTGTGACGCAAACAATTCGCCTGCAACATAGCGATAAATTTGATACGGAAAATGCCGGTCGAGGCATTCCGAACTATCTTGGCCCAGCCGTCATTTCGCCAGATGGCATCACAGCCTGGGTTCCTTCCAAACAGGACAATTTGCTGCGTGGCTCCCTGCGCGATGGACGCAACTTGACCTTTGACAGCACGGTGCGAAGCATTACCTCAGCGATCAATCTGACCTCGAACACCGAAGACTACGCGGCCCGCATTGACCACAACAATGGCGGCATCGCCAGCACAGGCATCTTTGATCGCACTGGCAATTATCTGTTCGTCGCGCTCGAAGGCAGCCGTGAAATCGCTGTGCTGGACGTGTACGGCAAACGCGAACTCTTCCGCTTGAATGTTGGTCGCGCGCCACAAGGCCTGACGCTTTCACCCGATGGCGCGAAACTATTCGTCAGCAACTTTATGGATCGCACGGTCTCGGTGTTGGATGTCACCAGAGTCATCAACGAAGGCGCAAACACCGCACCAACGCTTGCCACACTCAACAGCGTCGCCACCGAAAAGCTGGCCGCGCAGGTGCTGAGAGGCAAACAATTCTTTTACGACGCCCAAGATACGCGATTGGCGCGTGATGCCTATATCAGTTGCGCTTCGTGCCACAACGACGGTGGACAGGATGGGCGTATTTGGGATTTGACGGGCTTTGGCGAAGGATTGCGCAATACGATTTCATTGCAGGGGAGACTCGGCGCGCAAGGCTTCCTGCATTGGAGCGCGAATTTTGACGAAGTACAGGATTTTGAAGGACAGATTCGCAATCTGGCGGGTGGAACCGGATTGATGACCGATGCGCAATTCAATACGGGGACACGCAACCAATCGCTCGGTGATCGCAAAACCGGAATCAGCGCCGACCTGGATGCACTCGCGGCGTATGTCGTTTCGCTCAACAATTTTTCGCCCAGCCCCTATCGCAATGCTAATGGCTCAATGACCGCAGATGCCATCGCGGGCAAAGAAATCTTCCGTACCGCGAATTGCGCGCAATGCCACAGCGGAACCGCTTTCACCGAAGCTGGAACAGGTGTTCTACGCAATATCGGAACCTTGAAATCAAGCAGCGGATCACGTCTGGGCGCAGCCTTGCCGGGCATTGATACGCCGACTTTGCGTGATGTGTGGTTTACCGCTCCTTATTTGCACGATGGCTCTGCCGCAACATTGGAAGCAGCCATACGCGCACACAATGGCGTGACATTGAACGATGGTGATTTGGCAAAACTGGTGGCGTATCTGAATCAAATCGGAAGCGAAGAGGCGACCGCTCCCACTACGAATGTATCACCTTCCATAACCCTGACAGCTCCAACGAATAACGCGGCGTTCGCGGCTCCTGCGGCAATTACTTTGACGGCCAACGCGGCTGATAGTGATGGCTCCATCGCACGCGTTGAGTTTTATCAAGGCGCAACCAAACTTGGCGAAGACACAACCACACCCTACAGCTTTGCCTGGAACAATGTCACCGCAGGCAGCTACACGCTGACAGCATTGGCATTCGATAATTTGGGAGCGGCAACCAATTCGACAGCCGCAACTATTACGGTGACACAAGGCGGCGGACTGCTGGGTGAATACTACGACAACATAAATTTCACCGGCACGCGCATCATTCGTACCGATGCGACAGTCAACTTCAATTGGGGGACGGGTGCGCCGATGCCTGGCATCGCGGCAGATACGTTCTCAGTTCGTTGGATTGGGCAAATTCAAGCGAAAGCCACTGAAACATATACGTTCTACACCAACTCTGATGATGGCATTCGGCTGTGGGTCAATCGGCGATTGGTTATCAATAACTGGACAGATCACTCGCCCGTTGAAAACAGTGGCACCATTGCATTGCAAGCGGGGCAACGCTACGACATCGTTCTGGAGTACTATGAAAACGGTGGTGGCTCGATAGCCCAGCTTTCCTGGTCAAGCCCCAGTCAGTCGAAACAAATCATTCCACCGACCAACCTCTTCCCCGGCAAATCAGTCTCGGCGACCGCAGTGAATGTCGCGCAAGGAAGGTCAGCGACGCAGTCTTCAACGTATTCTGGTGCCGCAGCAAGCCGCGCGGTGGATGGCAATACCAATGGAGCCTTCCGCAGTAATTCCGTGACCCACACCAATTCCAATGCCAACGCCTGGTGGCAGGTAGATTTAGGCAGCAATCGCGCGATTGAAAGCATCCGGCTTTATAACCGCACGGATTGCTGCGGCGAACGCCTGAGCAATTTCTATGTCTTCGTGTCATCAACAAATATGTCAGGCCGAAGCTACTCCAGCCTGCTCGGAGATAGCTCGATCACGCGCTATCAAGTTACGGGATCAGCCTCTTCCCTGCTGACGATTCCGGCTATCGCCACAGGTCGTTACGTGCGCGTGCAATTGGCAGGAACCAATTATCTTTCATTGGCAGAAGTACAAGTCTTGGGACAATAAAAAGGCGGGGCCATGACAAATCAGGTTTCATTGCTGGCAATTTTGCTGCTGTTCGTTGGAATGATCATGCCGACCTGCGCACAAGAAGTTTCGATAGCACAGGCACCATCAGAGGCTTCAACCTCGGAGCACTTTGCGTGTCCCATGCACAGCGATGTGTCCTCATCTAAACCGGGGAAATGTTCCAAATGCGGGATGGAGCTGAAAGCCATTTCAGCCGCCATCACAGAAGAATTTATTGTTCGCATAGAATCGCTGCCGAAACATATTCAGCCGGGGCAAAAAACAAGATTGCGCTTTGTGATCTTCAATCCCAGGACCAAGGAGCAGGTCAAAGACTTCAACATCCAACACGAAAAGCCGTTTCATCTTTTCATCGTCAGAGCCGACCTCAAACACTTCGACCATATTCACCCTGTGCAACAACCTGACGGCAGCTTCACCATTGAAACGATCTTGCCGCAGGCAGGCCTCTATCATGTGTTCTGTGATATTTCGCCTGTGGGTGGTGTGGCCCAGACGATTCATCAGAATTTGGTTACGGCTGGCTTCAAAGGCGATTCCGCCTCCTTGCAGGCAAGGCTTCAACCCGACCAACAACTGACAAAGACGGTTGAGGGGTTACGGATTACGCTGGATTTCGCACCAGAAACACCGACCGCAGGCCAACCGGCACTCTTGCGATACAAACTATCCGATGCCCATTCAGGGCAGCCCATTCAGGATTTGCAACCTTACCTTGGAGCCTGGGGACACACCGTGATTCTTAGTGCTGATGCGATGGATTATTTGCACTCACACCCGCTGGAAGATCACGCGACTGAAACAAAACTGCGCCCAGCGAAAGCGCCCGCAACCATTTATTTTGAGACGTTTTTCCCGCGCGCGGGGATGTACCGAATCTGGTCGCAATTTCAGCGTCAAAACAAACTCATTACGGTTTACTTTGACCTCAAAGTCACGGGAAAAGAGGGATGGCTGGGAGAGATGTAATCGTAGGCAAAAAAAAGAGCAGTCACGCGTGTGACTGCCCCTCAACTGAAAGGAGGTTGATGCGAAAACTAAGACCCGTTGAGAGAACTTCAGCGAAGAGTAAAATCAAATTCGCAGGAGACCTCTCAGCAGCCTCATAAACTCACGCCAACCTCATTGCGAATCGCGTACCACAGCGAATGAGCAGGTTCGTTCATTCACCGTGATTGAGTCGCCATCAAATTTCAGTCAACTCGAACGATGAATCGCCCGTTTGACCGACAAGAACTGTTATTCGCCATTACAAATTTTCGTCACTACTTCGCCGAAAATTTATAGATCGTCGTCGTGCGATACGTGTCGCCCGGCCTCAGCAGGGTCGTCGGAAATTCCGGTTTGTTCGGTGTGTCGGGATAATGCTGTGTTTCCAGGCAAAAGCCCGAACGCTTCGGATACGGTTTGCCGCCTTTGCCTGCCAGAACATTCAGGTGATTGCCCGTATAAAATTGCACGCCCGGTTCGGTCGTGAAAACTTCCATCACGCGTCCGCTGGTTGGTTCCGAAACACGCGCCGCCAGCGTTAATGACTTGCCACCACCATTAATGACATAGTTGTGATCGTAGCCGAAGCCCCAGGCCATTTGCTCTTGCGTTGAATCAATGCGCGCGCCAATTTTCATCGGTGTCGTAAAGTCCATGTCCGTGCCTTTGATGCTAACAATCTCGCCGGTTGGAATCAGCCCTTTGTCCACTTTGGTCGCCTGATACGCATTAATCATCATTTCGTGGTCAAGAATATTGCCATTGCCTGCGCCCGCTAAATTGAAGTACGAGTGATTCGTCAAATTCACGTGCGTCGCCTTATCCGTTTTCGCCGTGTACTCAATTTTCAGCCCGTTATCATTGGTCAGCGTGTACACCACCGTCACGTCCAACTTGCCGGGATAGCCTTCTTCCATATCAGCACTGGTGTATTTCAATTCCAGCGTCTGCCCTTCGGTAGACTTGCCTGATTTCGCTTTCCAGACACGTTTGTCAAAACCGAGCTTGCCGCCGTGCAAATGATTTTCGCCGTTATTGACGAGCAGATTGTATTCCTTGCCGGAAATCTTGAATTTGCCTTTGGCAATGCGGTTGCCGTAGCGACCAACCAGCGCGCCAAAGAACGGATGCCCTGCCAAATACGGCTCCAACGAATCAAAGCCGAGTTCGACATCATCGAATTTTCCATTGCGATCCGGGACTTTCAGCGACACAACGATGCCGCCGTAGGTCATAATGCGCGCTTCCATGCCTTTGGCATTCGTCAGCGTATAAATGTCTACCGGGGTTCCGTCGGCGGTTTTTCCAAAGGGTTGTTTTGTAATCATAGCTTTCTTTTGTGCTTGAATTGATAGTGCGAGCAATGCCGCGATCATTAAGGTGAAAGTAAATTGCTTCATTCCTCTGTCTCCTGAAAACAAATTGTCGTTTAGTGAATTGGTGTGATCGTTACTGTACCACCTACTACTGCGCGAATGTGAATATCGTAACCTTTCAGCAAAGCCATTCCTACCAGCGATTCTGAAGCCAACGCATCCACTTGGAGCTTTTGTGGCTGGCCCTCCCAAAGTATTATCACTTCATAAATATCCGTGTTAATCACTGATCCATCAGCTAGTGTTAACTGTTCCGAACCGCTTGGCGTGAGATCAAGCAAGGCAAGAAAAGCATCCGGCAAGGCAAGAAAACCAGAATAGCCTGTGTCAATAATGGCTTCGATTTCATGCTTCTCACCATCTGCCCCGAAAATCGAAAGAGGCAGAACCGCTTCCAGGTTAATGTTGACGTGACCAGTCATCATCGCTACAAAACCCGCGCCATCGTGGGATAGCCGACGCGCATGAAAAAGATTACCGCGTCAGGCAGCCGCGCGCGCAATTGTGCTGCGCTTTTGATAGCATCGTCGCCTAGCTCATACTCGCCTGTGCAAACATCAATGGCGACAACTCGCCCATAATTGTCCGCCTCAACGACCGAGGCAATATCGCTGTAATAAATTTCTTTTCCACGCTGAACAATTTCGTCTCTTGTAAGATCAACGGTTCCTGTTGTCATAACTCTGTACCTCCTCGTATCACAACAAAAATGCTCCCAGATGCGCACCAGCATTATTCATCGCCGTGCGCAATGCAAGCTCCAGCGCATCACGAATCTCTTCCGGCGCAAGCACCGCATCCACAAAACCACGCGCCGCCGCATGCCGTGCATCAAGCTGTCGTTCGTATTCCTCGCGCACGCTTTGCATCTCCGCCTGCATCTTTTCGTCCGGCGTTTTGCCTGCGGCTTTCAGCTTTTCCAGTTGCCCCGAAAACAATGCCATCACCGCCGATTCGCCTTCCATCACGCCCATTCGTCCCGTGGGCAACGTAAAAATAAAATCCGGGTCAAAGCCCTGCCCCGCCATCGCGTAATAACCCGCGCCGCTCGCGTGATTGATCGTCAACACGATCTTCGGCACAGTCGCCGTCGCCATCGCTTCGACAAATCGTGCGCCTGCGCGAATGATGCCAGAATGCTCCGCTTCGACACCGACCATAAAGCCGGACACGTCCTGAATGAACAGCAATGGCGTGCCGTGCCGATTGCAGGTTTCGATGAAGTACGCCGTTTTCTCGGCGCTTTCGGTGTAGATGATGCCGCCAATGCGCGGAGGCTTGCCCGGTTCGCCTTTGATCATCCCGCGACTGTTGGCGATGATGCCGACGTTGATGCCTGCGATCCGCGCGTGCCCAACCATCATTTCCTGCGCGTAGTCAGCTTGAAACTCATCAAAGCTGTCCGCATCCAAAATGCAATCCAGCAACGCGCGTGCATCGTACATCCCGCGATGATCGTTCGGCAGAATCGTGTACAAATCGGTCGCCGGACGCTTGGCGTCTACGGAACCTCGCGCTACCGCTTGAGATACTGTACCGGGCTTCGGCAATTCAGAAATCAACTCGCGGATTTTCTTCACACATTCTTCATCATCCTTCGCACGGTAATGCGCGACACCGGAAATCGCGTTGTGCGTTAGCGCGCCGCCGAGTCGTTCATTATCCACCTTTTGTCCCGTCGCGCCTTTGACTAAATTCGACCCGCCCAAGCCCATAAACGAGGTGCCGTCGACCATAATGATCACGTCCGACAGCGCAGGCAGATACGCGCCGCCCGCGATGCACGGCCCCATCACGGCAGCAATCTGTGGCACTTTCAGATACCGCCGCATCACCGAGTTGTACTGGAAAATCCGCGCCGCACCATATTGCCCCGGAAACACGCCGCCCTGATACGGCAGGTTCACGCCGGCAGAATCTACGAGGTAAACAATCGGCACGCGGCAGCGCATCGCAATTTCCTGCGCCCGCAAAATCTTCGTAATCGTTTCCGGCCACCACGACCCCGCCTTCACTGTAGCGTCATTCGCCACCACCACAATTTCGCGCCCCGCCACTTTGCCCACACAAGTCACCACGCCCGCCGCTGGCGCTTGCCCCTCGTATTGATCGTAGGCAATCAGCAACCCGATCTCCTGATAGAACCCTTCGTCGAACAACAATTCAATCCGTTCGCGCGCCGTGAGCTTGTGCTGATCGTGCTGCCGCTGAATCTTGTCCGCGCCGCCGCCTTGTTGTAGCCGTGCTTCGAGTTCGCGCAGTTCGTGAACCAACGTTTCCAGATGCGATGTCGTGGGAGTTTTTGCTGCCAATTTCATACGGCGTAAGATTGGCGGTTGTGGTGAGTTTAGTCAACCGAATCTTTACAGTGCGATGGGCGGAATAGGTACAGGACGACGAGTGGCGGCGAGCTCATGAACAGTACCTTTATTCGCCCCTGCTTTCAAGCCTGCTTTGAATATCTTCCATACTAATGCCCCATTTCTGTAACACCCAAATCGCTGATTGCATATATCGTTGCGTGTACAGAGCAGAATTAACAAAGGGGCGTAAAATCGTCAGGGATTCTATTGCCAAATCAATCGAGCGCTCTCGATCAGGCCTAGATTGCAGATAATAAATAGCAATATTTATCAGCGTCAGTGCCACGTCTGGCAAATACTCCGAGGGATCCGCCTCCGCCAGTTTACGATAAAGCTCCAAGGCTTCCCTGTATTCGGCTTCAGCTGCGGCCAACTGATAATTATTGCTATGCATGGCTGCCAAGTTGTTCAGCGTCAGCCCCACGTCGCGCAAATATGCCGAGGGATTCTCTTCCGCCAGTTTACGATAAAGCTCCAAGGCTTCCCTGTATTC
The DNA here is from genome assembly GCA_016789725.1 of Blastocatellia bacterium. GTDB lineage: Bacteria > Acidobacteriota > Blastocatellia > RBC074 > RBC074 > JAFDVL01. Next base: position 8,550 of record JAEUQN010000102.1, on the reverse strand, counting down.
GGCTTCAGCTGCTGCTAACTCTTTTTTATCACTGTGCAAGACTGCTAAGTTGTTCAGCGTTATTGCCACGTCTGGCAAATACTCCGAGGGATTCACCTCCGCTAGTTTGCGCCGGATATCCAAGGCTTCCCCATATTCGGCTTCAGCTGCTGCTAACTCTTTTTTATTGCTGTGCAAGTTAGCCAGATTGTTCAGCGCCATCGCTCGCTTGAATTGATCGTCGCTTGCAAATTTATCCAGATATTTTTGATACCACGGTTCAGCTTGAGCGAAGTGGTTATGCTCCTGCAAAAATAAGGCATACTGAAACACATTTCCTTCGGTCTCCATCGCCTTGATCGAGCGCTCGAAATACTCGCACGTATCCGCCAGCCAATTCGGATTGTCATACGCCGTGCGTTCAAGCAACGCGCGCATATAAAACTCTTCCGAATTGTGTTTGAGCATTTGCAGAAACTGTTCGATGCGCGGTTTCTCTCGCACAAGCCGATCATTTTCGTTCTGCATCTGTTCGCGTTCGCTGTCAAAGACGGCGCGGGCGGCGGCGATTTCGCCCTGCTCAAAATGTTCTTTCGCGCGGCGCAAACGGTCGGTGTTGATTTCGATGCGGTTGAATTCCTGCGCCAGCTTCGTCACGTCCTGTTTGAATTGTTCGATCTGCGCTTCCAGTTGGGCGATTGTCTGGCTGATCCGCAACCGTTTTTCCGTTTGGTCTTCCGGCAGGTAGGCGAACAATTCCCGCTGCGTCTCCAATTGGTTCAGCAGGTCTTTGTATTCGGCGGATTTGCCGAGAATCTGTGTAACGTTGACAGTGGAATTGTGAACATCCTGAAGGCCGATGATGCCGATGCCATTTTGTGAGAGTTCATTGGGCATAGTTTCTATGAAAACGGGGCATTTGTTTTCTCAGCCGTGTTCACGCGGCTTCCCGCCGTCAGGCGGCCAATAGCCCAGCCGTTCGACGGCTGGGGGAACACGGCAATCCATCCAGTCAGCCCGTTTGGAACGGGCTTCGCTCACGCGGCTTCAGCCAATGGCGAAGGACGTTGAAACGCCCTCCTTGATTCCCGCTGACGATCAACCAGCCGTCCAACGGCTGGCCTATTGGCCGAAAGCCCGATGAGTCGGGCTGAAAACTGCTACCCGGCAGCAGCAGCAGCGGCCCCGTCGGCGACACCTTCTTTGCAGGAAAGCCTGATGAGTCGGGCTGAAAACTGCTACCGCGTGATGTTGATGGTGCTGCCGGTCACATCCTGCACGCCAACATTGCTATTGCCGATTTGCGTCAACGTATTGGCTTTGCCTTCGGCTTTGGGCAAGTTTGCCAACAACGCTTCCAATTGTTTGGCAATGTCGGGATGCGCGGCTAAACGCTCCTCTAACTTTCCTTCGATCTTGCCTTGGGCTTTGGGGTCTTGTAAGGCTTCGGCGCTGAGGTTGAGCGTGATCAATTCATCGGGGGTAAATAATCCTTTGATCAAACTGAGCGCGGTGGTGCCGGATTCTTTGCCGACTTCTTCGCCCGCTTTTTCAAAGGCTTTAGTGGCTAAGGTGGTGACTAACGATGTGGCTAATGCTTCGAGGGTCATAAATCTCGTGCGTCCTTTCGTGGAAAAACAAAATGCTGACTGTGGGGCCGCCATCTTACTTCAGAATGCGGCCTTCGCCATCAGGATTTTGTCATCGTTTTCGCGCGCTCCAATGCTGCGAAAATATCTTCGCAAAAATTCTCTGCGCCAACCTGTTCGTAAAAACCGGATTGCTTCATCGCGCCTAAGGGCTGTGCGCCGACGCCAGAGAAAATCAGTTTCGTGCCGTCATCGGCGCAGCGACGCTGAAAATCTTCGAGCGATTGCAGTCCTGACGCGTCAATCGAAATCACGTTGCGCATGCGCAGGATGACGGCTTTGGGCGGGGCTTCGATGCGTTGGATCGCTTCTTTGAAATGCTCGATTGCGCCGAAAAATAACGAGCCATAAATTTCAAAGATTTCGACGCCAGCCGGAATCGCCAGCGTGGAAATATCGCGCGCTTCCGTTTCTTCTTCTTCGCGCAAATTCTCCGTTACCAACTTCACCTGTGTTTCATCGGACATCCGTTTCAGAAAGAGGAACGCGGCGAGCAAGACGCCAACTTGTATTGCGACAGTCAAGTCAATCAATACCGTCAACGAGAATGTAACGAGCAAGACGATCACATCGCTTTTCGGCGCTTTCAGCAAACGCACGAACGTATGCCATTCACTCATGTTGTACGCGACATAAATCAAAATTGCGGATAGCGTTGTCATTGGAATCAAGGCCGCGGATTTGCCAAATACCACCAAAATCAACAGCAACACCACCGAATGGATCATTCCGGCAACGGGCGTACGCGCGCCGCTTTTGATGTTCACTGCCGTACGTGCAATCGCGCCGGTCGCGGGGATGCCGCCAAACAACGCCGAAGCAATATTGCCTGCGCCCTGCGCGATCAATTCCACATTGGAACGATGCCGCGTCCCCATCATTCCGTCTGCGACGACAGCAGCAAGCAACGATTCCAGCGCCGCCAGCAATGCAACTGTCAAGCCGGGCTGAAACATTTGCTGCACCAATTCCCAAGTAACGTGCGGAAGATGCGGCACGGGCAAATGATTCGGCACTTCGCCAAAGCGAGAGCCAATCGTTTCGACGGGCAGATGAAAGACTTGTACGACAATTGTGAGGAGAAAAATTGCGACTAGCGACCCCGGCACGCGAGCGGTCACGCGCGGCCAGACAAACACAATCACCAATGAAATCAGGCCAACCACCGCGGTTTGCCAGTTGAAAGTGGGGGCAGCGGCTTTATACTCAATCCACTTGGCAACGAATTCCGCCGGAACAGATTGCATTTGCAGCCCAAAGAAATCGCGGATTTGTGAAGAGAAAATAATCACCGCAATGCCGCTGGTGAATCCCACCGTCACCGGATACGGAATGAATTTGAGCAATGCGCCCATCTTCATCACGCCCATCACTATCAGAATCGCGCCCGCAATCAACGTTGCAATCACCAATCCATCGTAGCCATATTTCGACACGATGTCGTACAGAATCACAATGAATGCGCCCGTCGGCCCACTGATTTGCGCGCGCGTTCCGCCCAGCACCGCAATCACAAAGCCCGCAATAATCGCCGTGTACAAGCCTTGCTCCGGCTTCACGCCCGAAGCGATGGCAAAGGCAATGGACAAAGGTAATGCGACGATGCCGACCGTGATGCCTGCAATCAGATCAGCGACGAATTGTTTGCGGGAATAACCCTGACGAAGGAGAAAGAAAAGTTTTGGTTCAAAGCTGGGTGACATGATTTCGCATTATCATGAATGCGACTTTGAATGTAAATGAAAGAGGTCTGCGCGATGATGATAGCGGCAAAGAGTTGGGCCAGAAATAGCAACGCCAGTGACAAATGCCACTGGCGTTGCGTCATTAAACCAACACTCGCCCAACCTTATCGCCGCGCAAAATAGGCATTGCCGATTTGGATGTACTTGCCATCCACCACGCGATAGAGAAGCGAATTGGAGCCATTTTTGCTGCTCACCAGGGTGATCTGTCCGTTGGAGACATAGTACCGACCGCGATCCTCGTCCTTGCCAGTGCTGAGGCCGCCCGCGCCTGGCACATCCACAGAAGCGAAGGATTCATTGGAATACTGATAGGTGCCGTCTTCGTAAAACGTATAGGCAACATTGGAGCCGGAGGACCAGCCGCCGCTGCTGCTATTGCGATTGCCACTGTTGGCCGCTGCGGCTTTCACCCAACGACCGATCAAGCCCGAAGCGGCTTTGCGATCAAACGTGATCGTGCCAAAGCGCGCGGATTGCAACACGGCGTCCGCCACAGATTGGCCTTGCTGATATTTTGCAGCCGGAGCCAAAACCACCACGCCCAGCCCAACCCCATTCGCAGAAATCACTACATTCAAGCCGATCTTCACCATCTCGCCTGTTTGCCCGTAAGCCGCAACCACAGCGGCGCTGGCATTCATGCCGTTCACGCGATAGGCGCTGGGATTTTGGACGATTTGCGCGTTTTTCACCTGCAAATCTTCTCGCAACGATTTTCCCGCGAGCGTGTAAAAAGCATCCGCGTCTTGATACATCCCCGCCCGCACCACGATGACAAGCTCCGGGTTCGCAGTGTTCGGCACTAAAGCGGCCAGATCGCCTTCCTGTTGCGCTATTTTCCAACCGGAAGGAACCGTGAAGGACGCTGGCAGACTGGAGAAGCTAAAAGTGTTTGTAGCCTGAGCGCGCTGTTGAGCGCAGGTAACAGTGGTCAAGAAACTGATGATGGCAATCATTGCCAGGCCAAAAGCGTTAGGCGTACAGGTAGTTTTCATCATGTCCTCCGGTTTTTGCTTTCAAGTTAGCGATTTCATTTGTCGTTCATTTGTACCTGATAAGCGGAAAAAAAACATCACAGAAAAGGCGCAGGCTATTTTTTGCAGTGATTTTCCGGGGCAGATGGAAGGAGTCAACGGCGGCGATAGAGGTGCATTACTCTATCGCCGTGCGGCATTGAAGAAACAATAATAACGTGTTGGACGGGGCGGGCGAGACTTGTCGGAGTAACAACAAGCTTTTTGGGAAATGCAGAGCTGAGGAAATTCTTTACGACCGCAGCTCGGAGAACCGCTTCGCTTTGAGATATTCCGTGAACGGTCACAATCTGTGCTTTTTTCTTCTCCACGAAGCCACACCAAGGAGCACGAAGGAGGGCCATAAAGGCGGGACTTTCTTCGTGTTTTCTTCGTGTGGCTTCGTGGAAGAAAGCTCAAGCGATGCCCGCGCGCAGTATAGTTCTCCGGGCTGCGAATGAACCGCTTCATAGTTAATTAACCGGCAGGACTTTAACGCGCTTGCCGTGAAAGGGTCCGCCATCAATGCCCTTTTCAACCGTTCCATCCGGGGCAATGAAATCCACCGCCGAATCCGCGACAAATTCATCATTGCTAATCATCCGAATGACAGCGCGAACACGCACCATCCCAACGGATTCTTTCTTTTCCGGGTCAAAAATGAAGAGCTGGAAGGTCAGGTTATAGCGCGCGCCGGTGCCTTTCCACACACCAAAGGCGGGGCCTTCGGTCTGCGTAACCAGGAGGTCCGACGATTCCGTAAACGTCCCTCCATCATTGAAGGTTTGCAACGCATTGAATGGTGGCAGCCCTCCGTTTGAGGTTGGAATATTGACGTACCACGTGCCAACCAAAGGTTCCGGCCTTCTGAGAGGTTGCCAGCCGAACAATTCATTCTGGGTTTCGGCATCTTCCTGCGCTTTTTCCGGTGACGATGTTGTGGGATTTCGTTCAGTGTCATCCGTGCGCCCCGTAGTGCCGGATTCGCGCTCGGCTTGGTGACGCGCTCTGGCCTGCGCAATGCGAACTGCCCAACCGCCTTTGGCGGCTTTCGTGTCGTCCGTTTGAGCGGCGGTAAAAGTGAATGATCCGATCATCAACGTGATGACCAGTGCGAATGTAAATTGAAATTTGCTTTTCATAATGTCTCCTTATCCTGTTGTCATAAGTGTTCCGACTCACGCTTGAGCCGTGTTCGATTGCATAGGCGGGAACAAAAAACAAAAAAGGTCATGCGGGTAAAAAAAAATTAGCCCCCTCCATAAAAAATCCAGACGGCACGACGTCAACGTAGTAATTAAAGTCGTCGGTGCTATACTGGGCCGCATAAACGCTACCTTAAATGAACAGGAGCGAGCGATGACAACACCCTCATCCAACGAAGTCACCGAATTGTTGCTGGCCTGGAACAGTGGAGAAGACGCGGCCTTAGAAAAACTGATGCCGCTGGTCTATGACGAACTGCATAGGCTGGCGCACGGCTATTTAGCGGGCGAACGTCACGGCCACGTGCTGCAAACGACGGCGCTGGTCAATGAAGCTTTTGTACGGTTGATTGAATGGCAGAAGATCGAATGGCAAGGCCGCGCGCATTTTTTTGCGGTCTCTTGCCAGTTGATGCGACGCGTTCTGGTGGATTTTGCGCGCTCCCGCAACTATCAAAAACGAGGCGGCGGCGCGTTGCAGGTTTCGCTACACGATGTCATGGCTGGCTCGACCGAGCGCCCCGTAGATTTGATCGCGCTCGACGATGCGCTGACGGCGTTGGCCGCGACCGATGAACGCTCCAGCCGCGTCGTCGAATTGCGATTCTTCGGCGGGCTGAGCATTGAAGAAACCGCCGAAGCCCTGAAGATTTCACCTGAAACCGTCAAGCGCGATTGGAATTGGGCGAAGGCGTGGTTATTAAGGGAAATTAGTACAGAGTAGTCAGTAGTCGGTAGTCAGTAGTCGGTAGTCAGTAGTTCGCTAACACGCGATAGCTCTTCTACCATCTACTGTCTACCGTCTACCGTCTACTCCCCACAATCCAATGTCTCCCGAAAAGCTCCAACAAATCAAAGACCTCTTTGCGGCGGCGCTCGAAGTGAACACGAGTGAGCGGGCAACATTCGTCGCCAACGCCTGTACGAATGATTCTGAACTGCGGCGCGAAGTTGAATCATTATTATCGTTCGAGGCACAGTCCGAAAACTTCATCGAAAAACCCGCGCTCGCGGTCGCTGCCGAATTGATGGCAGAAGACAAAACAGAATCCATCACAGGTCAACGAATCTCGCATTATCACGTCACGAAATTGCTCGGCGCGGGCGGAATGGGCGAAGTCTACTTGGCCGAAGATTCTTTGCTCGGTCGTCAGGTCGCGCTCAAGCTTTTACCGGTGCCATTCACTACAGATCGAGAGCGCGTGCGCCGCTTTGAGTTGGAAGCGCGGGCGGCCTCTGCACTCAATCATCCCAACATCATCACCATTCACGAAATCGGCACGAGCGATCATTTGCACTTCATTGCGACCGAATTCATCGTAGGCGAAACGCTGCGGCAACGATTGGCGAACGGCAAACTGGCGGTGAATGAAGCGCTCGACGTGGCGATCCAAATTGCTTCCGCACTCGCGGCGGCACACGAAGCGGGCATCATTCACCGCGACATCAAGCCGGAAAACGTCATGCTGCGCAAAGATGGCTACGTGAAAGTCCTGGACTTCGGCTTGGCAAAATTGACCGAAGCCGTCACCAGCGACGCCACCACGATCACGACGCTGACGACCGACCAGGGCCGCGTGATGGGAACCGTCGCGTACATGTCGCCCGAACAATTGCGCGCGCAAACGGTGGACGAACGCGCCGATTTATGGAGCCTCGGCGTCGTGCTGTTTGAGATGGTCGCAGGTTTCCGGCCCTTTGCCGGAGCGACAACCAGCGCCGTGATCGCCGCGATTTTAGAGCAGGCCCCGCTTGCAACCAACGAGGCGGTGATGCTGCCGGATGAGCTGCAACGCATTTTGCAAAAAGCACTGCACAAAAATCGCGCACAACGTTATCAAACCGCCCAGGAGCTTCTTCACGATTTAAAGGCGCTGCGCAACGATTTGGAATTTGCGGCGCGACTGGAAAGCTCCGGCAAATCTCTGCGCCGCAAAATTGCCAGCACAGGCAAACCAAAACATCGGGCACGCCGCCTCGCGCTCGCAGGCCTGGCCGTCGTGATGGCGCTGACCGTTGTGGTTTGGGGCATTCGTCACCGAGCGAATTTGCGCTGGGCGCAGGCACAGATCGCGCGCATTGAGCAGCTCGCCACTCAACAGAAATATTTCGAGGCGTATGACCTCGCCGCGCAGGTGAAGCAGTACCTGCCCGATGATGCCAACATTGCCCAATTGATGCCGACGATTACCGATCAACTTTCCGTCACGTCGGAACCGGGCGGCGCGCGCGTGTCCCTGACACGCTTTGGTACTGAGACAGCAGAGTTGATCGGCACTACACCGCTCAACAAACATCCCATCGCGCGCGGCGAATATATTTTGCGCGTGGAAAAAGACGGCTACGCCAAATTCGAGCGCACCATTACCAGCGTCCTCACCCGCGCAGGTAACACGCTGGTGCCGCCCGATGAGCCAAATAATTTCAAAATTAAACTGGTGGCCGCTGATCAAATCCCGGATCGGATGGTCTTGGTGCCAGGCGGCAAATACAAACTCACCAGCCGCACCAATCCAACCAATCAAACCGTCGAGCTAGAAGATTTCTACATAGATAAATACGAAGTCACCAATCGTGAGTACAAAGAATTCATCACCGCTGGCGGTTACTTCAATCAACAATATTGGAATCATTTAGCGAGCCAAGATGGCCGCGCCGTCGCCACAACAGTCAAAGAATTCACCAAAGAATACAAAGACCGTACTGGATTGCCGGGACCGCGTTCGTGGCTCAATCAAACGTTTCCCGAAGGTAAAGCGGATCATCCCGTCACCGACATCACGTGGCACGAAGCCGCCGCCTATGCAGCCTTTCGCGGCAAACAATTGCCAACGATTTTTCAGTGGGAAAAAGCCGCGCGCAACGGTCTTGTGATTTATTACAGCGGTTACGCATTACCCTGGGGCGGTGTGGAATATGGCGGCAACGTCATCGGTCACGCGAATTTCAGCAGCAA
>JAEUQN010000101.1 GCA_016789725.1 Blastocatellia bacterium | reverse complement strand
GGAGGAATCGTGCTTTCTGTTCCTAGTGTTTCAAATGGCACCGGGCTGGGGCTGGGCGAAGGTGTAGGCGACACGCTGGGTGACGGGCTGGGCGAAGGTGATGCCGACGGCGAAGGCGATGGAGAGATGCTGGGCGAAGGTGAGGGTGAGACCGTTGGACTCGGCGTTGCCGCCAGCGCAGCCTGTGCGATCATTGCGTCCACCTCCAGCGGGCGCGTGCGTGGTGGCAGGCATTGCGTATCATTGCAAACCTGAAACGTGATTTTTGCCACAGCTTTGGTTGCGCCCGGCATGGTATCAGGTTTCACGCGCACTGGAATCGTGAAATTGACCATGCCTTCGTAGGTTTCCGTATCAATCTGAAAATTCGGATCAAACGCTGTTTTCGCTTTGGGCGCGATCAGCGTGCCTTCCTGAATAAAGGCTCCGCCCTCTTCCAACGCAATCTTGGTCGAACGCGGCGGTGGTTTCTGGGCAATGGAATACAAATGCCAGCCGGGATCAAGCGCGACCGTGATCACAAATTTGGCTTTGTCGCCGGGCTTGAGTTGCGTCGGTTCTAATTTGGCGGACAAATTCACGGGGTTTTGTGCCAACCCCTGAATCGCCAGGAAGATGGTGATGATGAATCCAAGTAGATGTGTCTTTTTCCAGCTAATCATTCTGTTTCCAATGCCTCCAGTAGTTCCACTGAAATCAAGCGCGGATTTTAGCATAGCCTTTGCTGAGAGTCCTGTCAGTGTTTCAGGTGTCGCAAAAACTCTGGTGTATTTGCTTGAAACGTCGGATGGGTTTTCAGAGTCTTTAGCAATCACAGTAACCATTTTTCTGAGGACAAAATTATGAACCAAACCCGGACTTCCATTTCACTTCGACTGACAGGCATCGTGTTGGCGTTCTTGCTGACAGCGTTTACCGCTTCCAGCTTTACGCTGGCCCAAACGGCATCCGCCAAACAACCAGAGAGCCTTTCGGCTGCCGAGTTTTCGCGCCTGAGTCAGACGATGTCGGAAGACGGCGGATACTTTCGCTCTGACAATTTTACGTCCAATGAAACGGCGTATCTGACGGTTCTTGATAAACTCAAACAACTTGGTGCCAGCGGCGGTGCCTACCTTGGCGTTGGACCGGAGCAGAACTTTACGTACATTGCCAAAATTCGCCCGCGCATCGCCTTCATCATGGACATTCGGCGTCAGGCAGTGCTGCAACATCTGGTGTATAAAGCCGTCTTTCACCTCGCGCCCAATCGCGTGCAATTCCTGTCAATGCTGCTCAGTCGTCCACTGCCCAAAGAAAAAGCTCCCACTCCGAATTCCGAGTTGACCGAAATCGTCGGCTACTTCAGTCAGGCGCAAGCCGATGAAAAAGCCTATGCCGCCAACCTCGCCGCCATTCGTAAAACGATTTCTGACGAGTTTTTATTCCCGCTCTCTGCGGACGATCAAAAAGGGATTGAATATGTCTTCAGCACATTTCGCACCGATGGATTGCAAATCAGTTACCGCAGTGGTGGCAATAATCCCAGCAGTGGTTTTGGCGGTGGCGGGGGAGGTTTTGGCGGCGGATTTCCGGTGCTAAAAGACCTGATTCTGCAAACTGATCTGAACGGCAGGTTGGGCAATTTTTGGGCGAGCAATGAGGACTTCGATTTTCTGCGTGCGATGCACCGCAAGAACCTGATTATCCCTGTCGTTGGCAATTTCGGCGGCCCGAAAGCATTGGCCGCGATTGGCGAATACCTGAAGAAAAACGGCTTCACAGTGACCGCGTATTACACCTCGAACGTCGAGCAATATTTGTTTGATGGCGAGTTGTTTGCCGCTTGGGCGAATAACGCTCGCAAGCTGCCGCTGACCGACAAAAGCCTGTTCATTCGCTCGGCCTCCGGGCGCAATTCACACCCCGCACGCCTGCCCGGTCATCGCGCGGCAACGTTGTTGCAATTGATGACGGTGTTTCTGAAAGATTTCGATGCGGGGAAATACGGCAGTCATTTTGATTTGGTCACGACGAATTATATTGCACCGGATAGGCCATGAGTCTTTCAAATGCGCCCGACGAAAAAGGATAGTTTCAACGTGCCTGACTGGAGCGCAAGCGTCCTCGCTTGCAAAGCGCCGAGAGGCGATATTTCTTTCAGGAACAAATCGTCAGAGTGATTATTAGACAGGCAAGCGAGGACGCTTGCGCTCCAGTCATTGAGCGATTGCTTTGGGGGTTGAAAAGAATCTTAACAGACTACGAAGTGTATGCAGATCGCAGGCCCCGTCTGTGCTACCGCGCTAACACCACGCGTAAAAAATCACTCATCTCACTCGTCAACAACACATCGGTAATCCGCTCTCCACTCATCAGCCGATGATTCAACGCGTACACTTTTTCGAGCGACAAACCGTCCATCGGTGAGAGGAACGCATAATCTTTCGACAAGTTTTCGAGTTCGCCGCTGAGGATGCAGACGCCATTACTGCGCAGGCGGTCGAGGACTTGTTGGATGTTCGGATGCGCGATCTGGGCGGCGGATTTCGCGGTATAAAACGATGCGGAGTCCAGGTCTTTGATCTGCGAACGAAGCTTTTCGATAAACTGTTTGGCTTTGGCTCCGGTCGCGCCGAACGTGCATTCCTGATTGAAAAACGCATCGCTCAAGCTGAGCAAATGTTCCTGTGGCGCGGCGGAATAGATGGTAGATGTTTCCGATTCATCGCGCAACAGAAATTCAAAATCTGCGAAGACAAAACACTTGATTTCAAGCTGTAAAATCAAGTTTACAAGCTGGCTGAAATAACGTTTGTCGCCGACCGAAATCACCGAGATGTTTTGCTCTTCCAACTGACCGGGAAACAACTCTTCGGCGACCGCTTTTAAGATGAAGTCGTGATAGCCAGCGCAGACGATGACCTTGTCGGCAAAGAACAATTCGTTCTGTTTTTCGGCCATCAGCAACGGTCGGAACTGATTGAAGCTGACGCTTGTGGCATGCGTTCCGCTGGCATCTTTGCGAATGCGCACGACGTGCAAATCGCCGTACTTCGCGCGAATGAATTCTTCGCTGTGTGTGGACAAAATCACTTGATGTTTGTCGCCATCAAGGAAGTTGTCGAGCCGATTGCTGATGACTTTGCGCGCGTGCGGATGCAGAAAAAGTTCCGGCTCTTCGATACACAACAACGCCGACGTAATCGTGTTGACGGCGCGCGTGTAGTATTGAAACAGGCCGATGACGATGGCGCTCTGAATGCCCGAACCTTTGTCGGCAAGCTGCGATTTGTAGCCGTCATCTACATACAACGCCGCGCTTTTGTACAGGTCGGCGCGCGTTTCGGTGTTGAATTGGAAATGCAGTTCGGTGTCGGGAAACGCTAGGTCGAGCGTGCTGGCGGTCGTCTGCTCTTTGGCTTCGGCAAAGATTTTGTTGGCGACGGATTTGACCTGCTCCATCGCGGCTTGTAGTTCGGTCGAGCCTTCCTGCCCCGCCGTCAAATGCCGCATCAAGCGCCCGTACCACGTCCAATTGTTGAGCCGCAGTTGCGACCCCGGATCACGGAACGCTGGGATGATCGCGCTCTGCAAAAGCTCATTGCGAATCGGCGCACGAAAACCGAGTATCCAATCGCTCGAGTCGTCTTCGCGGTAGAGAAACCGCATATCTTTGTTGATGCGCCCGAATTCATCCTTGGTCGCGCGAAAGGCGAAGGCGAAATGATATTTGTCGTCGAACTGTTTTTCGAGCGGCTGCAATTCGCGTTTGCGCGTCACAATCCAATCGCGGTCAGCATTGTCTTCGTTGAGATCAAAGATCGGTTCATAGCTTTCCGGTAACGAATGGCGAGAGATGCGCGCGGCCTGTTTGATCGGCTTATTGTCCACTGTCCAGCCTTCGAGCCGTGTGTAAATCGCCAGCGAATTCGCCTTGTACATTTCGTCGTAATTCAGCGGTTCGCCAATGTCGCGCCGCAACTCGCACCAGACGAACATGTCATTCGCAGATTGCACAACCTTTTCGCCAAACGCTTCTTCGTGCCACGAATAGAAATCGCTTTCGGTGACATTTTCGGATTTCGTGTACGTCGGCGAATACTCGCCCAGCACGAGGTCAATCGCCTTCAGCACATTGCTCTTGCCCGCGTTGTTGCGACCGACGAGCACGTTCTTGCCTTTCGCAAACGCGAGGTCGAGTTCTTTGATCGAACGATAATTTTTGATGAATAAACGTGAGAGATACAAGGTCAAACTCCTTGCTTGTTCGCTACGATTCTTTAATTACGACTTCACCTGGGAGCCGCCCTCATAATTTCTCTCATCATCGGTGAGAGTTTTTTTAATGATCCGTTTCTGCCACCATTGGTGGCAGTTTTTTAGAAGCGGTTCACAGCAATAATCAGCTTCGTTAGTTGATTGTCTGACTCACGCCATGCCGTTTCAGCCGAGTTTCGCGTCGCCGGATTCGTGAAGGCGTTGCTCCCATTCAAATCGGTAATGCGAGCTTTGAAGGTGTAATAGCGACTTTGCAATTCTTCATGCTGCTTCACCAACTCTGCGGGGTTGCCCGAATGCTCAATCAAGCGGCGTACTGCGTAAAGATGATTGGAAAAATCCCGCACGCCCTGCTTGAGCCGTTTTTGTTGTTCGGCATTCGCTTGTTGTTCGTCGCAACATCCAGAAAATTCTGCAAAGACTTCTCGACACTTTGTTCGGCAATCGTTCAATTGCTCAATTATCAGGTCTTTTTCGGCGCGGTTTTCGTCGGCTTTTTGTTTTCCGTAATGCGTGATGAGGAGGGCAACAATCAACGTGACGATCAGTTGCAAAATCGGGACGATGTCTACGTCTTCTTTGAACTTGATCGGCAGCTTTTGCTTTATCAGTAGTCCTAGTGCAAGGCCAGCTAAAAAGGTCACATAAAACCAAACCTTATTTCCGCCGAGCAGTATCCCTAATATATTTTTCAATTTCATCAGTCAGTAAAGGTTCATCCAAGGACTGAAACTCCAAATGCTCTAGCACCTGTTGTACACCATGCGCACGGGCTAAACCGCCGAAGGCCTCCTCTAAAAATGAAGTTGCATACCCTTCCGTGCCATCCAGATTGATAAGCAGTTTCTGTCCCTGTTCCAATGCCTGCAAAAAGCGAGGTTCTAACAGATTTTCTCTGAACTCTTCGCCGGAAAAAGGCCCATCTGTTCGATACCGCGCACCTGTATATGGGGAAAATTCTCTTGCAATGCTGATATAGGGGCGAGACAAAATATCAGAGGTGTTAATCGAATTAACAGAAATTGTTTGCGTATTCATAATTTGTCCTCAACTATTTACTGCTTGTCTTTTTACTTCCCAATACCATAGCGTCCCAGAAAATCCCTTTGCCAGCCGTCGAAACTCCCCACTACTAACATTTGCCCATACGTCATTTGTTATGACTACCAAGTTTTCGATCTTTCTATTTTCTGCCAGTTGATTGATCATTGGTATGCCCTTGCCGCGATTTTCCATCCCCGTCCTAGACTTCAACTTTCCATTTAGCAGATTCCTAAGAAAGTCAATATTGTCTGTAATGCCAAGTTTTACGGCCATCTTTCTCAAAATACCCATCGTTTCGCTCACACTTTTGAAAATGCCTACACCATTATCTACAAATGTGAAACAGGTTTTCCCATGTTCAGCCTGGCAATAAGCGGAGGCAAACCATCGTTCTTTGTTATCGCTACTTCCTCCAGCGTGGTTGTGAGTGTTCGCCATCAACTCAATGAAAGTTCTATACAAAGGCGGATACGCTCTGTCTGCTCCGTAAAGTCTCATCATCGCAAACTGTTTTAGCTCATAAGCAGTTTTGGGTGACACCTTATAATTTTTCCGCTTTTGGATATTGCCTGAAGGGCTTGGTGGTCGTAGCTGATTAGGGATTTTCAAATATTCACAGAGTCCAGAATCAAGGAACATCTTACGCTGTAAGGGATCCTTTGGAATGAACCCTTGATGAAGAGTGTCTTTATATCGAGGATCGGCTAAAACACTCAGAAAAGCTGTGAGTGCTTCAGGGGTTTGTAAAGTTACCTTTTCGTGATCTACCTCAATGCTTTTACGTTCTCCGAGCGCTTCGTGAACTTGGATTAAAAATTCACTAAATTGGTCGGGGTTTTCAATGAACGAAAATTTCTCTGGAGCCACAAGATATATAGGCTTAATTTTTGCTAGCCGTTTCATTATGACAGCACGTTTTTCTCTTTCAACCAGTCCCGGGCCCAGTCTACGCCTTTCAAGTACATCTTTCCGATGCTGCTCATGGGCCTGTCGTATGCGTATATACGCTCTATGTTGTGAGGAGGTATAGAGTTTTTTCACGTTTTCTATCCAAAAAATCAAAGCTCCCTGGTTAAGTGAAGCTCTTACTACCCAATTACCCGCGCCATCTTCGTGCGCCGCGCCAGCACCGCTTCGGTCAAAAACAACGCCAACGCCGCAATCAGCAACGGCCACCACACGCGCTGTTTGGCTTCGCGTTCTTCGTCGGTCATTTTCACCTGCGCAGCGGTCGCAGCTTCGGCTTTGGGATCGGCACCGGTTACCGCAGTCACGAAATCGTCAATGACCAGCTTCGACAAATCCGATTCTTTGCCATCCAAATTCACGGCGGCGAAATCGGATTCGTTGCCATAGCGCAGGCGATAGAAGCCGTTCTCTTTCGCGTTCACGATCAAATCGCCGGACGCGGTTTGATTGCGTTCTGTGACGCGCGTGTTACTGGGCGCATCAACTGCCGGGATGCTGCTGTCTTTGGCTTTGATTGCGGTGAAGGTTTCGCCGACCAGGTGCCACGCTTGTCGGTCGCGTTCGCCGAGATGTCGCGTCATCTGTCGCACGAGCGGTAAGTAAATCGGAGTGAGTGGTAAATCGTTCCAGCTTGAATCCAGCGTCGAAGTGAACAGCAACACTTTGCCTTGCCCGAATGACGATTCGATCAGCGCGGGCGTGCCGTCTTCAAAGCGCGCAAGCACCGAAGCTTTTTCCGTCGGCGTCGCGCGACGATAGCCGAAGACGCGCGCAGCGGCTAAGCGACCGCTTTCGCGGAAAACTTCAAACACGGGATGATCGGTTTTGATGTCACTCAGCGTGACGTAATCGCCTTTCGGCTGCACGGGTTCGCCGAGTGTCGCCGGCGCGAACGATTTGAACGCTTCATTGAAACTCGATTCGGAGGTGTGACGACCAGCCGCGATAATCAGGCCGCCGCCTTTTTCGACATACGATTTCAAGCTGTCAGCGAGCGCCGAATTGATGCCGTCAACGTCATTCAGGATGATGACTTTGTAACTTTGCAAATCGCCAGGATTCACCGACGCTGGAGTCTTGATCGTCAACGCGAACGGCAAATTGTCGCCCGTCGTCAAGGCTTGTCGCAGGTATAAACTTTCGCTGCGTCCGCGTCCGACGGATTCGACAATCAACGCTTGTCCTTGTGCTTCCCGATGCAGGGTGAAATAGAAGCGATTGTCTACCGGAAAGCCGGTGTCGCTGATTTCTATGACGCCGCGATTGACGCCTTCGTTCAAATTGAAGTCAGTGAATTCAACCAGCGTCGAGTCGCGCGGCGCGACTTTGATTTGGCGTTTTTCGACGAGGTGATCGTTGAGTTGGAATTCAACTTGGATGTTATCGCGCGCTTCGTCGCTGAAATTCATCACACGTGCGGCGAGTTTGTCGGCGTATTTCTGCTGATAAATCACGGGCTGCGCGTTGACTTCGGTAATCGCAAGATTTGCCGCATCGGATTCGCCGACATCGTTCGTGATCAGCTTGATGTCATTGCGCAATTTGTACGTCGTGTCCGCCAGATTCCAACCCGCTGCTTGATAATCCGAAATCAAAATGACACGGCGTTCCGCGATGGTCACTTCTTTCATCAATTCTTCCGCTCCACGCAGAGCTTGCGTGTACGCAGTCGAGCCGAGTCCGGCTTGTGCCGCATCAATGAGCGAATTCAATTTCGCTTTGTCATTTGTGAAGCGGCTCAAAACTTCGTAGCCTTGCCCAAACGTCACTAGCGCGAGTTGATCGCCGCTGCCCGCTTCGTTGATGACTGCGCGCGCTTTCGCCTTCGCGTCATCAAAGCGTTTGCTGTAGCGCATGCTGAACGACGTATCGAGCAGGATCACGGCAGCTTTGGCATTGCCATTCGCATTCGCTGCGCCGCTGCCGCGAAAGTACGGACGCGCAAACGCCAGCACCAGACACAACAGCGCGAGCGAGCGCAGCAAGAGCAATAACCAATTGATAAGCCGCTTGCGCCGAATCGTGCGTTGCGGAACCTGGCGCACAAACATCAGCGAAGGGAACTCCACTTTTTTTGCGCGCGTGCGCCGCACCAGATGCACAATGATCGGAATGGCGACAGCGGCGAGACCGAGTAAGAATAATGGATTGAGAAAGGCCATGATTACAGCTCCCAAATTTTATGCGTTGCAGAAACACTCCACTTGCCATTCACCTTTGTCAACAACACCATCCGCTCGCCGCCACACTTGTCGCCGCATTTGCGAAACGTATCCACCAATGCTTGTGTGCGATCCTCGTTGAAGCCGATGTTCGAGACATTGATGTAGCCGTTTGCCCCGGGATATTTTTGCCGAAAGCTCTGCCACGATTTATTGACGTCAGGTTTGGAAAAAATCGCGCGGCGTTCGGTTTGGCTAATCAAAATGTATTTTGTTGGCAACGTGAGTTTCGCTTCGACGGTGCGACAAGTGCGGGTTTTGCTCTTGAAATCCGCGATGGTTTTGGGGGTAAGCTTCGGCAATTTGCTCGGCAGTTTATCCAGGCTTTGTTGCCACGCGCGTTCGCCTTCGGCGTTGTCACCGACGGGGACGCAGCCAGCAACGAAATTATCAATGACCAATACTTTCGCGCCGCTCAAGTATAGCGATTGAATCAGCGCGGAATAGACGGCGTACTCTTCGTCCTCAAGCGCGACGGTTGGTTTGGAAGGTGAGGTTTTCTTTTTGCTTTGCGCGGCGACGTTTGCCAATAGGCTCCAACTCAAGGCTCCGACCAATAACACGGCAATCGTTTTTCGACTCCTCATCTGTGCAACCTTCTCCTTGCTCAATGGCGGCTGGCAATAAAGTTCGATTTGGGAATGCCCCGCAACGCGGGGGCTTTGGTGATCTTGAGTCGTTTCCAAATAATCGTTGCTACGCCATCCGCGTCCTGGCGAATAACGCGCAAGACGATTAATTGATCTGCCGCGCCAAAGCGAATCGAACGCAGCACGTATGAATAATTCACCAGCATCGGTTGTGCAGATTTGAAGATGAAGCCGTCGAGGCGCAACCCATATGCGCTTTGCTGGTACTGGGCATTGGCTGCATCGTATTCCGTGGCCGGAACAAAATCCGCCACATGTCTAACGCCGGGACTGTTCAGTGTGAGCGCGTCCAATGGCACATCGCCGAGCAAGGTCACAAATCCCATCGTTAAGTTGGAAAATCCTGCTTCGATTTCGCCTTCGCGCCGTCGAATTTCCGCCCAATCGGTCAGATCGTGCTTCCGTTTGGTGAAAGAGTAATATGCCCCGCCACCAAGCAAGGGCAGGGAAATATCGACCGCATTTTTCGCATGGACGATCTTGCTGGTGGTTGCGCTCAATAATTTAAAAATCCCCGTTTCGGGTTGGCGCAAAAAGGCAGCATAAGCTTGATGATCTTCGGCAGCAGGTTCCAACCGTTTCTTCTGTTTGGAAGATAATTGATCTTCGCTTTGGACGAGGACAGGTTGTTCAGCATCGTTCTGTTTTGTGCGTGGCGGAACCTTCAGGTTCGTGTTTCGCATCCACGTTTCTGAGCGTTGCCGTTCGCGTGCCGCCTCTTCAGCGGTTTGTTCAGTGGTCTGCGCTTGTGTCGGCAGGCACCACAACATGAAGGCAACAAAACACAGGCTGAAAATGGGCAACCGGTGCCGGCAATGGGAGATGACATTCATGGCAAAACCTCCTTTGCGCTTACCCTGCGCGTTTCGACAAGAATGAAAACAGCGCGTAATCCAACGGCTTGTTCGTGGTCAATAATTCAAACTCGACTCGGTTTTTGATGGCTCCTTCACGGACACGGGTCAAATGCTGCTGAAACGTATCTCGATAGCCTTCTGCCAACACATCTGGCATCACGTGCAATTGCTCCTCGGTCTCGCAATCTTCCAGCAACACTGGCTCGTCAAAGTTGAACTCAATTTCGTTGCGATCCAGGATTTGGAATGCGACAACGTTGTTGCCTTTGAAGCTTAAATGCTGCATCGCTTCATTGAGCGCCTCAGCATCGTCGTAGAAATCGGAAATGATGATGACGAAGCTGCGTTTGGTAATGCGGTCAGCGGCTTCGTGCAGCAGTTTTGACAACGCCGTTTCGCCGCCCGGTTGCAATTGTTCCAAATGCCCAAAGACGGAACGCAAATGCCCGGTGCGATTTTGTGATGGCACTTGAATCCGCACCGCATTATCGAAGGCGATCATCCCGACCGCATCATTTTGTTTGTTGACGAGGTAGGCAAGGGAAGCGGCTAACATCTTTGCGTATTGCAGCTTCGACACGCCGCCGGATGCATATTTCATCGAGCCGCTTGCGTCCACTAAGAGGTGGAATTGCGTGTTCGTGTCGGCGCGATATTTTTTGATGTAGTAGCGATCCGTGCGCCCCAACAGCTTCCAATCCAAATAGCGCAAATCGTCGCCGGGCATATACTGCCGATACTCCGCAAACTCCGTCGAAAAGCCTGTGAACGGCGAACGATGCAAGCCCGAAATAAAACCTTCGACGACCGTGCGCGCCAGGATTTCCAGCGACGACACGCGCGCCAATACTTCGGGATCAAGAAACGAGTTTGGGTTGTGATAGGCCGAATGCGGAGTCTTCAGTAATTCAGTATCTTGCGTATTGAGCGTGACGGTTGGTTCTTGTTTTTTTTTCCACCACATAGTGTTTCTCAGGTTGTGAACTCAACTTTTTCGTACACATCGGCCAACGATAATGGACAGGCAATGGATTGAATGGTTAACTGACTCGCCAAATCAGAACAGGATTCGTAGTGCCATCCGCCATCCACCTGACGGGCGTAATGTTCGATGAATGGTTCATTTTGCGCAACCATGATGTAATCTGTTAACGACTCGATTTGTTGGTACTGAATCCATTTGCGACCGCGATCATCGGCTTCTGTCGAAGGCGATAAAACCTCAACGACGATGGTTGGATTCAACAGCACATCCTGATGCTCGTCGTGTTACTGTAACTGCCCGCAAACAACCGTAAGATCGGGATAGTAATAATTCCCCGCGCGACCGATTCTGAATTTCAGATCGTTGGAATACACCCGGCACGGGTTGCCTCGCAGGTGCAACACCAGATTGGCGATTACATTCGCTGTAATAAGCGCATGCGTCGGCGAGGCCCCAGCCATCGCATAAATCTGACCTTCGATAAATTCGCTTTTGAATTTTGCTTTGCGCTCAAGGTCTAAATATTCCTCTTCGGTGAACGTGCGTAAACGTAATGCGGATTCCATCGCGCCTCTCTTCTACGACAAACCTGATTTTGGTTCCGGCACAGACTCAATCAAGCGTTTGATGATCTGATCGGTATCGAGTTTTTCGGATTCGGCCTGGAAGTTGAGCAGGATGCGGTGGCGCATCACGGGCGCAGCCATCGCGCGAATGTCCTCGCAACTGACATTGTAACGGCCCTGCATAATCGCGCGCGCTTTGCCTGCCAGCACGAGGAATTGCGATGCACGCAACGATGCGCCCCATGTGATGTATTTCTTGACGAAGTCCGGCACGTTACCATTCACTGGACGGCTCGTCGCAGCGAGGTTCACCGCATACCGCACGACGGATTCTGACGCCGGAATGCTGCGCACGAGGCGTTGGAACGCGATGATTTCGTCGGCGGACATCAATCGCTCAAATTGCAAATTCTGCGGCGTCGTGGTTGCCTGCACGACTTTGATTTCATCGGCTTCGGACAAATAGCCAACGCGAATATTGAACATGAAGCGATCTGTTTGCGCTTCGGGCAACGGATAGGTGCCTTCCATTTCGATGGGGTTTTGCGTGGCGAGTACATAAAACGGCTTCGGCAATTGGTACGTGTTGCCCTGCACGGTGACGTTGCCTTCCTGCATGGCTTCCAGTAATGCCGCTTGGGTTTTGGGAGGCGTGCGGTTGATTTCGTCGGCGAGCACCATGTTGGCGAATACCGGGCCTTTGATGAACTGCAAGGCGCGATGACCGGTGGCGCGATCTTCTTCAATGATTTCGGTTCCTGTGATGTCCGCCGGCATCAGGTCAGGCGTGAACTGAATGCGCTTGAATGACAGGTCAAGCACGTTGGCGATGGTTTTGACGAGTAATGTTTTGGCGAGACCTGGCACGCCCGTCAAAATCGAATGGCCGCCGACCAGCAGCGACATTAGCACTTGCTCAACAGCTTCATCCTGGCCGATCACAGCTTTGCGAATCTCAGTTAATAATTGTTTCCGCGCACTCACCAAGCGGTTCAAAAGTTCGTCTTCTCGAATTGTTTCAGTCATTCACGCTCCCAGTTTTTCTTTAGATTTTTATATGTCTCGCAACCGAAAATACAAACGCGAAACTCACAGGAAATTTTGACACCCAAAGTCGTCAATCAAAAGACGAACAGCAAAGGGCAAAGGTTTCGTGTGACTTTCGCGTTTTGAAAAATTGCTTTCGTCGGAAAAATGTTTGACGCCAAATGTTTGACAGAAGCTACTATACCATTCCAGAAACAGAAATTCTCATCCACGAAGCCACACGAAGGGACACGAAGAAAAAAGATGTGATTGGTCAAAACTTCTTCGTGATTCTTCGTGTGGCTTCGTGGATGAAAGATGGGCGGGCTATTTTGTCGCCAATTGAGGAATCAGCCGCAGCAATTTGCCTCGGAAAAAATATTCCATCGCGACGAACAGAATGATGATCGCCTGTAGCACCTGCACCAAATCCTTCGACACGTTTTCTGTGAAGATGTCTACGAACAGGCCGCCGCGCGTCAATGCGCCAAACAAAATCGCCGCCAGCAATACGCCGAACGGATGATTGCGACCGAGCAGCGCAACAGCGATTCCCGTGAAGCCATAGCTCGCGCCAAAGTCGTGATAGTACCGATAGCGATAGCCCAGCACTTCGTTGATGCCGACCATTCCGGCAATTGCGCCCGACAACGCCATCGCCAGAATAATCTGCTTCTTGACCGAAATTCCCGCGTACTCCGCCGCATCCGGGTTTGCCCCGACCGCCCGCAATTCGTAGCCCCATTTCGTCTTCCACAAAAACACCCACACCAAAACACACGTCAAAATCGCCAACAAAAACGAAGCGTTCAGTGGAATGCGATACGGAAAGTTGATCCCAAACGGCGCGAGCAACGTGTAGAACCGCGCGAGCCTCCCGGCGGGCACGATCTCGTGCGTTTCCATAATCGCATCGCTGGGTTCTTTGAAGTGATACTGTACCAGATAGCTGAGCAGGCCGAGCGCAATGAAGTTCATCATAATCGTGTTGATGACTTCGTGCGATCCAAACCGCGCTTTCAAAATACCCGGCACCGCGCCCCAAATCCCGCCCGCGACCATCGCCCCCACTATCGCCAACGGCACGAGGATGATAGATGGCAAGCCCGTAAACGTCAGCCCGACCCAAGCCGCCGCAAACGCGCCCATATACAACTGACCTTCCGCCCCAATATTCAGCAAGCCACAGCGCAACGCGATGGCTACGGCAAGCCCCGTAAAAATCAACGGCGTCGCATAAAACAACGTGTAGCCCCAATTATCAAACGTAAAATTCCCGCGCGCGTCGAAGAGTCCGAACGCGCTGTTCAGTAGAATGCCATACACCTCAAACGGATTGTCCCGAATGGCGAGAATGATGAGACCGCCGATGATGAAGGCAGCAATGACGGCGATGAGCGGAAAGGTGAGTTCACGGAGCAGTGTTTTCATACGGAGCAATTTGTTCGTCAGAAGATGTTGGGAAAAGTTGATTGTGTTTTGTTACCAAAGCCCTCCGCCCCAGGTTTCGCCTTCGGCGGGAACACGATGAATGAGGAATCGTTTGCCCGTAGCTTTGGCTTGCTCACAAACGCTTTGCGGGTCAGCTCCTGCCGCTAACAATTCATCGCCACACAGTGCCAATGTTTGCCCGCGAAATTGTTGAGCATTCTCGCGCAGCCATTGTCGCTCACGTGAATAGTCGCGCGCATCGCCCTGCCAAACACGCACGGCGGGTTGTTCCTTTTTGAGCAAGTCGTTCAGCAATCGTTTTCGGTCTTCGGGTGGAAGCTGTGCGAATTGTTGCTGTACTTGCGCGCGGATTTGTTCATAGCTCATTCCCATAAAACTTGCTTCTCCAACTTAACATTCAATGCAAACATTCGTGTCACGCAGATAGCTCATCGGGTAGTGTCCTAAAGCCGTGTTGTTGGGTAATTTTTACTAAAGAGTCCAACTGCCAGTAGTAGGGCGATAGTATATTGTTGTAGATTATTCCTGGAGTCGCGCAATCTCTCGCTTCAATGCTTCCCTGAGTTCTTCCAGTGTTAGAGTTTCGAGTGTTGGGGTTGTTAAGGGGATAGAAATCACTCGGTCTCTCTCTGCCCTTTTCTCCAAATTCACTTTTAAGCACGGCGGATCGTCTAGACGTTCAAAGGAGGTGCCTAAAAATTCCCCAGAGACTCCCATTTCTTGGAGGACTGAGCGAACAAACGCCTCTCGCTTGTTATCATCCGACAATGTATCAAGTAATTCATTAATCCAATTCATATTTCCCCTTTTATTTTCCATTTGTCATTCTGCTCATTTTCCTTTCGGCGAATGGCTTCCATATATTCTACCTCTACCCATTTTGGAATCGGCGTAAGCATTGTAACGTAAGAGTGAAGCCGCACCAATGTTCGCAGCTTGTCAGGATGAGCGGAGGGAAAAGCACAAAGGACTACGGAGTCATCGCGGACACTACAACTCGCAACCCGACATAGGTGCGGCGGTTGCCCGGATCATCATAGAGGCGTTGGGCGGAGCGGCAAAAACTATCACCGTCGCGCGACGAGCCGCCCCGCAGCACACGACATTCTTGATCCCCCTCCATCGCCCACGCTGAACCATCGTTTGGTGCGCCATTATAATTGTCATGCCAGACATCTTCGCACCACTCCCATACATTGCCGTGCATGTCATATAGCCCAAACGCATTTGGTTTCTTTTGCCCAACCAGGTGCGTTTTACCGTCTGGGTTCCTGTTGTGCCAGGCCATTTCATCCAACTTGCCTGCATAATCGCCCGTTGTTCCAGCGCGACAGGCATATTCCCATTCCGCTTCGCTCGGCAAGCGATAGGCTCTTCCTGTCAACTCTCTCAGCTTTTTACAGAATGCCTGTGCTTCGTGCCACGAAACAGATTCAACGGGCAAATAGTCGCCTTTGAAACGCGAGGGATTATCGCCCGTTACGGCTTTCCATTGCTTCTGCGTGATCTGAAATTTGCCTATGTAAAAGCTTGATATGCGAACTTCATGTGGCGGCATTTCAAAATCTGGAAATGTGACCCTGCCTGATCCCATCGTGAATTTGCCTGCGGGAACAAGGATCATTTCCAGCGGCACGCCGTTCAGGTTTTCGATATAGGGTTTTGGAAGATCAATGCGATCTGGCGCTGTACCAACACTTGGAGCGAGTTTGGGCGGTGTAGGTTTAGCTTGAGGCGGTAGCTCAAGCAGCGGAATATTAATGATCTCTCGCTTGTGTGGTGACGCTGGCTCAATCGCTTTGTGCGGCGCAACCAGAATAGCTTCGGACGCCTGTAACGCGCGCAACATTTCTGTTGCCGTTTTGAACCGCGCTACCGGCTGCTTCTCCAATGCTTTTGCTACCATCTGCCATAACTCTGTCGGCACATTCACAGACAAGGGGGGCAAATCCTGAAAGCGAATTGCTTTCTCGACTTCCCAACTGGTTTGTCCGGTAAAAGGTAATCGTCCTACCAGCATCAGATAAAGCATCACGCCGACCGACCAGATGTCGGTTTGTTGATTGCGCTTCGCATCAAACGTTTCGGGCGACATATAGACAGGCGTACCCGCGATGATTGAACTTTTGGTGACATCGAAAAAACGCGCGATGCCGAAATCCGTGATGCGTGGCGTCGTGCCTTGCAGCAAGACATTGTCCGGCTTCAAATCCCGATGAATGATGTTACGTGCATGCAAATGCGCGAGTCCGTTCAGAATGCCGCGCGTCATTTCCAGCGCCGCTTCGATGGACGGCGCGCGTCCGCCGTTTTGTTTCAGCCAATCGCGCAGCGAACCATCCGGCGCGTATTCGCTGACGATGGCGACATAATCCTCGTAAATATTGGCTTCGATAAAGGGCAGGACATTCGGATGACCGCTGGCCGCTAGCCAAATTTCGGCTTCCTGTTTGATCGCGCTCAGGTCTACGTCTTCATCGTGCGGGATTTTGAGTGCGACTTCACGTGCCACGAAAGCAGTCACGTTTTTCGCCAGCCAGACTTCGCCAAACCCACCCCTGCCGAGTTTTTTGATGAGCTGATAAGGGCCGATTTGGTCATTGACTCTTGGCACGTGAGGCTCCTCCGTGAAACGAGAATGATGAACTGCGGCGGCTATGGTAAAGCACTCTGGCAAACACG
The DNA here is from genome assembly GCA_016789725.1 of Blastocatellia bacterium. Classification (GTDB taxonomy): domain Bacteria; phylum Acidobacteriota; class Blastocatellia; order RBC074; family RBC074; genus JAFDVL01. The sequence continues at coordinate 8,947 of JAEUQN010000101.1, read as the reverse complement.
AAAAGGCTTTTGTTCGGTTTTGTTGCTACCCTCACCAATACCCTTACTAAGAGTTACTCCCCTTATTCCTACTTTTTCTGTACTTGGCGTGGCTGATACGTCCAGCGTGCGGCAGGGCCTTTGCCTTTGCAGGTTAATTCTCCCGTTTGTTTGAGGTCGAGCATTAAGGTGCGAATCCATTCTCGCCCAACGCCGGGACACGCTCGCTCAATGTCCGTCAAACGAAACTCTCCAGATTGATTCCGAATGGCATCAATCACCATCTCCGCCTTTGCGCCGCGCGGCGAGGCGATTTGTCCCACGCGGCTCTCAAATTCTTTATACGCATCTTTGAGCGTGAACAACACAAAGTTGATGTACGGCCACGGATCGTGTTGGCCTTCGTGCCAGCCGTTTGAGCTTTGTTCGAGCGTTTCGTAATAGCGGTCTTTGTTGACTTCGATCAATCGTTCGAGGCTGATGTAGCGTCCGACTTCCAAACCGAGATGATAGCTTTGCAGCAGCAACAGCAACCTCGACGCGCGACCATTGCCATCGCGGAACGGATGAAGGCAGAGAAAATCTAAGTTCATTGCCGCGAGCGCAATCAGCGGTGGTACGCGACGTTCCAACATAATGTCATCCCACGCGGCAATCATTTCGCGCATCATCGCGGGCGTTTTTTTCGCGGTGACAGTTTGGAAGCGCACGCGGACGCGCCCGTCAGGATGGGTTTCGATGATGTTGCTGTCTTTGGTTTTGTACTGCCCGGCATCGCCTGCTCCGGCGTGGCTGAGTTTGTGCAGGCGTAAGATCGTAGCTTCGGAAATCGGTAGTTTTGCGCCTTGTTCGTGAATCAGTTGCAAGGCTCTGCGATAGCCACGAATTTCTTCTTCGCTGCGATCTCGCAGGCGGGATTTGCCGAACACGACTGTGCCGACGCGCGCCTGTTCAATCACGACGCCTTCGATGCGATTAGACGAAATCGCACTTTCAATCAAGGCGTGTTCGCGCAGGACTTTGAGCTTTTGCGGTGCTTGTTTGGTGAACAATTCCTGCTTGCCGCGCGCTTCGCCGAGGTCAGAGAGATACCACGAGGTTGTCAGCGGGATCGCCGTTAGTTGCTGCGCGAGTTGTTGGAGTGTTTTCATTTCAATGTCCCGGCCCGAAGAACACCGCATTCATCATCATCAAATTCAATCCGTCCAAAAACGCTCGATAATTCGGCTCTTCGGCAAACGCCACAAGATGCCCGCCACCAATTCTGGAATACATCAGAAACGCTTTGCCGGGCAATTGGGCTTGCGCGTCTTCCCACATCAAACCGCTCAGCAGCATTTTGCCTTCGGGCAGGTAACGCGCGACGTTGACGCCTTTGTCGAGTTTCAGCGGCGTGAAGATGCGATTGCTTTCGACGATGGTGTTCGTCGTTTCGCCGTAGCCGAAGCCGAGCCAGTGTTCTTGATTGACGGACAATCGCGCGATGGCTCCAGGAGTGTTGGTGGGAAATTCGTCGTCGGGTTCGATGGCTTTGTCGATAGCGCGGCTGGCATCCTCGGTTGGTGCTGGTGGCTGTGCGGGAGGCTTGCCGTCTTTGCTTTCGGCTTTGGTGTCGGCGGGTTTGGCGTCGGCTTTTTTGCGCTTCTCCAACTTTGTCGCAAGCAACCCGACCTTTTCATCGGCAGCCCAAGCCGCTGCTTCGCCAATCGTAATCAACGTGCCGCCGTTCGCCATCCAATCGCGCAGCCGAGCGACGTTGAGCATTTGCGAATAGCCGCCGCGCGAGCCTTCCGGCAGGATCAGCACGTTGTAATTGCTCAGGTTCGCTCCGGCTAATTGTTCGGTGCGAATCGTCGTCACCGGATAGCCATATTTTTGCTCAATCAAGTACCGAACCCAGCCGACTGAATTGGTCGAAGTTGGTGTATTGTAGGCCAATGCCACGCGCGGTTTTTTCAAGTATTGCACGTTGGAACTGCCGAGGTTGATGCCGCCATCTACCCACGAATCATCGGTCGAGAAAAAGTCTACGTTGTGCGCGGCAGCCACTTTTTGCAGGCGTTCGTGCAAGTCTGCCGGATTGTCTTTGACTTTGATGAGCAGCGAGCCGCGTGGGTAATTATTGCCGCCGAGAGAAAAGGCTTTGTCGGCGCTATGAACACGAATGTCCTGGCGAAACAAATCGGCGAGCGCCATCGCGGAAGCTTGCGAATTCCAGGGCATCAAATATGCCAGATTGGCCTTTGCGCCTTTGACGCTGCCCTGATAATTTGGCTTGTCTTTCAGCAAGGTGAAATTGCCTTTGGATTCGGTTTCGGCAGTGTAGGCGGTCAAGTCCCACAACAACGGCAATGACCACGCAGTCACATCATAAAACTCATCACGTTGACGATTACTCAGGCGTTTGCGTTGCTCGTCCACGAACTCTTTGTCCTGTTCGGTCTTCTTGTCCATCAACGTTTTTAGCAAGCGTTTCGCGGGTTGTGAAAGCGACACGATGTAGGTGCCAGCAGGGAATTGACGCGACTCCAGTTTGTCTTCGTAATAATCGCGCGCTTTGCCGTTCGTGAACGCTGCATCAGCGCGTTTCACTTCGATGCCGTTGTTCATCAGCATTGCGGCGAAGCGGTCAGCTTTGCGCGCGTCGTTGCCGGGCGCGATGATGTATTCTTTGACGACTTCGTTCTTGCCTTCTTCAATCGCGGTGCGGCGGAATTCGTAAAAGTATTTCAGCAACGCCTCGCGGTTGTTCGCCGTATTTTCAATGGTCGAAAGCGACGAGATGAAATGATGCTGCACCGAATCTCGGTAGTGCATCACGGTTTCGTCATCGCGTTTTGCCACCAAGCCGCGCACCGAAGCCTGTTCGTACGTCATTCCGATGGAGCCGTGAAACGTCGGCCAGCCTTCGCCATAGCCCGGATAAAAGGCGTCGTAGCCTTCGCGCGTGAAGTAATCAAAGCGGAATTTATCGAACCATTTCGCGTTGTTCCGCCCGAACTTCGTGAACCATTCGATTTGGAATTTCGGCATGTTCGGATTCAGCGGCAAGGCTTGCGGCGCGAAGTAATAACTGCTGTGCGTCCCCATTTCATGCAGGTCTACGAACACGAGCGGGAACCATTCCAGATAGGCTTTGGCGCGGCCTTGCGTCTCGATTTGCGTTTGCGCAAACCAATCGCGGTTCATATCGAACAGGTAATGATTCGTGCGTCCGCCGGGCCAGACTTCGTTGTGTTCTGCTGAAGCTAAATCTTCGCTCGGCCAGCGTCCCATGTTTTGCCGAAAGTAATTGATGAAGCGGTCGCGGCCATCGGGATTTTGCATCGGATCAATGACGACAATGGTGTTTTTCAGGGCGTTTTCGACTAATTGATCGCTCTGTGCCGCAAGCAAATGATACGCCGTCATCAATGCCGCATCCGTGCTGGAGATTTCGTTGCCGTGAACGGAATAGGCGAGCCATACGAGGGCCGGCAACGAGGTCGTCAGCCGGTCTGCTTCCGATTTAGAAGTCGTGCGCGGATCGGCGAGCTTGCGCATGCTGGCTTTGATTTCGTCGAGGCGCGCAATGTTTTCGGGGCTGCCGATGGCGAGATGGTAGAGCGCCTTGCCTTCCCACGTTTCGCCGTGCCGGAAAAGCTTCACCCGATTGGGCGCAGCTTTTTCGAGCGCGTGGACATACTTTTCCATTTCGTGATGAAACGTAATGCGCTCACCGACGTTGTGTCCCGTCACTTGTTTGAGGGTGGGGATTGCTGCGTCATATTTTGCACCGGGGAAAAACTCAAAGCTTTGAGCGAAAGTGGTAACCGACAAAGTGAGGCTGAGTAAAAGCAAGCGGGACATGAATTTCACGGGTATCTTCCTTTTGATGGCTTTTGTTAGCTTTTGTTGGATAGTGCGCACGATGATTCCCGTGCGCAGAGAAAAACAATCAGCCACGAATATCGAATTCGTGGCTGATGATTCATTCAACGTAATTGAGTGGGCAAGTTATTTTTTCTTACCGCCTCGGCCAAACGAATTGATATGGCTCAATACGGCTTTCACTTGGGCCGCACTCAGCGAGTCTTTAAATCCTGGCATCGTATCTTTGCCATTGTTGATAATGCCGAGCCAGCCACTTTTGTTAGCGGCTTTAGCTAAGTCGGGAGTGAAATTTTCCACACCCTTACCGCCCGCGCCGTGGCATTTGACGCAGTGTTGGTTGTAAATCGCAGCACCATTCGCGGGCTTCGGATCACCTGCCGCCTGGCTACTCGAAATGGCAATACCGATCATCAGTAATGCGCTGCAAAGCGTAGTCAGCGTAACGATTCTTTTCATGTGTAGTCTTTCCTTATACTCAAAAATATCCAGCGAGCAATCGCTTTCTTGATTGTCAATGAAGGGGGTAAATCCTTGAGCCAATCAACATCCTAAAAGGTAATTTTGCGGGAATCAAGTAAGTGCGTAAAATACCACAGCAGGGAAGGGAGGGCAAAATCCGAATTGATTGTGCGACCCGGTCCCCGATTGGGCAATGGCCTTGAATTCAGGGAATCACGCATGCAAGTAGCAGAGAATTCATTCGCTATGATCTGATCAACCCGGGCAAATAAATTTGCTACTACGTGCCAGACCTTAATTCAATGCCATTACCCCGTGAGATTTCCTGTTCATCTACCCTATATCCACAAGCCCGACCTTGCTGCCACAACATGATGTGGTGACTTAAACAAGCTCTTAATTCATGGGGTGATTGCTGGTCGAGCGTATCAAGTGGAACTTCAGCTTTATTCTTTGATTTTGTTGTGAAAAATGGCTTTACAAGGATTTTTGATCGTGGTAGTGTCCCGCCTGTCGTTAGAGATGACGCAGATATTCTTCCCCGCACTTGGAGCAAAACTAGAATCAACGCTGGGTCAGCATGTGAGACCCAGGCTTTTCCACGCACTTGAACTGGAGGTGTTACTTGAAACAGAGTCTTGAATCTTCTTCGACCAAATTTTATCCATCGCAACTGGTTGTTCCGAATCAATCGTTGGAGTCGTTACGCATTCCGACCTATGTTTGGGTGGTAACGGTGCTTTTGGCGCTCGCCTTATTGGCTGGCTCTGCTCTCTATCGTGAACGTGATGGATTGCGGCAGGCGCGTACCTCGTATCAGTACACAGAGCAAAAATTACAAGCGGCGCAATTGAATAACGATCTGATCCGCCACGACATTCAGGCCTTGAAGCAGGACAAAGGCGTGATGGCACGTGCCGCACAAGCCAAGCTCAACTATGTTCGTCCCAATGAAGTAGTCGTCAGAGTGCGCTAAGCCAAAGCGTTGCGTCGGAGTGAATTCGGAGGCAGATTGAATTCGCTCTGACCTGTTGTTGATCGCTCTCAGCTTTCATTCTTCTTCTCAAGAAAATTTTCGATCCCCAGCTTTCGTGCTCCTGTCACTTCGTTGAATTGATGGTATGATGCGCCGCATCCGAATCATCAAATCAAACTCATCGAAACGAGGTGCAGCTTGCGAACGAATACCACTAAAGCCAAGCTCAAGGCGGGCGAAACTGTTTACGGTTGCTTTGTGCGTTACCCCGAAGCGACATTGGTCGAGGTTCTCGGCTACTACGGCTGGGATTATCTATTGCTCGACGCCGAACACAGCACGATCACGCCGCGCGATTGCGAGAATCTGGTCCGCGCGTGCGAATTGCAAAACGTCACGCCGATTGTGCGTGTGACAACCAATCAAGCACCAATCATTCTGCGATTCATGGATACTGGCGTGCAGGGCGCGCAGGTCCCGATGATCAACACGCGCGATGAAGCCGAAGCGTGTGTGCGCGCCGTCAAATATTATCCGCGCGGCAATCGTGGATTAGCAGGTGTCCGTCCCGCGAATTTCGGTCAAACCCAACCCTTCAGTTTCAAAGAGTACACCGCCCAGGCCAACGCCGAAACAATGGTTATTGCTCAGGTCGAAACCGCTGCGGCGGTAGACGCCTTGCCTGATATTTTGCAAGTCCCGGACATTGATGTGATCTTCGTTGGCCCAACCGATTTGTCGCAATCGCTGGGCTTGCCTGGCGAAGTCAATCATCCGCTCGTGCAGGAAACGTTTGATCGCATCAGCGTACTCGTGGGTGCGTCGGACAAAGCGTTAGGCACGCTGGTTCCGAATCTGGAAGTCGCGCGTCAATGGCAGGAACGCGGCGCGCGGTACATGATGATTACGATGGAAGCCTTGCTCGGACCGGCCTGTCGTAATTTTTTGCAAGCCGCACGCACGAAGGCATAAACAGCCTATGGCGACTGAAGAGCAGTCAACCGCAATTTTCCCAACGGCGAACGCGCAAATGCTCAGTCATTATCGCATCGTCTCCAAAATCGGAGCGGGCGGAATGGGTGAAGTGTGGCTGGCCGAGGACACTCGCCTCAAACGCCAGGTGGCGCTCAAGCTGCTGCCTGCTGAACTGACCACCGATACCGAACGAGTGCGCCGCTTCGGGCAGGAAGCGCAAGCTGCTTCCGCGCTCAGTCATCCCAACATCATCACGGTATATGACATCGGCGAATGCGAGGCAGGGCGTTTCATCGTGATGGAACTGGTCGCCGGGCGAACCTTGCGCGCAGTGATAGCAGAAAACAATTCGCTGGAAACCCTGTTGACCTTGGGGGCGCAAATGGCGAAAGCACTTGCTGCCGCGCACACCGCAGGCATCACGCATCGGGACATCAAGCCCGACAACATTATGGTGCGCGATGATGGTTACGTGAAGGTGCTGGATTTTGGCCTCGCACGTTTGCGACCCGCGACCGAAAGCGATTCCGAAGCGGTGACGCTGGCGCAGCAAACGAAGCCGGGGACGTTGATGGGCACGGTTGCGTATATGTCGCCCGAACAGGCGCGTGGCGAGAGCGTTAGCCATCCGTCGGATGTGTTTGCGCTGGGCATTGTGCTGTATGAACTGGCGACGGGGCGACATCCATTCAAGGCGGAAACGCTGGTGGGCTATCTTCACGCGATCACGTTGCAAACGCCTGCGCCGCCGCAGCAATGGCAACCGAAGCTGCCTGCGGCCTTGAATGAGTTGCTGTTGCGAATGCTGGCGAAGGATGCGAGCCAGCGCCCGACCGCGAGCCAAGTCGGGCAGACGTTGCACGCGATTGAGCGCGGTGAAATTGCGCGGGCGCAAAGCGTGGAAAGCGAAACACTGATTTTGCCGCTGGCCAGCCAGTCTTTGGCTTCGTCTACGCAATCCATCGCCGTCCTGCCGTTTGCCAACATCAGCGCGGATGAAGAGAACGAATACTTCTGCGACGGGCTGGCGGAAGAACTGCTCAATGCGTTGGCGAAGATTGACGAGTTGAAAGTCGCGGCGCGAACTTCGGCATTTTCTTTCAAAGGCAAAAACACGGAAGCGCGCGAGATCGGCAAAACGCTGAACGTCAACACGGTGCTCGATGGCAGCGTCCGCAAATCAGGCCATCGCATCCGCATCAACGTGCAACTGGTCAATGCGGCGGACGGCTATCAACTGTGGTCGGAACGCTACGACCGCGAGATGAAAGACATCTTTGACGTGCAGGATGAAATCACGCTGGCGGTGGTGGATGCGCTGAAAGTGAAATTGCTTGGCGCGAAGAAAGCGGCGGTGATGAAGCGGTACACCGATAACACCGAAGCGTATCAGCTTTATCTCAAAGGGCGGTTTCAGTTTGGCAAATACACCGAAGCAGGTTGGGGCAAAGCCATTGAATATTTCGAGCAGGCGCTGGCGCTCGAATCAGACTATGCCCCTGCTTATGCCGGGATTGCCGAGGCTTGCAGTTCCTTATGGTACTTCGGCTATGACGCTCGGCCTGAAGTGATTGCCAAGGAGCGGGCGGCCATCGCCAGAGCCCTGGAAATTGATGCTGAGTTGGCCGATGCCTGGCGGTCGCAGGCACTGTTGCAACTTTTAATTGATTGGGATTTTTCAGCGGCGGAGCAGAGCCTGGCGCGAGCTTTGGCGCTTAATCCCAATGATGCGCTGACACACGCCTGGCAGGCCGTTTGGCTGACCGCAATGGGGCACCGTGAGCAAGCGGTGACCGCCGCCCGGCGCGCACGGGAGCTTGACCCCTTCTCGCTGGTGAGTGGCATTATAGCGGGCTGGACACTCATCTTTGCCGAGCGGTATGAGGACTCTATGGGCGTGGCGCAAGCGCTGTTGGAAATTGACCCGCACTTCAGTGATGCGTACCGACTGCTGGGCACTTGTCATTGGGCTTTAGAAAACTATGCAGCAGCGGAAGACGCCTTGCAACAGGCGCTCGTAGGGGAAGCAGTGCCCCTTGCCTGGGCGAATCTTTGTGGAATCTATGCTCACGCAGGCAAACAGGCGGAGGCGCAGCAAATCGTGCGACAAATCCGGGCAATGCGGGAACACCACTACATGCCCGCATTGGTTCTGGCTTATTGCCATATCTTTCTCGACGAAGTTGAAGAGGCGTTTGTCTGGCTGGAGCAAGGATTGGCCGAACGCAATGCCGAGTTGGTTTATTTAGGAGCCATGCCAGAGCGGTTTGTTTCGTTCCGCCACGATCCGCGTTTCACCGACTTGTTGCGGCGCATCGGCTTGCCGACCGAAGAACAACCGCAAACCGATGAATCGCTCGAAGCTAACACGATGTTGCTTGCCCCAACCACCAACGGCAAGCAAGTAGGAGCAACAAGGGTGGCTTCCTCAACAAAGCGTCACACCGTCGGGCGCGAACGCGAGCGCCACGAATTGCGCGCCGCCTTCAACGCAGCGAAGGACGGGCGCGGCGTATTGTTGTGCGTCGCAGGCGAACCCGGTATTGGCAAGACAACACTGGTCGAAGACTTCCTCACCGAACTCACGACAATCAATCAATGCACGATTGCGCGTGGTCGCTGCTCCGAGCGACTGGCCGGAACCGAAGCCTATTTGCCATTGCTCGAAGCGTTGGAAAGCCTGCT
>JAEUQN010000100.1 GCA_016789725.1 Blastocatellia bacterium | reverse complement strand
CGGAAAGAGAACAACATTATGAGAAACTTTTTCCGCTTGTTCTGTTATTTTCGTTTGTTCCGTCATCTCGGTTTTTCAAGCAACAGAAGGCAATCCCGCCAACGCCATCGCCAATTCGCCTTCGTCGTAATCCTGATCCACGAGTTTGCCTGCGGCGTAATCAATGTAGGCTTGCATATCGAAATGGCCGTGACCGCAGAGATTGAAAAGAATCGTGCGGCTTGTGCCTTCGGCTTTGCAACGCAGCGCTTCGTTGATTGCACCACGTACGGCGTGGTTGGCTTCGGGTGCGGGGACGATGCCTTCGGCGCGCGCGAACATCACACCGGCTTCAAAGCAACTGGTTTGATGATAGGCTTCGGCTTCGATCAAACCAAGCTCTTTCAAGTGACTGACGAGCGGAGCCATCCCGTGATAGCGTAATCCGCCCGCGTGAAAGCCCGGCGGCGTGAAGGTCGAGCCGAGCGTGTGCATTTTCGTCAGCGGCGTCAAATGCCCGGTGTCGCCGAAGTCATACGCATATTGTCCGCGCGTCAGGCTGGGGCAAGCCGCAGGTTCGACCGCGATGATTTTGCGCGTTTTCCCACCGCGCAGTTGTGCGCCGATGAAGGGAAACGCAATGCCTGCGAAGTTCGATCCGCCGCCGGTGCAACCGACAATCACATCAGGATCATCGCCCGCATCGGCCATTTGTTGAATGGCTTCGTTACCGATGACGGTTTGATGCAGCAATACGTGATTCAGCACGGAGCCGAGCGCGTAGTTCGTGTCATCGCGTTGCGCGGCGACTTCGACCGCTTCGGAAATCGCAATGCCGAGGCTGCCGGGATGATCGGGATGCTGTTCGAGAATTGCGCGGCCTGATACGGTTTGATTCGAGGGCGAGGCGGTGCAGGTTGCGCCGAATGTTTCCATCAAGCCGCGCCGATATGGTTTCTGGTTGTACGAAACTCTGACCATGAACACTTGCACTTCGATGCCAAAGAACGCGCCCGCCATCGCCAATGACGATCCCCATTGACCGGCCCCGGTTTCGGTAGCGATGCGGTTGATGCCTGCTTCTTTGTTGTAAAAGGCTTGCGCGACGGCGGTGTTCGGTTTGTGACTGCCAGCAGGGCTGACGCCTTCGTATTTGTAATAAATCTTCGCGGGCGTGTCGAGCGCCTTTTCCAAGCGGCGCGCGCGAAACAGCGGCGTTGGTCGCCATTGCTTGTAGACTTCGCGCACTGGTTCCGGGATTTCGATTTCGCGCTCGGTCGAAACTTCCTGCAAGATCAGCGATAGCGGAAACAGAGGCGCTAAATCGTCGGGGCCGACAGGCTTGTGTGTGCCGGGGTGCAAAACAGGCGGCAGTGGCGTGGGCAAATCCGCCGCGATGTTGTACCAGAATTTCGGGATGTGGATTTCGTCCAAAGTATATTTGATGCTATCGGTCATGATGGTTTCCTTCGCTTGAATTCGTTATTCTGTGGACTCGTTTTTGATGTGCCTATGAAATTCTCTCACGCTTCTCGAAAAGTCAATCGTAGTGAATCAGAGCGCCTAATTTTGCTCAACAAACCGTTTCAGGTGATGTGTCAATTCACCGATGACGCGGGCCGCAAGACGCTGGCGGATTATGTGGATGTGCCGAACGTGTACGCCGCCGGACGATTGGATTACGACAGTGAAGGTCTGTTGATTTTGACGAATGTTGGTTGGTTGCAGCACTTGATCGCCGAGCCGCGCCACAAGTTGCCAAAGACGTATTTGGTGCAAGTCGAACGTATACCCGATGCCAATGCCTTGCAGCAATTATCGAACGGTGTGCGGCTGAACGATGGGATGACGAAATCGGCTGTCGTCGAATTGATGGAACCACCGAATGTGTGGGAGCGTGTGCCGCCGATTCGGGAACGTAAAAACGTGCCGACCGCGTGGTTGCGAATGACGATCACCGAAGGCCGCAATCGGCAGGTGCGACGAATGACGGCGGCAGTCGGGCATCCGACGTTGCGGCTGATTCGTGAGCGCATTGGCGGTTGGAGTCTGGGCGATTTGCAGCCCGGCGAATGGCAGGAAGTTGCTGTTCCCAAGAGACGCACGTAGTAGCGAATTCATTCGCTTTATCTTGGCAAGGCAAGCACCGCAAATGAATTCGCTACGACGTGAGCGTGTACTCTGAACGCTCGTAAAATGCGACAATATTTTTCGCTTGTTCAATGATCTTTTCGCGCACTTCCAGTGGTTCTAAAATCTCCACATTCGCGCCCAAACTCAACAATCCCTGCACGGCCATTTCTTCGACTTGAAACACGATCACCGCGTTGCGCCAGCCGTCGGCATCAGGTTCGGCAATTTTCTCGACACGCGAAAACCTGCCGACCAAATACAGATGCGTGACGAAGTCGGGATGTACGCGCAGGGTGACTTCATAGCGCGGAAATTGGTTTTTGAATTCGACCGCTGACTGCTTCCAGTACGCAGCCAAATCAAATGTCGCAGGGCGGGCGCAACGTTCCGCCAAGATGGTCGCATTCTGCACGCGCGAGACGCGATAGGAGCGAATCGTATCTTCGACGCCCGCGACCAAATACCACGCGCTGCCTTTGGCGACGAGACCAAGCGGATCAAGTACACGCTCGACCACCTCGCATTCGCCTCGGTTGTAAGTGATCGCCAATTTGCGCTCGTGCCAGACGGCGTCCAATAGCGTGGGCAAAGTTGGCACTGTTTCTTTCATATTATTCCAGCCCGTCAAATCAATGTGAATGCGTTCCTGCGCGACCGAGGCTTCGCGTTGATGCGGCAATGGTAATGAGGCTTGCAACTTAATTAGGCCTGCGTCGCCCGCTTTGTCGAGTCCTAAATCCGCCAGCAATCCTGTCGGTCGTGTCAGAAATAACGCCTGCACTTCGGCTTCGCTCAAGCCCGTGAGGTTCGAGCGATAGCCTTCGACCAACGACCAGCCTCCGCCTGTGCCGCGTTCGGCAACCACGGGGATGCCTGCCATGCCCAAGGCCTCCATATCGCGGTGAATTGTGCGTTCGGACACTTCGAGTCGTTCCGCCAATTCGTGCGACGTCAAGCGCCGATGGATTTGCAGTAGTAGTAAAATTGAAATCAAGCGATCTGCTCGCATCAGAAAACCTCCTGCGCCCAATTTATCCCTGCCAATATGACATCAGGTGTCATGAATGATCGTTATGCTGCACCGGACAACAAAAAAATCTCAAGGAGGAATGACATGAAAACACTCAAAGGAAAAGTCGCTGTCGTTGCTGGTGCCACACGCGGCACCGGGCGCGGCATCGCGTGCGAGCTTGGTGCGGCAGGCGCAATCGTGTATTGCACCGGACGCAGCACGCGCGCGAATCGCAAAGCCGAACGCGATCCGAAAGCGAATCCGTTTGATTTAGCGAATCGTCCTGAAACGATTGAAGAAACGGTGGAGATGATTGCTGCATGCGGCGGGCAGGGAATTGCAGTGCAAGTGGATCACACCATTCCAGAACAAGTGCAATCACTTTTCCAACGCATCGAACGCGAACAAGGCAAGCTCGACATTTTGGTGAATGACATTTGGGGTGGTGACGAATTGAACGAATGGAAACCGTTTGTCGAGCAGTCGCTGGACAAAGGATTGTTGATGATCGAACGCGCGGTGCATTCGCACATCATCACGGCACATTACGCCGCGCCGTTGCTCATCAAAGCGAAACGCGGGCTGATTGTCGAAATCACGGACGGCGATCACTTCGGCTATCGTGGAATGTTTTACTATGATTTCGTGAAGACTTCGGTGATCCGCCTTGCCTTCTTATTTGCGACGGAATTGAAGAAGCACAAAATTACGGCAGTGGCAGTGTCGCCCGGTTTTATTCGCTCAGAAGCAATGCTCGAATATTTCAAAGTCACAGAAGCGAATTGGCAGGAGGCGATCAAGAAACGACCAGACTTCAGCATTTCAGAAACACCATTTTATGTGGGGCGCGCAGTGGCTGCTATGGCCGCAGATCGCAAGATTGCGAAGAAGTCCGGGCGCGTGTTTGGCATGTGGGATTTGGGACCGGAATATGGCGTCACCGATGTGGATGGGGGACAACCCGATGTGCGGCAGTGGATCAAGGAAAACATGCCACAATGGGGCGAGTGGAAAAATTGCGATGACGGGTTTTATTCGTATTGGGGATGGAAATAACCAGACTGTTTGTCCGCCCGCAACAGCAGTTAAGTGTGCGCGGTAGAGTCTTTTGAAAGAAGTTTGCTGCGACCTCGTTCCACCTAAACTGAAATGTCAGTTTCTTTGCTTGAGCTTGACAATTTGCCCACGGGTTATCATACTCCGCGACATCGTTAAGAACGGATCACAATTGCTGGGATGCTTGAATTCAGATACGTTGAGAATTGATTCGATTAAGGAAAAGGCGTTCTGCCGAACCCTCTGTTGTATCTGGTTTCGCTGCTGACTAAAACAAAAAAAGAAAATTAAAGGCGGCCAAAGAACCTCAGATTCTGCGTCGCAACCTTTCTGGGCTAATTAGACAATGCTGGGCTGAAACAAGGGGGTACCTTTCCCTTGTACGTATATTTTTACTAGGATTCCTGTGCTTATCCGCGAACAATACGCACATTAAAGATGCGCTCTGTGTAGAGGTTTCTTTGGTTGCTAGAGCCTAAATTAGTTTTGCGGCAGGGATTCCCTCAATTCACTCTAAATTGGAGATCCAAGCTATGCGAATAAAACTGTTCTTTCTTTTTGCGCTGCTCGTTGTGCTATGCACTGGAACAGTACTAGCCCAAACCACCAGCGGCTCGGTAGCAGGCACAATTCTTGATTCACAACAAGCTGCTATTGCTGGGGCTACCATCACGATTAGTGATGATGCCAGAGCCTTTTCCCAGACTGCCACGACCGACAGTGGCGGACGTTTTGTGTTTCCAACCTTACCGCCTGCAACTTACAAGTTGACCATTGAGGCAAAAGGGTTCAAGAAAGCAGAACGCACAAGCCTTTTGCTCGTTGCCAATGACAAACTGACTTTGAGTGACATTGCACTAGAAGTCGGTGGTGCCAGTGAAACCGTTACGATTACGGCTGAAGCCACACAAGTGCAATCGGAAAGCGCCGAGCGTTCCTACGCGGTGCAGGGCGAAATCGTGCGGAACGTCGCGGTAAATGGACGCGGTTTCGTCAACCTTGCTTCTGTCGCAACAGGCGTTGTGTTTAATAACAACGTGGGTAATAGTGATGCAATTACGAACGTTTCTGCCAACGGACTGCGAACGAGTGCAAATAACTTGGCCCTTGATGGTATATCTATTGTAGACACTGGCAATAACGGAACAATGATCAGCGTCAATCTGGATGCTATCGCTGAATTCAAGGTGTTAACGTCGAACTATCAAGCGGAGTATGGTCGCTCTGCTGGCGCACAAATCAGTGCTGTGACGCGTGGTGGTACGAAAGACTTCCACGGTTCATTCTATACCTTCCGTCGCCACGATGGAATGAATGCGAATACGTGGCTGAACAATCGCAATAGCACCCCGACCAATAAGATCACCAAACCGCGCCTTGACCAACGTGACATCGGTTACACGATTGGTGGGCCGGTATATATTCCGAAGCTGTTCAATGAGAACAAAGACAAGTTCTTCTTCTTCTTCAGTCAGGAGCACCAAAAACGGCGCAATACCAATACCCCGCGTAACGTGCGCGTTCCGACGGCGCTTGAACGTGCTGGCAATTTCTCGCAAACCACGGATAACAATGGTGCGTTGTATCCCTATATCCGTGATTACACCTTGAACCTGCCTTGCAACGCTGGTGATACGTCGGGTTGCTTCAGGGATGGTGGTGTCTTAGGGAAAATTCCGGCCAACCGTTTGTACCCGCTGGGGCTGAAAATTCTGAGCATTTACCCGAATCCGAACATCAACATTGCCAACGCTAATTTCAATTACCAGACACAAGACCCTGACAATGCGCCGCAACGTCAGGATTTGTATCGCGGTGACTGGAACGTGAGTGATGACTGGCACGTAACGGGCAAATACATGTACAACAAGAACAGCCCGGTTTTTGCCTACGGTTCATTTGTGTTGGGTACAAATATGCCGGATTTTGCGGCGAAATTCCCGAACAATCGCTACACTGTCTCTGGTTCCGTCACGGGTTCACTCAGTCCGACGTCGGTGATAGAAATTACCTTCGGGCAAAGCCATAACTTTATTGACATTTTGCCGAACAATCCGAATTTCAGTAAAACTGGGTTAGGATTGACTGGCATTCCTGTTTTATTCCCCGGGGCCGTCCAATTGGATCTGCCACCACAGTTTGTGTTTGGTGGCCGCGTTGCCAACGCGCCGAACATCGGTTCTAACAACGCGCCATTTTATAACTTCAACACGACCCGCGACTGGGCGGTCAACTATTCCAAGATTGCCAATTCGCACAGCTTCAAGTTCGGTGGCTTCTGGCAAAATAGCTTCAAACCACAGAGCAGTTTCGCCAACAACAATGGTCAATATAACTTCTCTGATAACCCCAGCAATCCCTTCGATTCCCAGTTTGCGTTTGCGAACGCAGCCTTGGGTATCTACAACACGTTCAATCAGGCATCAGCGTATGTAATCGGTAAATATCGCTACAACAACGTTGAGTTTTATGCCCAGGACAACTGGAAAGTTTCCAGCAAACTGACGTTGGATTACGGCATCCGCTTCTATTGGATTCAACCACAATACGACGAAGATTTGCAGGCCTCCAGCTTCCTGCCAGAGCGTTTCAATGCGGCGAACGCCTCATTGCTCTATCGCCCTGTCTGTATTGGTAATGCCAATCCTTGCGGTGGCGACAATCGTCGTGCTGCTGATCCACGTCTGTTGGTTGCAGGGTTTGTTCCTTCCGCCACCAATACACTCGCAAGCGTGTACATCGGTCGCCTCGTTCCAAATACGGGTTCTCTTACAAATGGCGTCGTCCAAGCGGGGGCAGGTTTGGAACGTGGTACCTATCGCAATCGCGGCATTCAATTTGCCCCACGGTTCGGTTTTGGGTATGACGTGACAGGTAAACAGTCACTTGTCATTCGCGGCGGTATCGGTATTTTCTATGACCGCCCGCAAGGCAACACCGTGTTTGACCTCGTTCGTAACCCACCTGTTACCTTGGAACCCACCTTCAACTTCGGATTGGTGAGTCAGCTTAACCAAGGACAAGTGTTGCTTGCGCCGCCGAACCTGGTTGCTTTTGATCGTCAAGGCAAAGTGCCAACCACCTATGCCTATAACTTAGGTATTCAATACAAATTGCCGTTTGATGCGGTCTTAGACATGTCCTATGTCGGCACGTCAGCACAACATCAACTGCAACGTCGTAACATCAACGCTCCTGCGTATGGAGCAGGGTTCGCTGCTGCAAATCAGGATGTCACCAACAACACCACCAGCACCATTCTTGGTGCCAAAGCGTTGCCGGTCGACTTCCTGCGTCCCTATCAAGGATTTGGTAACATTTCCTTTATCGAACCTTCAGCCAGCTCCAACTACCATTCACTGCAAACATCCGTTCAGCGGCGTTATACCAAAGGCTTGTTGTTAGGTGTGAATTACACCTGGAGCAAGGTGTTAGGTACACAAACCAACGATCTGCCGGGCATCAATGGATTTGGTGCTCCCCATGTGCTTGACAATCGTCGTGCCAACTACGGCCCATTAGATTTTGACCGTACGCATAACTTCAATGTCAACTTTGTATGGGATTTACCCCGAGCTACAGAAAACACAAGCTTGGGTTATGCGCTCAATGGATGGCAGTTGTCGGGCATCTATCGTTTGGTGTCGGGCGAGTTTCTTAATGTTGGGGCAAACGTCAATGGTCTTTCAACCTACGGCTTGACGGGGACGTCACAGCTTGAAGGACATCGTGCTGTGCTGTTGAAGAATCCTGGCAGCGGAACCAGCAGCGATCCGTATCGGCAGTTTGATGTGACGGCGTTTGCTTCTCCGAACTATGGCAGCTTCGGCTATGAATCAGGACGTAACTTCATGCGTACGCACCCGATCAATAGCTGGGATTTGGCACTCTCGAAAGAGTTCCGTGTCAAAGAAAAAATGAAGTTCGAGATTCGCCTGGATGCCTTTAATGCGCTCAACCATACACAATTCAATGGTGTCAACACGGGAGCCACTTTCTCCGGCCCGAATAGCACGACGATCACGAATCTGGCGAACAGCAGTACCAACCTGACAGGCTTTGGTGCTGTCAACTCCGTACGTCCACCACGTCAGATGCAGCTTTCAGGTCGGTTTGAATTCTAATCGGCCTGACCATTTCCCCGGCGTTGTCTTGTAACCCACAAGCAGCGCCGGGCGTCTTAGTAACTCAATCCTTGCATTGCTGCCGTCTGATTTGTGAGAAGGTTTTGGCCTTTTATGATTCAGGCGGCAGCGCCGCAAGGAATCCTCGCAGTTCAAAACCCTTAATTCAAAAATCAGTGACTAACCTGGAGGAAAACCATGAATCGAAATGTCTGGAAGTTTGCTGTGATTGTGATACTCGCTACGTTTACGATCACACTTTATGGGCAACAGCAAGGCGGCCCCCCGCAAGGCGGCGGTGGTGGCTTTAAGAACCTGAAAGTGTTTCCGAAGGACATTACTCGGCAACAGTTGATGGGCGCGATGAATAATTGGACGCGCGCGCTCGGCGTCAAGTGCGATCACTGCCACGGCGACGACAAATCCACTGACGAAAAACCGGAAAAAGATGTGGCTCGCGCCATGGTGAAAATGATGCAGAATCTGCGCCAGAACGCGAATGACTTTTTGCCCGGAGATCGGGTCCAGAAAGTCAGTTGCTGGACTTGCCATCGCGGCAGCGCCAAGATCGAACTCCCGGCTCCGCCAACGCCGCCGCAAGGCCAGGGCGCAGCTCAACCCAAACCTCCGCAACAATAACTGAATTGCACAGAGAGGTGTCGAGAGACCGTTGGCTTCAGGCCTTAACCCGCTAACTTTCGACGCCTCTTTTCATCGCAGACAGAAACACAGCGGGTTGTCGAATCGGATTTGCTGAACACCGCCACAAACAGAATCGTTTTTTAAGCTTGCCCCGCTGGCTACAGAATGGGGAGTGAGCTTGATCGTTAAAGAGAGGGAAAATGAAATTCAACGGAATACGCGTTTATGCCTGGTCTTGGTTGGTTCTTGCCGCCTTTGCATCTTTCGTTTTAGCACAAAATCCGAATGCCCAACCTCAGGTTACTTCGCCTGAAGTGCAAGCTGATCGCAAGATCACATTTCGCCTCCTGGCTCCTAAAGCGGACAGCGTTCGCCTGGCTGCCGGTGATATTCCCGGTATGGGGCCGGGCAAGGAGATGACCAAAGATGAAAAAGGTGTGTGGGAAATCACGCTTGGCCCGATTGATGCAGGCACTTATCGGTACAATTTCAACGTGGGTGGGGTGACCGTGATTGATCCGCGCAACCCCTCTGTCAGCGAATCGAATGGCAATGTCTGGAGCATGGTTCATGTGCCGGGTTCTGATTTTCAGGATACGAAAAATATTCCGCACGGTGCGGTCAGCGCGGTCACCTATTATTCCACCGCGCTCGGCAAATTCCGTCGCATGCACATTTACACACCGCCGGGATATGAAGCCGGGAAAGGCAAATATCCGGTGTTTTATTTGCTGCACGGTGCGGGCGATTGCGATGATTCGTGGACTTCGGTTGGACGGGCTGGTTTCATCGTTGACAATCTGATCGCCGCGAAAAAAGCCAAGCCGATGGTGATTGTGATGCCTGCCGGACATACCCGGCAAAATTTCCGTATGGCTCCGCCTGCGCCCGGCGCGCAACCTCCGCCGGATGAATTTGTGCAGGATTTTGTGACCGACGTCATGCCGTATGTCGAAAAGAATTATCGTGTACTGACAGATCGCAACAACCGCGCGATTGCCGGGCTTTCGATGGGCGGCAGTCAAACGCTCAACATTGCGATCCCACATCTGGAAAAATTCGCATATGTCGGTGTGTATAGCTCTGGCTTGCTCAATGCTTTTATGCGCGCGCCGCAAGGACAGTCTGCACCTGCTGGTTTACCTAAAATCAGCCCGGCGGGCGAAACCTGGGAAAAGCAACATCAGTCCAAACTCGGCGATGCCAATTTGAAAAAAGGCCTGAAGCTATTCTGGTTTGCGACCGGAAAAGACGATTTCCTGCTTAATTCAACCAAAGCGACGTTGGAATTTTTCAAGAAACACGGCTTCAATCCGATCTATCAAGAAACGGCAGGCGGACATACGTGGATTAACTGGCGCAACTATCTGAATGATTTTGCGCCGCAGTTATTTGCCAGTCGCTAAGAGCTGTGGAGGCGTGCCGCCGTCGCAGGTGACACGCCTCAAATTCTTCAGATTTTCAGAGAAAAATGAACGCAAGACGATTTAAATTAGCGTTGTTATTGCTTGTCATCGGGGTTGGCATGTTTCTCGTCAGCTCGCATTGGCGACCCGCGCAAGCCGTCGGGGCCAATGTTTCAGCGCATCAGGCGTTGATCGAAGAATATTGTGTCGGCTGCCATAATCAAAAAGCCAAAACGGCTGATATTTCAGTCGAAGGATTGGACTTCAATAACGTCAGCAAAGATGCCGCAGTGTGGGAAAAGGTCCTGCGCAAAGTTCGCACCGGGCAAATGCCGCCCGCGAATCTGCCACAGCCCAAAGCACAAGACGTCACGTCGTTTGTGAATTGGCTTGAAACCTCGCTTGATAAAGCGGCGGCGGCGAATCCGAATCCGGGACGACCTGTCGCGCATCGTTTGAATCGTGCGGAATACAGCAATGCGATTCGGGACTTGCTGGCAGTAGACGTGAAGCCGGGAGCGGCTTTGCCCGTAGACGATTCAGGATACGGATTTGACAATATTGGCGAGGTGCTGACGCTGTCGCCGGCATTGCTCGAAAAATATATGTCGGTTGCACGGCGCGTCAGCCGTTTAGCCGTTGGCGATCCGACGATCAAACCTACCGAAGAACGTTTCGCTCCGCCGCGTATTACCCGCAGCGAACGCATCAGTGATGACTTGCCGTTTTATTCACGTGGCGGAATGTCGTTTCAGTACTATTTCCCGCACGATGCTGAGTATCTCTTGCGCGTGAAAACGCCGGGCGAAAATGCGCGTTACTTTGAGGCCCGTTTGCCGATCAAGGCTGGTTTGCGCACGGTGGGCGTCACCTTCCCGCGTGAAGGGGCCAAGCCTGAGCCGCCTCTGCCGACGATGGGCAATCGCCCTGGCGGTCCCCCAAGGCCCGCTGGAAAAATCCCGATGGATATTCGCCTGGATGGCGCGCAGGTCAAGCGATTTGAGGTGTCGGATGCGATTAACATTGAAGTGTTCATCGTCAATGGACCATTCAATGTAACAGGGCGCGGTGAGACGCCGAGCCGTAGCAAGATTTTTATTTGTCGTCCGACAAAGGTTAGCGAGGAATCGTCTTGTGCCAAAAAGATTCTGACGAATCTGGCACATCGCGCGTTTCGGCGTCCAGTCACTACTGCGGACGTCACGCCGCTCCTGGCGTTTTATCAAGCCGGACGCAAAGGCGGTGATTTCGAAGCTGGCGTTCAAAGCGCCATTGAAGCCCTGCTGGTTTCGCCCGATTTTTTGTTTCGCATCGAACGCGATCCGCGCACTGCACCGCGTGGTCAGGCCTATCGGTTGAGCGATGTGGAACTGGCCTCCCGGCTCTCGTTCTTTTTGTGGAGCAGTATTCCCGACGAAGAATTGTTGACGTTGGCGGAACAGGGAAAGTTGAAAGACGCGACGATCTTGCAGCAACAAGTGCAGCGAATGCTTGACGACCCGAAGTCGCAGGCGTTTGTCAGCAACTTTGGCGGGCAATGGTTGCACCTGCGCAACCTGGATACCACCACTCCTGATCCCGAATTGTTCCCCACGTTTGATGAAGGATTGCGCCGCGCCTTTCGACGCGAAACCGAATTGTTTTTTGAGAGCGTTTTGCGCGAAAACCGCAGCGTGTTCGATTTGCTGGATGCGAATTATACCTACCTGAATCAGCGCCTCGCGGAGCATTACGGCGTGCCGGGTGTGTATGGCTCGCAATTTCGCCGCGTTCCGATCAGCGATCCAAATCGCGGTGGGTTACTCGGACAAGGCAGCATTCTGACCGTGACCTCGTACCCGAATCGCACGTCTGTCGTGCAGCGCGGTAAATGGATTCTGGAAAACCTGCTGGGAGCGCCGCCGCCTCCACCGCCGCCGGATGTGCCGGATTTGAAACCGCATGGCAAAGACGGGCGTCTGTTGAGCATGCGCGAGCAGATGGATTTGCACCGCGCGAATCCGATTTGCGCATCGTGTCACTCGCGGATGGACCCGATTGGATTTGCGCTGGAAAATTACGACGCTATCGGGCGGTGGCGCACTAAAGATGCTGGCTTGGTGATTGATGCGTCCGGCAAATTACCTGACGGCACAAAATTCACCGGGCCGGGCGAATTGCGAAAGATTTTGCTGACTGGACACCGCGACGAATTTGTTGCGACGGTCACCGAAAAACTGTTAACGTACGGGCTGGGACGTGGCGTGGAATATTACGATCTTCCCACCGTCCGCAGCATCCTGCGCGAAACCGCGCGCGACAACTATCGCTTACCAACGTTGATTAGTGCCATTGTCAAAAGCACGCCATTTCAAATGAGGAGAAGTCCGACATCATGATCATCGAGAAAAAATCTTTACCTCGCCGCACTTTTTTACGTGGCATGGGCGTAGCGTTAGCATTGCCGATGCTGGACGCGATGACGCCTGCACTTGCGCCCAGCGCCAAGCCGGTTGTTCGTCTGGGTTTCGTTTACGTGCCGAACGGCATCATCATGGACAAATGGACCCCCGTGGCGGAAGGTGCAAACTTTGAGTTCAAGTCAACCATGAAACCATTGGAGTTGTACCGCGAGCATTTGCTGGTACTAAGTGGTTTGGCACAAGTCCAAGGACGTGCGCTCGGCGATGGCGCGGGTGATCACGCACGGGCGGGCGCAACGTGGCTTACAGGTGTCCATCCGAAGAAGTCTGAAATCAGTTTGCGGGCGGGCGTTTCCGTTGATCAAATTGCGGCGCAAGCCTTAAGTCAGCACACCCAATTCGGCTCGCTCGAACTTGGGATCGAATCCAATCAACTCGCGGGCGGATGCGACAGCGGTTATAGCTGTGCGTACACAAACACGATGGCGTGGCGCAACGACACGACGCCGTTGCCCGTCGAAAACAATCCACGCGCGATCTTTGAGCGATTGTTTGGCGATGGTGACAGCACGGACGCCGCTGCGCGAATGGCGCAATTCAAACGCCAGCGCAGCCTGTTGGATTATGTCAACACCAACCTCAAACGATTGAATGCCTCGTTGGGTGCGCAGGATCGTGCCAAGATGAATGAATACACCGATGCCATCCGCGACATCGAACGCCGTATTCAAAAGGCCGAGCAACAAAACGCAACAGTGAAAATGCCCGTGATGCAGCGTCCCACCGCCGTGCCGGAAGAATTTGAAGATCACGTCAAGATGGTAATGGATTTACAGGTCCTGGCCTATCAAACCGATCTGACGCGTGTGATTACGCTGATGATGGCGCGCGAAGGCAGCAATCGCCCATATCGCAACATCAACATTTCCGATGGTCATCACAATCTGACGCATCATCAGAACGACGAAGATAAGATTGCCAAAGTGACCAAGATCAATGAGGTCCATGTGAAGCTGTTTGCCTACCTGCTGGAACGCATGAAAGCGACACCGGACGTGGGTGGGAACCTCTTGGACAACTCGCTTGTGATGTATGGCAGCAGCATCAGCGACGGCAATTTGCACACGCATCACGACCTGCCCATTGTTTTAGCTGGCGGCGGCGCGGGGCAAGTCAAAGGCAATCGCCATGTGATGTATCCAAAAGAAACGCCGCTCAATAATTTATTGCTGACGGTGTTGGAAAAAGCGGGCGTTCCTACTGAAAAATTTGGCGATAGTACCGGCAAGCTGGAATTGGAAAAGCCTGTACAGCTTTCCAAAAACTAACCTTGTCAATTTGCGGCAGACGATTCTGTTTGCCGAGAAATTTTCCTAAACCTTGCGGTTGGCTGCACTGTTAGCCGCATAACCAAAGGAGTCCCCGATGAACCGTGCGACCTTTCTTCTCATCGCAATTTTGGCGGCTACAGCTTTGGCACAAACCGGTGGTCAGGCGGGTGCGCCGCAAGCCGCATCGAGTCCTAACCCGCTGAGTACAGAAGCCAGGCAAATGTACACAGGCGTCAAAAATAACCTCCTCAAAATGGCAGAGAAAATGCCCGAAGAGCATTACGCGTTCAAGGCGACGGCAGAGATTCGCACCTTCGGGCAACTGATCGGACACGTGGCGGACTCACAGGCCCGCACTTGCTCGGCGGTGATGGGCGAGATGAAGAGTTTGAATGCCTCATCAAAGACTTCAAAGGCCGACTTAGTGGCGGCATTGAAGGAATCCTTTTCGCTTTGTGACCAAGCCTTTGAGGCGCTGACGGATGCCAAGGCCACCGAAATGATTTCGATGGGGCAACGACAAAGCACACGGCTCGGTGCGTTGGTCAGAACTGTCTCGCACTCGAATGAAGAGTACGGTTACATGGCCGTTTATATGCGGCTGAAAGGCGTTGTTCCGCCGTCAAGCGAGGGTCGGTAATCCCATGAAAAAATCGAGACAATTGCTCACGGGTTGGATCGTACTGGGGCTGCTGACGGTGCCGTGTTTGGCGACTGGCTCGGCGGAATTGCTGGATGCCATCAAGCGCCGCGATCATAAAACACTGATTGCACTCATTAATGCCAAGACGGATGTGAATATTGCGCAGCCGGACGGTGCGACAGCTCTGGCGTGGGCGATTTATCTTGATGATCAAAAGGCCGCAGAGTTGCTATTGAATGCTGGTGCCAAAGTCAACACCGCAGATGAGTACGGAGAAACGCCGCTCACCTTGGCTTGTAACAACGGCAATGCCGCACTTGTGAAAAAGCTGCTCGTCGCGGGGGCAGAGGTCAATGCCGCACGATGGGACGGCACGACGGCCTTAATGTTGGCGGCCAATACGGGCAACATCGAAACCGTCAAATTGCTGCTGGAACGCGGTGCCAAGGTCAATGTGGCCGAAGCGCGCAAAGGCCAAACCGCGTTGATGTGGGCTGCCTCAGAAGGTCATTCGGATGTTGTGCAAACCCTGATCGCGGCGGGCGCGGATGCTAAAGCTGTTTCCAAAACAGGCTATACCTCTTTGCTGTTTGCTATCGTCAAAAATGACAGCAAATCTGTTCAGCATTTGCTGGCGGCAGGGGCCGACCCGAATACGAAAATGCCTGATAACACGCCTGCCTTGAACGCGGCTGCCGCTTTTCGCAGTGCTGCTGCTGCAATGGCATTAGTAGATGGTGGAGCGAATGTCAAATCTGCCGACCCGCGTGGCAATACGCCGCTGCATGGCGCGGCGCAATTGGGTGATGCCGAACTTGTCAAAAAACTGCTGGCAAAAGGAGCCGATCCGAACGCGCGCAATGCTGCCGTGTTAGCGCGTGCGCCGCAGGGCTTTTTCCGTCCACCTGCTGGCGAGATTTCTCCGCTTCATGTCGCGGCACGTGCGAATCAATTGGACATCGTGAAGTTATTGGTTGCCGCCAACGCTGATCCAAAATTGAAAGGCGAAGACGGCACCACCTTGTTGATGCAAGCCGTTGCCAGCACGAATGTCGAAATGGTCGAGTACGTTTTTACTTTGGATTCGGATGTCAAAGCCGTCACGGCCAGCAAAAGCACGGTTATTCACTCCGCCGTCACAGGCGTTGGGCCGAGTGCGAATCAGAAAGAAATTTGCAAAGTGATTCGCTTTCTCGCCGAGAAAGGTGCGCCATTGGATGAGCGCAATGCGATGGGGCGGACGCCGATTGATGTCGCAGATTTTTTGCCGCTGGATCAAGCGGTGGACTTATTGACCGAATTGATCGTGAAAACGGGCGCGAAACCCAAAACGCGAACCAAACGGTAGGTCAGATGTTCTCCTTTGCCTGAGCTTTTGAGAGCGGCGATTTCCTGTGGTTGATTTTCTGTCTCAACTGAATGCGTTGACCGTTTTTCTGCTCATCACCGCAGCGGGATTTCTCTTTCTACTGGCGTCATTCCTGTTGGGCGACTTATTCGATATGCTGGGACACGATGCTGGCGGCGATGCGCACGACATGGGGATTCTGGATACGCGCGTGATCAGCATTTTTGCAACAGCGTTTGGTGGCTGCGGAGCGCTGGGGACTTGGTTAGGGGTGGGCGTGGTGCTGAGTTCAGTGTTGGGATTAGTGGGTGGAATCGCGCTTGGCGCAATCATCTTTTTCTTCGGGCAGACTTTGTACCGACAACAGGCATCCAGTTCGATCAGTGCTCATAGCTTAGTCGGACGCATCGCAGAAGTCGTGGTTGCCATCCATCCCAACAGCGTGGGGAAAATCAGTTGTCGTGTGGGCGAGGAACGAGTCGAAAAATTGGCGCGTTCGCGCGAGAATGTCGAAATCAACGCAGGTGCGTTCGTGCTGATCGAAGAAGTTGCTAAAGAAATGGTGATCGTTAGCTTTGATGAAGAAGTGGCGAAGTTGTATCTGCCGCCCAACAGTTAGCAAAGTCATTGTAGAAGGAGGCTATTCACGTGCTTGAATCTGCGTTAGTTCCGCTGATCGTGATTGCGGTAGTAATAGTCGGCTTTTTGCTGGCGCTTGGTTTGGTCGGAAAAAACTACATCAAAGTTTCGCCGAACCAGGCCGCAGTCATTTCCGGGCGCAAGCGGAAACTGAGTGATGGCACGGCGGTAGGCTATCGGTTAGTGCGGGGTGGGGCGACGTTGGTGATTCCGTTTCTTGAAAAGGTCGAATACCTGAACCTGAACGTCTTGCCCGTGCCGCTGACGACATCGCGCGCGTACACGTCGCAGGGCGTGCCGGTTTCGGTCAAGGCAGTTGCCAACGTCAAAATCAAAGGCGATGACGAATCTATGCGTGCAGCGGCAGAACGCTTTCTGGGAATGCAGCACGGCGAGTTTCATCAGCTTGTGTTTCAGACGCTGGAAGGCCATTTGCGCGCCATTCTCGGCACGCTCACGGTCGAAGAAATCAATGCAGATCGGCAAAGTTTCGCCCATAAGCTGACGACTGAAGCAGCGGTTGATCTCGAAAAAATGGGCATTGGTCTGGATGCACTGACGATTCAGGAAATCAGCGATGAAGAAGGCTACCTCGATGCGCTCGGCAAACGCCGTACGGCGGAAGTCAAACGCGACGCTGACATCGGTGAAGCCGAAGCGAAACGCGACTCGAAAATCAAAGCTTCTATCGCCTTGCAGGAAGGCGAAAAAGTTCGGCTCTCAACCGAAGCTGAGATTGCACTTTCAACACGCGAAGCCGAAGTCAAACGCGCGCAGTACGAAGCCGAAATCGAAAAGGAACGCGCGACGGCGAAACAGGCCGGGCCGCTGTCGGAAGCCAAAGCCAAACAGGAAGTCGTCGCTGAAGAAGTGCGCGTCGAAAAGATTCGCACCCAGGAGCAAATCGCCGTGCAGGAACAGGAAGTTCTGCGCCGCGAAAAAGAACTCGAAGCCACTGTTATCAAGAAAGCCGAAGCCGAACGCCGCGCCGCCGTGTTACGCGCGCAGGGCGAACAGGAAGCGGCGATCCTCGCTGCCGAAGGCCGCAAGCAGGCAATGATTGCGCAAGCCGAGGCCGAGAGCCAAAAACTGCAACGCGAAGGCACTGGCCGCGCCTCGGCGATTGAAGCCGAAGGTCGTGCCGAAGCGGAAAAGATTCGCGCGCTCGGCAATGCCGAAGCCGAAAAGATTCAGGCACAAGGACTCGCGCAAGCCAAAGCTATCGAAGCGCAAGGCTTGGCCGAAGCTGCTGCGATCAAAGAAAAGGCTGCCGCTTGGCGCGAATTCAATGATGCCGCGCGACTGCAAACCTTGCTCGAAAAATTGCCCGCGATCATCGAATCTACGGCTCCGGCGTTACGCGCGGTCGCGGAACCGCTCGGCAAGATTGACAAAGTCGTGATGATTGATCACGGCAACGGCAATGGAACGGGCGACAGTCCGATCAACCGCTTTGCCCAAACCGGCCCGGCGCTGATTTTTTCGCTGCTACAGCAGATGCAGGCGATGGGCTTGAACCTACCCGAAATCATGTCACAACTGGGAATTTCAACGGGAGAGCAGAAAATTCTCTCTACTGATCAAGAAAGCAAATGAAGCCAACAATTCTTTCGCTACTCACTATCATATTCCTCGCTCTTGCCGTACAAGCCGCCGCGCCGATTCGCGTGATGTTGCTCGACGGTGAAAGTGGAGGACCGTATCACAAATGGCAACTCGTGACGCCAGTGCTGAAAAAACAGCTTGAGGAAACAGGCTTATTTCAAGTGGAGGTTGTAACTGCGCCGCCAGCCAAAGGTGACTTCAGTAACTTCAAGCCGGAATTCAGCAAGTATCAAGTCATCGTGATGAATTACGATGCGCCCGATGAACGTTGGTCCGCTGAGCTGAAATCGTCGTTTGAGCAATATGTGAAAAATGGCGGTGGGCTGGTCGTCGTTCACGCCGCCAATAATGCCTTTGGCAAATGGAAAGAATTCAACGAAATGATCGGCATTGGCGGCTGGCGTGGGCGCAATGAAGCTTCCGGGCCGCTCTGGTTTTTCAAGGATGGCAAGCTGACCTCTGACAATGCGCCCGGCAATGCGGGCAATCACGGCGCACGCCAACCCTATCAAATCATGCTCCACGACACGAAGCATCCGGTTACCAAGGGGCTGCCGAAAGTCTGGATGCACCAGGGTGATGAGCTATACACGAATTTGCGCGGACCCGGCAAAAACATGAACGTTCTGGGAACCGCGTTTGCCGATCCGAGCAACCGTGGCACGAATCGAGATGAGCCGATGCTGATGACGCTGAGTTATGGCAAAGGCAAAATCTTTCACACGGCAATGGGACATGACGTGATGGCACTGAGTTGCGTGGGGGCGATCACGATGTTACAGCGCGGCACAGAGTGGGCAGCAACCGGCAAAGTTACGCAAAAAGTCCCCGCCAATTTTCCAACGGCGAATTCAGTCAGCTATCGCACCGATTACGCTGCGATGGACCCGAATTACAAAAAAGGTCTCAACGGTCTGGATCGGTAATCCATACCCAGGCCCGCAATCATTAACCTCAACTAGGAGTTTCGATATGTCACTTGAAAAGAAAACTCGCCGTGCCTTTCTCGGCGATTCAGCACGCGTCGCGGCTGGTGCAGGGCTTACGCTCACAGCAGCCAATTGGAACAATGTGTTAGGTGCAAATGATCGCATTCGCATGGGCGTTATTGGCTCAGGAGATCGTGCGCTTCAGGTCATGAACCATTTTGTGAAAGAACCGGAAATCGAGTTCGCCGCGATTTGTGACGTGTACGAAAAGAATGCGTTGATGGCCAAAGAAAGATCAGGTGGCAAAGCGACTACGACGGGCGACCACAAAGCTCTTCTTGCCATGAAAGATGTGGATGCTGTGTTGATTGCGACGCCGGATCACTGGCACGCGTCTATCGCCGTGGATGCCTGCAACGCGGGCAAAGACGTGTATGTCGAAAAGCCGCTGACGTGGGCGTGGCAGGAAGGCCGTAAAGTGGTCGAAGCTGTCAAAGCCAACAAACGCGTTTTGCAGGTCGGTTTGCAACAACGCAGCGGCACACATTACGCACAAGCCAAAGCTGAATTCGTAGACAGCGGCAAGCTCGGCAAAATTTCGTATGTGCGCACGTATTGGCACGGCAACGGCTATCATTTACGCAAACCAAATTTCACCGAACAGCCTGCTGGTTTGGATTGGAAACGTTGGGTTGGTCCTGCCAAACCGCGTCCGTTCAATGCCCATCAATTCTACAACTGGCGTGCATATCTGGATTTTGGCGGCGGTCAAATCACCGATCTGTTCACGCACTGGATTGACGTTGTGCATTGGTATATGGGCGAAGAACTGCCGATAGCCGCCGTGGCTTCAGGGGGCGTCTATCATTACAACGACGGACGCGATGCGCCGGACACCATTTCGATTTTGCTCGAATATCCGAAGAAGTGGACAGCCACCTTTGAAGCGACGTTAGTGCCAGGCGCGCGTGGCGCGGCGATTGAATTCATGGGCGAAGGCGGAATGCTTTACATTGATCGCGGGGGGTATCGCTTCACGCCAGCCTTCCGACGTGGGCAACCACCGGCAGAACCGATTGTCGGACGTGCGGCGATGGCGTTGGAAACGGAGCACGTTCGCAATTTCATCTCCTGCCTGAAATCTCGCAAGACGCCGAATTCTGATGTCGTGAGCGGACATCGCTCGGCGCTCGCCTCGAATCTGGGCAAGATCGCGTACCTGCAAAAGAAGCGCGTCACCTTTGATCCTGCGGTCGAAAAGAGCTATGTCCTAAGCTAAGCACGCATTCCTGAGTCGTGTGCAGGTGGCGGCTACGTCACTTGCACACGCTCATAAAACTGAAACTGACCCATTCCCACTTCCTACAATCACCGGAATACCCCCATGAACAACCATCCATCCCGAAGAGATTTTCTTTATCAATCCGCTGCGCCGTTGGTGATGACCGCTTTGACTCCATCCGTCTTTGCCAATTCAGTTTCGGCGAATTCAGCGACCGCCCCGCTCAGCAAAATGGGCATTGCCTCCACGTCATTTATGGGCGCGCAAATTCCCGGCAGCCCCGCGCGTCCCGGTGTCGGTGCTGCACCTGCCGCAAATGCCCCACGACCGCAGGGACGTGATGCTTTACAGTTTTTGGAAAGATGTCATGCGCTCGGTGCGGGCGGCGTGCAAACGGGACTGAATGGCGATTTGAAAAAACTGCGTACCCGCGCCGATGAATTGGGAATGTATCTGGAGGGAATGGTTTCAATTCCACGTAACGGGGATATGAGCGGGTTAGAAAAAAGCTTGGCCGATTGCCAGTCCATCGGTGTGACTGTCGCGCGCGCCGCAATGTTAAGCGGGCGTCGTTACGAAACCTTCAAGACGCTGAAGGAATGGAAAGACTGGGTGGATCAAACTCTCAACGCTTTGCGACTGGCAATGCCAATCATCGAAAAATACAAGGTCGTTGTTGCGCTCGAAAATCACAAAGACTGGACGCTCGAAGATTTCCTGCGGCTGCTCAGAACTTATCAGAGCCAATACCTGCAAGTCTGTTTGGATTTCGGCAACAACATTTCCATGCTTGATGAGCCAATGGAATTGATTGAGGGACTTGCGCCATACGCCAAATCCACGCACATCAAAGATATGGGCGTCAGACCGTACGCTGATGGCTTTTTGCTTTCTGAAGTTCCGCTCGGAACTGGCCTGCTGGATTTGCCGAAGATCGTGGCAATTATCCAAAAAGCCAATCCGCAGGCGAAATTCTCACTCGAAATGATTACGCGCGACCCGTTGAAAGTGCCGTGTCTGACGAAGGCTTATTGGGAAGTCTTTCCTGATCGAAACGGCAAATACCTGGCGCAAACAATGAAGCTTGTGAACGAAAAAGCGAGTCGTGATCCGTTGCCGACTGTGGATCAATTACCGCGTGAAGAGCGAGCCAAAGTTGAAGAAGACAACGTCAAAGCCTGCCTGCGGTACTTCAATGAGAAAATTGTTGTGGCTTGATGCAAACTTGAATCGCAGCTTGAATCGTAGAAAGAAATCCCCATGAAAAAAGACTCAATGCGACTGCGCGTGCTGCTGGGCTATGTGCTCATCGCGGCTTTGTCCCTGTCACTGCCTGCACAAACCTTGCCTACCGCAAAACCGGAAGACGTTGGTCTCTCGACGGAGCGGTTGCAACGCATCAACGAAGTCATTCAACGCTACATTGAGAGCAATCAGATTTCCGGCGCTGTCACCCTGGTCGCGCGCAAAGGCCGCATCGCGCATTACGAAGCGCACGGTCTGATGGACATCGAAGCCAAAAAGCCGATTCGCAAAGATGCGATATTTCGCATGGCCTCTTCGACCAAGCCAGCCGCTGGCGTGGCGATTATGATGCTGGTGGAAGAAGGCAAAGTTCGGCTCAGCGATCCTGTTTCCCGCTTCATCCCGGAATTCAAAAATCCCAAAGTGGCGATCCCGAAACCGTCAGTTCCCGCGCTCGTGGCGCAAGGGCAACCGCCGCCCGTACCGGAAATCTCCACAATTTCGGCCACACGGGAAATCACCGTACGCGATCTATTGACGCATACATCAGGATTGGGCAGCGGCGGCGCTTCAGCGGGAGAAGCCGCCAAAGTAATGCAAGCGCGCAAGCCGACTGATACGCTGGCAGATTTCATTCCACGGCTTGGTGCTTTGCCTTTGGATTTTCAGCCCGGCACGCAATTTCGCTACAGCGGATTGGCCGGCATAGACGTGCTGTCGCGCATCGTCGAAATCGCTTCGGGGCAAACGTTCGATCAATTCCTGAAGCAACGCGTTTTCGATCCGCTCGGTATGAAAGACACGTTCTTTGCGCTGCCTGAAGATCGGCAAAGCCGCTTGATGACGCTCTATCGCCGCGCAGGGGACAAGCTCGAAAAACATCCGAATCAGGGAATGTTGATGAATCGCGTGTACTTTTCTGGCGCAGCAGGTTTGGTCAGCACGGCAGAAGATTACTTCCACTTCGCGCAAATGCTGGCGAACGGCGGACAGTTGAATGGCAAACGATTCCTCTCGCCCCGAACCGTCGCGTTGATGTCGTCGAACCACACCGGCGAACTGTTTCCCGGCCAACTCGGACGCCCCGTAGGAATGGGCTTTGGCTTCACCGTCGAAGTTGTAGTTGATCCAATCAAAGCTGATTCGCGCCGTTCCATGGGCAGCTTTGGTTGGGATGGCGCGTTCGGCACGCATTTCTGGGTTGACCCCAAAGAACAAATTGTTGCTGTGCTGATGATTCAAACGGCGAATCGCGGTCTGCATCGGGATTTTGAAAATGCCGTGATGCAGGCGATTGTGGAGTAAAAATCGCTGACAGGAAAAAAGGGGCAGGAAAAGCTTCTTTGGCATTATCGCGGTTGGGTTATTGACATGGATGTTGCCAGCTTTTCCTTTTTTCCTGCCCTTTTTTCTGCCAGCATAAATACCAACTGCAAATATGAAAACCAACTTACTTCTACTGATAGCTGCGCTTTTCATTGTGGCATCCAGCTTTGCGCAAACGCCGCCGCCAGACGGTCTCGTCTCGCCCGAAGTCCACGCGGACGGCAAAGTCACGTTTCGCCTTCGCGCGCCGAAAGCTGCCGAAGTTACGCTGTTTGGCGATTGGGTTCCGCCCGGCACCAAACTCCCAATGACCAAAGATGCCGAAGGCGTTTGGAGTACAACCGTTGGCCCGATTGAAGCAAC
Organism: Blastocatellia bacterium; assembly: GCA_016789725.1. Taxonomy (GTDB): domain Bacteria; phylum Acidobacteriota; class Blastocatellia; order RBC074; family RBC074; genus JAFDVL01. The sequence goes on along the minus strand of JAEUQN010000100.1, from coordinate 2,255 downwards.
GATTCACTTGTATTCGTTCACGGTGGACGGCGTCACGATGGCTGATCCGGTGAACCCGCGCATCAAGCTGCGGCAACGCACCTCAGCAAGTCTGGTCGAAGTCCCGCAAAAAGGCGCACCGTGGGAAGTGCGCGATGTTCCGCACGGCAGCGTAGAGTCAAACTGGCTGCGCACGCGTGTCATCAACGGCGAGACGCGACAGGTGTTTGTTTACACGCCGCCCGGCTATGAAAAGAATCCGAAACAACGCTATCCCGTGCTGTACCTGCTGCACGGCAGCGGCGACACCGCCGAAAGCTGGACGCAGGTGGGCGCGACAAATTTGATTCTCGACAATCTGATCGCGGAAAAGAAAGCCAAACCGATGATTATCGTGATGCCACTTGGCCACGCTGTTCCGTTTGGTTCACCACGTGAACTCGCCGCGAAGAATGTGCCGCTGATGGAAGAGTACGTGCTGAAAGACCTGATGCCGTGGGCGGAGGCAAAATACCGCGTCGCGCCCGGTCGTCAGAATCGCGCGATTGCCGGGCTTTCAATGGGCGGCGGACAAGCCTTCGCAATCGGCTTTGGTCATCTGGATTTGTTTAGTGCTATCGGCGTGTTCAGCTCTGCGCCGGGACAGGATTGGGCGACGAAGAACAAACCCGTGCTGGATGATGCGAAAGGCACGAATGCGAAATTGAACGTGTTCTGGTATGGCGTGGGCGACAAAGACCCGGTCTTCACAAGGGCAAAAGAAGCATCTGACTTATTCAACAAACAACAGATTCGGCATACCTTCCGTACTTACGAAGGTGGCCTGCACACGTGGCCAATCTGGCGGCGCTGTTTGAGCGAATTTGCGCCGCTGTTATTTCAAGGCAATAAAACCGGAGCGTAACGATGTACGACAGGCGGCTCGCCTGTCGTACATTTTCAGAGGTAATCAATTATGACAAGCAGCAAATCTTTCTCGACCCTCTTTCTGCTCACACTGTTTTGTTTTACGGCGCTCGCGCAGCAACCACCGCGCCAACCCACGCCAAATGACACGCTTGTTTCACCGGAAGTTCACGCCGACAAGCGCGTGACGTTTCGCCTCTATGCGCCGAAAGCCAGTGACGTTACGGTCGGCGGCGATTGGATTCCACCGGGGTTAAGCACGGTCGGCAAGATGATCATGGATGAGCGCGGCGTGTGGTCAATCACGGTTGGACCTTTGCCCGCCGACTATTACAGCTACACAATTACTGTAGACGGCGTGCGCACACTTGACCCGAAAAACGCGGTGATCAAGCAGGGAACCACAACCGTAGACAACATGTTCTTCGTTCCTGGCAGCGAAGCGGATTTTCAAGCCTTGAAAGCCGTGCCGCACGGCGAAGTGCGCAGGGTTTGGTATCAATCGTCTACAATGAATGAACAACGCCGCTTGCACGTTTACACGCCGCCGGGTTATGACACCAGCAAAGCGAAATATCCCGTTTTTTATCTGCTGCACGGTGGTGGCGATGAAGATTCCGGCTGGAGCACGATTGGTCGTGCAGGATTCATTCTCGACAATTTGATTGCGGCGAAAAAAGCCAAGCCGATGATCGTCGTGATGCCGAACGGCAGTTTGCCGCGTCCGAATGTGGTGCCGGGCGCTCCGCCGAACCCTGCCGCGAATGCCGCGTTTCAGGAACGTTTCGCCAGCGAATTGCTCAAGGATGTCGTGCCGTTTGTCGAGAAGACGTTCCGCGTGCAAACCGGCAGTGCAAATCGCGCGTTGGCGGGGCTTTCGATGGGTGGCGGCCAGACGATGCGCACCGTTGCATTGCATCCCGATCAATTCGGCTATGTCGGCGTGTGGAGTGCGGGCGTAGCGGTTGCGACGACAGCGGATTTTGAGCAACGCAGCGCAACGTTTTTGAAGAGCGCCGATCAGGTCAACAAAAGCATCAAGCTGTTTGAAGTCACTTGCGGCGACAAAGATACACTGGCTTTTGCTGGCTCAAAGAACCTCGACGAAATTCTGAAGAAGAACAACATCAAGCACGAAATGCAGATCAGCGGTGGTGGTCACACCTGGATCAACTGGCGGCAATATCTGAATGCGTTTGCGCAGAAGCTCTTTCGGTAGAATGATCGAAATGAAGGTTGTCGGTCAGAGAGGGGCGCTTATCGTCTGAATTCGCCACATGAATGAAGGGACTACGCTTAATTCAGCTTGATTTTCTGCGCGGGTGCGCGGTGTTGTTGGTGATGGGCCATCACGGGTTTGTGGAGCCAGC